>DAITMW010000241.1:0-11645 GCA_036834945.1 Steroidobacteraceae bacterium
TTGTCCCGGGCGATCCCCGCGCTCGAGATGGGCGTGGCGGGTGGGTTGCTCTTTGCCGACTCGAGACCTTATGCGACGGCGGTTGGGATCGGTTTGCTTTTGACCTACGCGGGTGCCATCGGCATCAATCTCAAGCGAGGGCGTCGTGACCTCGCGTGCGGTTGCGGTGGACCTGACGAGCGCAGGCCCATCGCTCGCTGGATGGTATGGCGCAACATCCTGCTCGCGGTGGCACTGGCGAGCACGCTCGCCCCCTGGGCACCCCGACCCTTCAATTTCACCGACGGCGTGACTGTCGCCTTCGGCTTGCTGACTTTCGCACTCGTCTATCTTTGTGTGGATCAACTGATGGGATATTTGCAGCGGGCGGCCGAGATCAGGGGTTCCCGATGAACGCGCTGACGGCCCTCATTATTTCCAACATCGTGCTGTGGATCGTCGTGTTGGCGCTCCTCGTCGTCGTGCTGGCCTTGACGCGGCAGCTAGGCGTCCTGCACGAGCGCATCACCCCCGTGGGGGCCCTCATGTTGAACAAGGGCCTCACGGTGGGCGAGCGGGCGCCTACTGTTGAGGTTCAGGACCTGGAGGGAGGGCGCCTGAGCGTCGGATCGCCGCGTAGCGATGGCAAGAGCACGTTGTTGCTGTTCGTCTCGCCGACGTGCCCGGTGTGCAAGTCGCTTCTACCCATCGTGAAGTCGAGCGGCAAGGACGAGCGGAGCTGGCTCGATATCATACTCGCGAGCGACGGCAATCCGGACGAGCATCGTGAGTATGTTCGTGCGAACGGGCTGGGTAGCGTTCCGTACGTGGTCTCCGCGCCGTTGGGGATGACGTACCAGGTGAATCGTCTGCCCTTCGCGGCGCTTCTGGACGAGGCTGGCGTGCTACGTGCTCGTGGGCTGGTCAATTCGCGCGAGCACCTGGAGAGTTTGTTCGAAGCGAAACGCCTGGGCGTCGCCTCGTTGCAGGACTATTTCGCCAACTTCGCCGGCGCGAAGTAGCCCCCCGCGGGCAGCAAGGATCGGAATGTCCGCGGGAGCGTTGAGGTGCACTCTAGGGGGCGTTCCCTATTACGACAGAGGTACCTGCAGCGATGAACGCCGAGCCACGAGCTTTGCCGGGAGTGGGCCGTCATCCGATAGCCTCCGTCAGCGATCGCATCCGGAAGCTCGACTGGAAACGCCTCGCGGGCGAATTGGACGCCACCGGTAATGCGCTCGTGGAAAAGGTGCTCACGCCGGCCGAATGCCAGGCGCTCGCTGGTTTCTATACCGCCGAGAGCTCATTCCGCAGCCGTGTGATCATGGGGCGCCACGGCTTCGGTCGCGGCGAGTACCAGTATTTCGCTTATCCGCTGCCTGAAATCGTCGCCGCGCTGCGCGCCGCGTTCTATCCGCATCTCGTCCCTGTCGCGAACCGCTGGAACGAGCAGATGGGGATCGGGATCACCTATCCTGAAGATCACGCGGCGTTCCTGGCGCGGTGCCGCGCGGCCGGGCAGGATCGACCGACGCCGTTGCTGTTGCAGTACGAGGCCGGTGACTACAACTGCCTGCACCAGGATCTTTACGGTGAGCACGTTTTTCCTTTGCAAGTGGCGATCCTGCTCTCCCAACCGGGAGTCGACTTCACCGGCGGCGAATTCGTCATGACCGAGCAGCGGCCGCGGATGCAGTCACGGCCTGAAGTCGTTCCCCTGGCGCAGGGAGACGCGGTGGTCTTCGCGGTTCATCACCGGCCGGTGCAGGGAACGCGCGGGGTCTATCGAGTCAATCTCCGGCACGGAGTCAGTCGCCTGCGCAGCGGACACCGGCACACGCTCGGCATCATCTTCCACGACGCGAAGTAGCACGGCGGCGTGTAAGTGCTGGTGCGCGGCGTGGGCCGCGTGCCATCATGGCGCCAGTTTTTTTCACGGAAGGTGAAATATGACCCCATCGTCTGGAACGATTTGGGCCGGCGAACGCCGGCCCGAAGGGCGAGGCGCACGGTCGGTGCCTCGCAACCGCCTGCTGTTGAGTGTCGTGTTGTCCGGTGTGATCGCCGTCCCCGCCCTGGCTGCCTTGAAAGAAGGTGACAAGGCGCCCGATTTCAAGACGCAGGCGTCGCTCGCGGGAAAGGCTTTCACGTTCTCGTTGAAGGATGCTCTGAAGAAGGGACCGGTCGTCGTCTATTTCTACCCCTCGGCCTATACGGGTGGCTGCAACATCCAGGCGCACACCTTCGCGGAGAATAGCGATAAGTTCGCTGCGGCGGGCGCCACGATCATCGGTGTTTCGCTTGACAACATCAAACGGCTGAATGACTTTTCCGCCGATCCGCAATATTGCGCCGGAAAATTTCCAACGGCATCCGATGCGGACGGCTCGATCGCGAAGTCCTATGACCTCAAGGTCATGGAAGGCAAGCCCGGGATGAAGGACACCCGGGGTGTCGATATCGATCACGGGTTCGCCGAGCGAACCACGTTCGTCGTTACGCCGGACGGTAAGATCGCCGCGACCATCGGTGGCTTGAAGCCGGCGGAGAACGTCGACAAGGCCCTTGCCGAGGTTCAGCAGCTGGCCGCCGCGAAGGGCGTCGCCAAGAAAGCCGGGGGTTGACCTCCGAGCGCGCTGCTGTCGCCCTCGCGGGGGGCATGATCTTTCTCGCGGGGGCGACCGACGTGTACGGCCTGTCCAGGCTGCACGATCTGTTTGTTTCCTTCATGAGTGGCAATACGACTTCGCTCGGTGTCGCGATCGGGCGGGGTGATACGCCTCGTGCTGTGACCGCGGCTGTCATTGTTGCTTTGTTCGTACTAGGTGTCGCGTTGGGCACCATCCTCGCGGAATTTTCGGAACGGTGGCAGTCTGTGCTCGTAATGGGTACGGTCACGGTGTTGCTCGCCGCGGCCGCTGCCTTGCCGGCGGCGGCGATTCAGATCGTGGTGCTGGCCATGGGCGCGCTCAATGCGGCGATGAATCGTATCGGCGTTACGGGCATCAGCCTCACGTATGTCACTGGTGCGCTGGTGAAGTTTGGGCAGGGGTTGGGGCGGCTGCTTTGCGGGCGCGGTGCGGCGGATTGGTCCTGGACGCTGCAGGGTGTTCTTTGGTTGTGCCTGCTGTTGGGTGCGGTGGCCGGTGCTTGCGCTGAGGGGTGGTTTGGAGCGGCTCAGGTGTGGGTGCTGTCCGCGCTGGCGCTGGGGCTGACCATTTCGGCGGTCGGATTGGTCGTGCGCTGATCTTGTTGGTTCGGGTCTGATCGCTGTTTTGATCATGGCGCCTGGCGCGCGCGTTTCCTCGGGCGTCCGCCTTTACGCCCGTTGGCTTGCGAGCTGACTCGTTTGGCTTCTGAGGTTGCTTTGCCTCCACGCCTGGCGAAGATCGCCGCTACGGCCCGGGCGGGCAGCATGTCGGGCAAAACGGCGATAGCATCCCTCTCGGGTACATACCGCATCGTTCGCGCGCGAATCTCGGCTTCGGCTTGTGCCTGGCCTGTTGCTATTGCAGCCGCGTACTCATGGAGGCTTGCGTCCGGCGAGGCGGCTAATGCGCCACGTAGACCTTTTTGCCTTGGAACCAGGTGGCCAACACGTGAGTGTCGGCGATCTTTTCGGGGTGGCCCGTGTCGGCGAGGGCCAGGATGTCCTGGTCGAGGACGATGAAGTCGGCTGACTTGCCTGGCTCGAGGGAGCCCGCCTGTTGCTGCAGATTCAACATGCGTGCGCCGTTCATCGTATAGGCTTCGATTGCCTCGCGTACCGTGATGCTTTGCTGCGGGTTGAGGGCCGGTTGACCGGGAAGCGCGCGGGTGATGGCGCGTGAAATGTTGATAAAGGGGCGCGGGTCGTTGGTTTCCACGGGGGCGTCGGAGCCGGCGGTCAGAATGCCGCCCGCCGATTTGACCGCTCTGACGGGATAGGTATTCGCGGTGTAATAGCTGCCCGCGGGGTGCAGGGCGGCGTAACTGTTGCCCCTGACTTTCTCGAAGAAGGGGATGACCGTTACGTCGTAGTCGGGGTCGGCGTTCATCCAGGCGTAGGTGAACGCGACGTACAGGTGATCCTGGCCGATTCGCTGAACATCGGCGGGGGAAACCAACTGCAGATGGGCCAGGCTGTCGCGGGTAGTCGAGTTGCCGTCCGCGGCGCGTGCGGCTTCAATGGCGTCGAGCGCGGCGCGCACAGATCGGTCGCCGATCGCATGGATGTGTACGTTGAAGCCCGCGAGATGCATCCGCTTGACGTATTCGAGAATGATGTCGCGGCTATGTTGCAATTGGCCACTGGAGATTGCGCATTGCGCCGGGTGGTAGCCGCGCGTCTTCAGGAACGCTGCGGCGGTCGCATCCGAGGCGTACTTGTCCGGATGAGCGCGAACCTCGGCACAAACTGCTGATGCGGTGTCAACATAGCCCGACACAGTCGCATGACCCTGTGCGTCGACCGAGAAGATCGGCTGCAGAAACGGGTTCAGGCTGGCCGCGTTCGGGAGTGTCGGAGGAACCGAAAAGGGGTTGCCCTCGAGTACTCCGTCGGCGAACAGTTTGACGAAGTCCGCGTGGAGAAGTGGATTGTTCGCGTATTTCGCGCGGATGGCTTTGGCCTGCGCAAGAATGGTGTCGTAGTCCACTTTCCCATCGGCGGTTCGGGTTCGCGAAGGATCGTAGAATTGTGCGAGCACGACCCGGGCTGTCAGCTTGCCGCTGGCGAGGAGCTTGTCGTAGACAGGTAGTCCTACCGGCGCCGCCATGGCGTCGAGGAACGCGGTGATGCCGGCGCTGTTGACTTTCTGTGGTATCCGCTCTGGTGTTTTCTCGATCTCGGCGAGGTCCGTGTAGAGCATGCTGCGTGGATTGATGAGGTAGCGCGCATCCTCGTTCACGGCGCCATTCAATTCCCCGGAGCGATCGACTCCGACCAGGGCTTTGTAGGCGGCGAATTCGCCGGCGAGGGTTGCTTTGGAGAGGCCGACGATCCGGCCTTGTGCATTCTTCGCCTGGGTCAAGGCCAGGCTGTTGAATGCTCCGTGGTGCGCGTCGTTGCCGAGCAACTGGATCTGCACTTTCGTGGAGGCCGCGTCGAGCGCGGCGCGCAGTGTGGGATGTTGGGGATCCGGCTGGTTGCCGGCGGTGTAGCTCCATTGGTGGACGACCAGGAGTTGGCCCGGCGGTGTCCGGTACCGGGTCAGGCATTGCGCCACCGCGGCGGACAGCTCCTTCAGCGTCAGTGGCTTGCTGTCGAGGCTGCAAACATCCAGGTCGAGGATGTCGAGCGGATGAATGTGGCTGTCGATGAGGCCCGGCAGGACCAGGCGGCCACCGAGCGACTCTGTCCGGGTTCCGGGGCCGGCCAGGCGCTGTGCATCGGCGTTGTTGCCGATGAAGACGATTCTCCCGTCTTTTATGGCGATGGCTTCGGCGAGCGGATGAGAGGGACCGGCGGTGTAGATCTTTCCGCCGGTGAGAACGATATCGGCGGGCCCGGTGGTCTGTGCCGCGGCCGCGGTGGCTGCGATCAGTGGCAAGAATCGGAATGCGGTGAGCACTGCGGCTCTTGAAAATAGCGTCACGTTGGGACCTATTCCGGAGTCGGGACCATGCAAGCTGTGAGACAGGTTATCAGCCCCAAGGTGGCTTCGGCCACGAGCAAGCGTGCTGCTCGTGTGGTGGCCAATTCGGGTCAGACTATGGCAATTGCGTTCGCACTCGGGTGCTCTTCACTGGGCCGCATTCTGGTCGCCCGGACCGGTAAGGGCGTCTGCGCCATTTTGTTGGGCGACGATCCCAAGGTACTCGCGCACGATCTGCGCGAGCGCTTTCCGCGGGCCGTGCTGACTGAGGGCGGGGTGGAGGTCGAGCGGCTGCTGACAGCGGTCTCGAGCTTCATAGAGGCTCCGGCCAGGGGGCTCGATTTGCCGCTGGATGCTCAGGGTACCGAATTCCAGTGCCGTGTCTGGGAGGCCCTGCGGCGGATTCCGGCAGGCAAGACGGCGAGTTACACCGACGTTGCCCGCCGTATTGGTGCGCCGAACTCGGTTCGGGCGGTGGCGCAGGCGTGCGGAGCGAACCCTATTGCGGTCGCCATACCGTGTCATCGCGTTGTGCGCAGCGACGGTGATCTGTCGGGCTATCGCTGGGGAGTGGATCGCAAGCGGGCACTCCTGGAGCGTGAAGGAGTGACTACAGCCTGACCCCGGCTCGTTCCAGGTCCGGACGCAGAGTGCGACCGGCAGCCCATAGGTGGTAAACCGCCCAGAAGCCGCTGAGGGTGTTGAGAAGCAACGCGTCGCGAAGGGATTGCGCAGCGTTGTGTGAGTGGGCCTGGAACAGGTCGCTGAGGATGCCGATGAATTGAGGCGCCAGGGCGAGATTGGCGATGTTGGCGCCGAACAGCAGCAAGGCGCAGGAGACGCCGCGCATGCGTGGTAGCGCGAGGCTCTGCGTCAGGCTCAGCATCGGCGGGATGTTGAGATAGGCCACGGGGACGAACAACCACAACATGAGTGTGGTCATCGCTGGAGTGGTGGTGAGGAACAGTCCGATGGAAGCAAGCGTACCGAACACGGTGGCAATGCCGACGACCCAGACCTGCCAGCGCGGATCCTTGCGTCCCAGGCGATGAATCAACAGGCCACCGGCAATGATGCCCAGCGCACCGCCGATCCCGTTGATGGTGCCGAGCAGGGAGCCAGCCTGGCCCGTCGTCATGGAGTGCGCCCGCATGAGGAAGGCGGGTGTCCACCACAAGAGTCCCCAACCCCAGTACGTCACGACCGTAACGGCCGCCAGCACGTGAAGCAACGAGCGTTGCGTGCGGATGAACCGCAGGGTCTCGCGGAGTGAGGCGGATTCGGAGCTCGGGACCGCGTCCAACGTGCCGCGGGCGGGCTCCTGGACCGTGAATCGGGTCAGGACCGCGAGAGCCAGTCCGGGCACCGCCAGCGCCATGAAAGCCGCTCGCCAGCCGAAAGCGTCGGCCAGGCCGCCTCCTACCGTCGACCCGAGCATCGATCCGGCGGCGGCACCGAGGGAAAAGATCGAGGTGGCGAGGACCCGCTGCGAGAACGGAAAGAGATCGGACAGCAGCGACTGCGATGCGGGCGTGCCGCCGGCCTCGCCAATACCAACACCGATACGGGCGAGCATCAACTGCACGAAGCTGTGGGCAGCGCCGCAGGCTGCGGTCATCAACGACCAGATGGCGATCGACAGGGCGATCAGTTTGCGGCGGTCGATCCGATCGGCGACGAGCCCGAGCGGAATCCCCATGCCGGTGTAGAAGATGGCCAGTGCGGTGCCCGTCAGGAAGCCGATCGCGCTGTCACTCAGGTGCAGGTCCGCTTTGATCGGCTCGATGAGGGTCGATATGACGAAGCGATCGGCGATGTTGGATATGTAGACACCCGTGAGAATCGCGAGCGCGTACCAACGTCGCACCGTCGCCAGGGACAGCGTCGATGCGATGTTGGTGTCGGGTGCGCTGAGCAAGCCCTACGCTGCGGATCTGGCGGGTGTGTCCGCCGGCACGGAGAGCGCCATGAGGATCAGAGCCCAGCCGCCGAAGAACAGGTTTATGCCGATGAGGAGTCCGAGCGCCCACAGGGCCGTGCCCGGCAGGCCGGCGAACAGAATCAACCCGAGTATGACGTCGACAATCCCGCTCGCGAGCATGAATCCCCAGCGTGTGGGTCCGGTGCGATGCTCGAGAGCATAAAAGATCGTCACGGCGCCTTCCACCAGGAGAAACGCGATGAGCACCGATGTCAGGGAAATAACACCTTGCGCAGGCCAACCGATGATCAGTACTCCTGCGACGATGCCCACCAGGGCCGACAACAGCGACCAGCCGAAGCCGGGGACCTCGCGTCCCCGGAAAGTCGTGATGAGGCCGACGACGCCGCTGATCAGCAGCAGCCAGCCAAAGAACAATGTCGCCGCGAACGAGGCGAGCGCCGGTACCAGCACGGCGATGAGGCCCATGCAGGACAGAAGGATTCCTTCGAAAAGAAACCAGCCCCGGTGGCGGCGTATCGCCTCACCTACGGCGGTTCGGATGGTTGCAGCATCGACTGATGGATTCGTAGCCACGGCACTTACTCCTGGAGGGCACGGTGGGCAGGGCGGGTCGAATCGGCACGATACGGCTTTATTCCCGTGGATATTGTACGTCCCTGCGCCCTTTGATCCGGCGTGTTCCGCAGAGTGGAACATTGTTCTGTTGTATAGTAGGGCGCATGAGCAAGCGCATGGTAAGCAGGACCTCCCGCCGCAGCGGCAGCACGACCGGCCGGCCCGGGGTGGTCAAGGCGGACCGTCACTTCGTGGAGGCCCTGGCGCGCGGCCTGGAGTTGCTCGCCTGCTTCAGGCAGAAGGACGGCCTGTTGGGTAACCAGGAGCTCGCGCGGCGTTGTGGGCTCGCAAAGTCCACGGTTTCACGTTTGACCTACACGCTCACCCGGTTGGGCTATCTCACCCACGTGGAGGAGGCTGGCAAGTACGCGCTCGGCTCGGCCACTTTGAGTCTCGCGAGTGCCATGTTGGGACGCCTCGATGTCCGCAAGCTGGCGCGTCCGTTGATGCAGGACCTGGCGGAGTTCAGCCGGTGTCTCGTCAGCCTGTGCAGTCGGGACCGGCTTTCGATGGTTTACGTGGAGGTGGCGCGTAGCTCGGAGACGGCCGTCACCTTGAGCCTCGATACGGGGGCGCGCATCCAGATCGCCAACACGGCTTCCGGGCGCGCTTATCTGAGCGCGATTCCGGACCAGGAGCGCGAGGAGATCATGGCGGATGTGCGCGAGGTGGCCGACGCGAGCCGCTGGCCGATTCTGCAGAAGGGGGTCGCCAAGGCTTTGGTCGACATCCGGACGCTGGGCGTATGTTGTTCCTTTGGCGAGTGGCAGAAGGAAATCAACGCGATCGCCGTACCGGTCCGCCCGGGTAACAACCTGCCGCCGATGGTCATCAGTTGCGGGGGACCCGCTTACTCGGCGACCCCCGAGTTCCTGCTCGATGAGGTCCGGCCGCGGCTGATCGCGTTGGCCAACAGCCTGGAGAAATCCGTCGGGACCGCGGAGTGAAGCGCATTACATGAGCAAGCTCGCCGAGATTTTCGATCGCATCCCGTTCATCAAGGATGTGGGAATAGAGTTGACCGACGTGCAGCCAGGCCGCGGCAGGCTCGAGCTCGACATATCGCCACGCCATCTCAACGGCCTGGGCGCCGTTCACGGTGGTGTGACCATGACGGTGTTGGACGTTGCGATGGCGATCGCGGCGCGCTCGCTGGAGCCCGATGGGGACGGTGTCGTCACCGTGGAAATGAAGTGTAGCTTCATGCAGGCGGGGCCGCCCAAGGGGCGGTTGCTTGCCGCAGGCACTTGTGTGCACAAATCCAGTACGATGGCGTTCTGCGAGGCGGAGATCCGGGATGAGGCCGATCGTCTGTTGGCACGAGCCATGGGAACGTTCAAATATGTAAGGCCGGGTGCGTGATCGCCCCGCGAAAACTGCTCGTACCCGAAACCAACCTCTATTACAACGCCGAGGTTGCCGCCCACCGTTATCCGCACAAACCCTTCCTGATCTACTACGACACGCCGGTCACATTCGCCCGCTTTCTGGCGGAGACGCAACGGCTCGCCGGATTTCTCCAGCAGCGGTGCGGCGTGCGGCGGGGCGACAGGGTGTTGCTCCTGATGCAGAACAGCCCGCAATTCGTGATCGGCTATTACGCAGTGCTGCGGGCGAACGCGATCGTGGTTCCGATCAATCCGATGAACCTGACTGCCGAGATCGTGCGTCATGTGAGGGACGCCGGCGCGCAAACGATCATTGTGGGGCAAGAGCTTTATCCGAGGGTCGAGCCCATCATCGGCACGGAAGGATTGGCCCATGGAATCGTCGCGGCCTATTCGGATTACCTCGAATTCCCCACGAAGCTGGCGATGCCGGAGTGTGTCTCGGAGCCGCGGTTGGAGATTTCCAGATCCGGTGTCACCCTGTGGCGAGATGCCATGGCGGAGGCGCTTGTGCCCGGGTCGCTGACAGCGGGTGCGGACGATCTTTGCGTGATGCCCTACACGTCGGGGAGTACCGGAGTGCCGAAGGGATGCATGCATACCCATCGCAGCACGATGTTCACCGCTGTTGCAATAATGCGGTGGCACCAGACCCTGCCGGAGATGACGCTGCTCGGCGTCGCTCCGTTCTTTCACGTCACCGGTATGCAGGGCGGCATGAACGGGCCGCTCTATAACGGGTGCACGGTAGTTGTGTTGACGCGTTGGGATCGCGACGTCGCCGCGCAGTGCGTGGAACGTTACGGCGTTGCCACCTGGTCGGCAGTTCCGACCCTCGTCCAGGATTTCTTCCTCAATCCGGATATCGAGCGGTACAACCTGGCGTCGATCCAGAAGCTCAGCGGCGGTGGTGCACCGATGCCGCCCGCGGTAGCCGAGCGCCTCGGCGCGCGTGGCATCAGCTACATCGAAGGGTATGGCCTCACGGAGACAATGGCACCCACCCATATCAACCCGTCCGATCGCATCAAGAAGGGCTGCCTGGGAATTCCGATCTTCGACGTCGAGTCACGTGTGATCGATCCCGAGACGCTGCGCGAGGTATCGCAGGGAGAGACGGGTGAGATCGTGATGCGGGGGCCGCAGATTTTCGCGGGCTATTGGAACAAGCCGGACGAGACCGAGCGGGCGTTCGTCGAGTTGGAGGGAAAGCGTTTCTTCCGCAGCGGCGACCTGGGCCGGGTCGATTCCGACGGCTATTTTTTCATCGTCGATCGCCTCAAGCGGATGATCAACGCTGCCGGGTTCAAGGTCTGGCCGAGTGAGGTCGAGGCCCAGATCTATCAACATCCCGCCGTTGTGGAGGTTTGCGTGATCGGCACCCGAGACGCGCATCGTGGCGAGTCCGTCAAGGCTGTGATCGTTCCGCGACCTGAATGGCGCGGCAGGGTGGACGCGCAAGAGCTCATCGGTTGGTGCCGGGAAAACATGGCTGCCTACAAGGTGCCGCGGGTGATCGAGTTCGTCGAGGCGCTGCCGAAGTCGGGCTCGGGCAAGATCATGTGGCGCGAGTTGCAGGAGCGGGAAATGGCCGCCGGACCGGCCGGAGCTCACTCATGAAGGCGCTCCTGAGCCTGCAGCCGGGTGGCCCCGAAACGCTGCGGCTCGAAGACGTCCCCGAGCCCATAGCCGGTCCCGGTGAAGTAAGAGTCGCCGTGCGGGCCTGCGGCGTGAACTTTCCCGATCTCCTCATGATCCGCGATCTCTACCAGTACAAGCCGCCCCGGCCTTTCGCACCCGGCGCGGAGGTTTCCGGTGTCGTGGATGCCGTGGGGGAGGGTGTCGACAAGGTGCTCTCGACCGCTTTTTGGGCGGCGACCGCCCTCCTGATTGTGCGGCTTTTCAAGTGATCTGGTAGCATCGCCGGCCCGGCTCGGAGAGGTGGCAGAGCGGTTGAATGCACCGGTCTTGAAAACCGGCGTCCCCGCAAGGGGACCGTGGGTTCGAATCCCACCCTCTCCGCCAGAAAATCAAGGGCTTACAACGGTACCATCGATCTCGTAGGCTCTTCACGTTGCAGCCCACGTTGCAGTTCCTCACGGAACGGGCGCATATTTGCGCTTGTGCGTGACAATTTGCAAG
>DAITMW010000242.1:0-11615 GCA_036834945.1 Steroidobacteraceae bacterium
CCGCTATCTTCGGTGCGTTGCCGTTGATGTTCGGCACCGGCACGGGCTCGGAGTTACGCCATCCGCTGGGTGTGAGCATCGTCGGTGGGCTCCTGGTGAGCCAGGTACTGACCCTGTTCACCACTCCTGTCATCTACCTGGCCTTCGATCGCATCGCCAAAAAGACCTTTGGCGGTGACGTTTCCGAGGACACGGATCTGGCGGACCACCCGGCGTGAACATCTCGGCTCCCTTCATCGCCCGGCCGGTGGCGACGATTCTGCTGACGATCGGCGTCGCGCTCGCGGGCATGTCGACGTTCAGCATGTTGGGTGTGGCGCCGTTGCCGCGCATCGACGTGCCGGCCATCTTCGTTTCCGCGAGCCTTCCCGGCGCGAGCCCGGAGGTGATGGCGAGTTCCGTTGCCACGCCCCTGGAGCGCCACCTGGGCGCGATCGCGGATGTCACCGACATGACGTCCACGAGCACGGTCGGCTCGACCAACATCCAGCTCACTTTCGGAATCGATCGCGACATCGATGGTGCCGCACGCGATGTGCAGGCGGCGATTGTCGCCGCTCACGCCGATCTCCCGACGGCGCTGACCCGTAATCCGACCTATCGCAAGATCAATAGCTCGATGTTCCCGATCCTGAACATCGCCATGACCTCGGACACGCTGACACAGGGGCAGATCTACGACGCCGCCGACGCCGTCATCTCGCAGCGGCTGTCCCAGATCAAGGGTGTCGGTGGTGTAAGCGTAAACGGTAGTGCGCTACCGGCGGTACGCGTCGAGCTCAACCCTCTATCGCTATCCCAATACGGAATCGGCATACAGGACGTCCGGGCCGCCATCTCCAACGCGAATGCCAACGCGCCGAAGGGCGCGATCGAGTCGGACCAGTTCCACTACCAGATCTACACCAACGACAACGCCCGTGATGCCGCCCCATACCGCAACCTGATCATCGCCAACCGCAACGGCAGCACCGTGCGCCTGGGCGACGTCGCGACGGTTACCGACATGGAGGACGGCGCCACCGAGAACATCCGCACGTATGGACTCTATAACGGCAAACCCGCCGTCTCGGTCCAGATCCTCCAGCAGCCGGGCGCCAACGTCGTGGAGGTGGTCGATGCGGTGAAGGCCGAGCTGCCCCTGTTGAAGGCCTCGATCGATCCGAAGATCGACCTCGTCGTGACCTTCGACCGCTCGCGCACCATCCGCGCATCGCTCCACCAGGTTGAAGAGACCCTGATGCTGGCGGTCGCCATGGTCATCCTGGTCGTCTACATGTTCCTGCACAGTTATCGGGCGGCGCTGATCCCCGCATTGGTGGTGCCGGTCTCGCTCGTCGGCACGTTCGGTGCGATGTACCTGCTGGACTACACGCTCGACAACTTCTCTCTCATGGCGCTGACGATCGCCACCGGGTTCGTGGTTGACGATGCAATCGTCGTCATGGAGAACACGACCCGCCACATCGAAGACGGTATGACCCCCATGCGCGCGGCGCTGCTGGGTGCGAAAGAGGTGGGGTTCACCGTCGTGTCCATGAGCCTGTCGCTCATAGCCGTGTTCATCCCCTTCGAGCTGATAGGCGGCATCGTGGGGCGCCTGTTCCGTGAGTTCACAGTGACCTTGTCGGTCGCGATCCTGATCTCACTCGTGGTCTCTCTGACGACGACTCCCATGATGTGCTCGCGGTTGTTGCGGCGGGAGAAGTCTGAAGAGCTCGGCCGCTTCGGCCGATGGTTCGAACGCTGGTTCCAGGCGACGCGCGGCGGCTACGAGCGCAGCCTCGCCTGGGCGCTCGATCATCGCCGCATCATGTTGGTCATCCTGCTGATCACCGTATTCCTGAACGTCTATCTGTACGTCGTCGTGCCCAAGGGTTTCTTCCCACAGCAGGACACAGGGCAGCTCCAGGGTGGCGTCCGCGGTGATGCGTTCTCCTCATTCCAGTTGATGAAGGAAAAGCTGCAGCAGGTCGCCGCGATCATCCAACACGATCCGGCTGTGGCGGCTGTGACAGGGCAGGTGGGTGGCGGAGGATTCGGGCCGGCCGGCAGTGCCTTCGCGGGCATGAGCATCACACTGAAGCCCCTGAGCGAGCGCGATGCCTCGGCCGACAAGGTCATCGAGCGCTTACGGCCCCAGCTCAACAAAGTCACCGGCGTGGCGGTCTTCCTGCAGGCTGTGCAGGACTTGAACGGCGGCGGCGGACGCTCGTCCAACTCACAATACCAGTACACCCTGTTGGGAGATGACCTCACCGAGCTGCGCGAGTGGTCACAAACCCTGCGCAAGGCACTTCAGGATGTACCGGAAGTGGAGGACGTCGACTCGGACCTGCAGCCCGGTGGCCTCGAGGCCGACCTCATCGTCAACCGCGACAGTGCCTCTCGCCTGGGGCTCACCGCGAGCCAGATCGACAACACGCTGGGCGGGGCATTCGCACAGTCCCAGGTTTCGACGATCTACAACCCGTTCAGCCCGCAGCAGTACCACGTGGTCATGGAAGTGGCGCCCGAGTTCTGGCAGAACCCGGAGGTCCTCAAACAGCTCTACGTCAGTACCTCGGGCGGTGCGGTGAGTGGCACGCAGTCGACGCAAGCCGTGGCCGGCACGACCTCGTTCAAGACAAAGTCCGGCACCATCGCCGCGAGCAGTGCCTCCGTAGCCGCGGATGCCGCACGCAATGCTGCTGCCAATTCCCTCGCCAACGCGGGCCGAGGCAACACTTCGACGGGTTCAGCGGTCAGCACCAGCAAGGAGACGGTCGTCCCATTTTCGGCGTTCAGTCACTTCGCCACCAACACCACGCCCGTGAGCGTTACTCACACCGGTACATCGGTCTCGACCTCCATCTCCTTCAACCTCCCGGAAGGAGAGTCGATCAGCACAGGATTGGCAGCGATCGAAAAGACGATGGAACGCATCCACATGCCCGTGACCATTCACGGCAGCACTTACGGCAGCGCGCGCCTGTTCCAACAGAATGCGAGCAGCCAGCCCCTGATGCTGCTGGCGGCGCTGGTCGCCATCTACATCGTGTTGGGCATGCTGTATGAAAGCTACAGCCAGCCGTTGACCATCCTGTCGACGCTGCCATCCGCCGGAGTCGGCGCGTTGCTCGGGCTGTTGGTCGTCGACATGGAGTTCAGCCTCATCGCCTTCCTGGGCGTGCTGCTCCTCATCGGCATCGTCAAGAAGAACGCCATCATGATGGTGGACTTCGCGCTCGAAGCGGAGCGCAACCTGGGTCTGAGTCCGCGCGAAGCGATCGCGCGAGCCTGCTCGTTGAGATTCCGTCCGATCATGATGACGACCTGCGCGGCGATCGCGGGTGCTCTCCCGCTGGCCCTTGCCTACGGCGACGGCACGGAGATGCGCCGCCCGCTCGGTGTCTCGATCGTCGGCGGCCTGATCGTCAGCCAGCTGTTGACGTTGTATACGACCCCGGTCGTCTACCTCTACATCCATCGATTCTCACGCAAGAAAAAGCCGAAAGAGGCGCCTCCCCTGGCGCCGGACGCGATCGGCAACGAGGGCCCCGGTTCCATGCAGGCGAGTACATGATGAGTCGTTTTCGCGGATTGTCAGTCGCCTGCGGGTGCGCCCTGTTGACTGCCTGTGCGATCGGACCGGACTACAAACGGCCCCCGGTGGATGCTGCCACCAGCTTCAAGGAATCCGGCGGTTGGAAGCCGACGGAGCCCGCGGATGCGCTCACCCGCGGCCCGTGGTGGCACATCTTCAACGACCCGGTGCTGAACGATCTGGAAGACCAGGTCAACATCTCCAACCAGAACCTCAAGGCCCAGGCCGCCGCGGTCGAGCAGGCCCAGGCGCTGGTTTCGGAGGCGAGGGCGGGGTACTGGCCGGACATCTCGGTAGGTTTCTCCCGGGCTCACTCGAGGAGCGGACGCGATCGTCCGCGCAACGGCAATGCGGCCAGCGGCCAGGTCAACTGGCCGTTGGACATCTGGGGCCAGGTGCGCCGCTCGGTGGAGAGCAGTAAAGCCTCCGCGCAGTCACAGGAAGCGACGCTGGCCTCCGCGCGTCTCGCGGCACAAGCCGAACTGGCCATCGACTACTTCGAGCTGCGCGGCCAGGACCAGTTGCAGATCCTGCTGGACGACATCGTGAAGGCAGATGAGCTGGCACTGCAGATCACCCAGAACCGTTATCGCGTGGGCGTCGCCGCCCGCGCCGATGTCGTGACGGCGCAGACGCAGTTGCTGTCGGCCAAGGCCGAGCAGGTCAGTGTAGGCATCCAACGCGGGAAGCTCGAGCACGCGATCGCCGTGTTGGTTGGACAGCAACCGGCGACTTTCTCGGTGACCCCCGCGGCCATCAGGACCGATGTCCCAACGGTCCCAGGCGGCGTACCCTCGGATCTGCTGCAGAGACGCCCGGACATCGCGGAGGCCGAGCGCAGGGTCGCTGCGGCCAATGCGCAGATCGGTGTCGCCAAAGGTGCGTATTTCCCCTCGATCTCCCTGACCGGAACCGTCGAGTATGCCGCGGGCGGCGCCATCAGCAACCTGTTCAAGGCCGCGAACCAGACCTGGTCCGTAGGCCCTGGTCTCAGCCAGATCCTGTTTGCCGGTGGTCTTCACAAGGCGCAGGTCGCCGCGGCGCGGGCGGAGTGGGAGGCGACGGTCGACGACTATCGCGAGACCGTGCTGGAGGGATTTCAACAGGTCGAAGACCAGTTGGTAAGCCTGCGGGTGCTCGAGCAACAGTCGGTCGTGGAAGAGCAACTCGTCCAGGCCGCCCGTGAGGCGGAGCGACTGACACTCAACCAGTACAAGGCCGGCACAGTGCCCTACAGTACGGTGATCCTGGCCCAGACGACCCGGCTGCAGAGCGAGACATCGGCCCTGACGGTGTTCATCGATCGGCTGACCGCGAGCGTGACGCTGATCGAAGCGCTGGGCGGCGGCTGGGACGCCGCGCAGCTGGATCAGCCGCCACCGCCCCCTCCGCCGGGAGCGGCGCAACCTGCTGTGCCGCAAACGCCGCGCGCGAAACAACAGCCGCAGGCGGCAGCCGCACCGGCGCAACCTTCAGATCAGGCGCCCGCGACGCCGCCACCAGCGCAACCCTCAGATCAGGCGCCGGTGGCGCCACCGCCAGCGCAACCGAACCCGCGCTAAGCGCCGTCTTTCCAACCCTCAGCGCGCGAGCTACTGCTTCTTCTGCTCCGGCTTGAGATTCATATCGCGCTCCTTGCCCCCCTTGGAGTGCGACCGCCCGGTGCGCTCGGCTTCCTCCATCTCACGCTGCTCATCCGGCGACTTCGGCGCCGCATCGTGCGCCGCCTTGTCGATGTCGGCCTTGTCCATGTAGTCGTGCACTTCCTTGCGATAGCGACGCGAGGCCTCGTAATCGCCTTCGCCCTGAACGTCTGGTTTCTCGGTGTTACCCATACTTACTCTCCACTGGTCAACTATCCGACGATCGCCTCCCCGCCATCGTCCCCGTCTGGAAACAGTCCCATCCGGGGTGGTCCCCATTTGGGCCTGGTCCCCATCCGCGGATAGTGGCACCCCAGGCGGAGGAAACGATTGTCGAAACCTGCTGCTGCGCCGGCCTGCCTAAGCCCTGCGCAGAAACGCGATCAACGCCAGAACCAGGAATACGAAGAACAGGATCTTCGCGATGCCGGCGGCGCCCGCCGCGATACCTCCGAAGCCGAGAACGGCCGCGATGATGGCGATGATGAAGAAAACCACTGCGTAATGAAGCATCTGCGTAATCTCCCCATGTGCTCATAATGGAGCGGGAATCTCCGGTAGCAACTTTCGCGCTCCACCTCCTGCTCCAGGCATAGGTCGAGACCGCCGATCCGTGTAAGACAGTTCCGACCCCTTGCCCCCGGGTGATGCCTTGCCCGCGGCATGTCGCTTGCTGCGCACTGGAGGCTCAACACCTCCAGGGAGTTAGAAGAAATGCGACGGGTAGCGGTTCGCGAGGGACGCCCCTTTCCGCTCGGCGCCACATGGGATGGACTCGGCGTGAATTTCGCTGTTTTTTCAGCGCATGCCACGCGTGTTGAGGTGTGCCTGTTCGACAATGACGGTAACACCGAGATCGAGCGGTTGGACCTGCCGGAGTACACGGACGAGGTCTGGCATGGATATCTGCCGGACGCACGTCCTGGCACCGTCTATGGTTTTCGGGTGCACGGCCCCTACGAGCCGGACGCCGGCCACCGCTTCAACCCGAACAAGCTCCTCATCGACCCTTACGCCAAACAGCTGGTCGGTACCCTGAAATGGGACGACGCGGTTTTCGGCTACACCATCGGACACGCGGACAAGGACCTGTCTTTCGACGAGCGCGACAGCGCCCCCTTCGTACCGAAGTCGCGCGTGATCGACCCGGCCTTCACCTGGGGAACCGAGCACAGGCCGCGGATTCCCTGGGACCAGACCATCGTCTACGAAATGCATCTCAAGGGCTTCACCCAACTCAACAACCGCGTGCCCGAGGAGGTGCGCGGCAAGTTCATGGGAATCGCCGATACCCGGGTCATTGAATACCTGCGTCGCCTGGGTGTGACGAGCATCGAGCTACTGCCCGTGCACGCCTATATCGACGATCGCTACCTCGTCGACAAGGGAATGGTCAACTATTGGGGTTACAACACCATCGCGTTCTTCGCACCCGAGCCGCGTTACATGGCGACCGGTTTTGCGAACGAAGTGAAGGAGATGATCAACCAGGTGCATGCCGCGGGCCTCGAGGTGATCCTGGATGTGGTTTACAACCACACCTCGGAAGGCAACGAGGGCGGCCCCACGTTGTGTCACAAAGGAATCGACAACGCGAGCTACTACCGCCTGCTCCCTGACCAGCCACGCTACTACATCAATGACACTGGAACCGGAAACACCCTCAACCTGAGTCATCCGCGCGTGTTGCAGATGGTAACCGACTCGCTACGCTACTGGGCGACCGAAATGCACGTCGACGGATTCCGCTTCGACCTGGCCACCATCCTCGCACGCGAGCCCTACGGCTTCGATGAGGGCGGTGGCTTTCTCGACTCCTGCCGCCAGGACCCGATCCTCTCGAGCGTCAAGCTGATTGCCGAGCCCTGGGACGTGGGTCCGGGCGGCTACCAGGTCGCGCATTTCCCGCCCGGCTGGGCGGAGTGGAATGACAAGTTCCGCGACGCCGCGCGCGCTTTCTGGAAAGGCGACGAAGGCACCATGGCTGAGTTCGCGCGACGTGTTTCCGGCTCCGGCGACATTTTCAACCAGCGCGGCCGCAGGCCCTGGTCGAGCGTCAACTTCGTCACGGCGCACGACGGCTTCAATCTGAACGATCTCGTCTCCTACGACGGCAAACACAACGAAGCCAACGGAGAAGACAATCGCGACGGCACCGATAACAACCACTCGTGGAACCACGGTGCCGAAGGACCCACCACGGACGAAGCCATCATCGCCCTGCGCGAGCGGCAGAAGCGCAACCTCCTGGCGACACTCCTGCTCTCGCAGGGCACACCGATGCTGCTGGCGGGGGATGAGCTCGGCCGCACCCAGAAAGGCAACAACAACGTTTACGGTCAGGACAACGAGCTGAGTTGGATCGACTGGAGCGCGGTCTCGACCGATGGCAGGCGTCTGATGGAGTTTACGCGCAAGCTCATCGCACTACGCCGGGCGTACCCGATGTTACGACTCGGCCGTTTCCTCCTAGGTCAGCACAACACCGAGCTCGACGTGAAGGATCTCACCTGGCTATCGCCGGCCGGAGAGGAAATCACGGAAGAGCAATGGAAAGACCCCAGGGCCAAGTGCTTCGGCATGCTTCTGGATGGCCGGGCGCAGCCGAGCGGCATCAAGCAGCGCGGCTCGGATGCGACGTTGCTGCTCGTCTTCAACGCACACCACGACATCGTGAAGTTCACCCTGCCGGAAGTACCGGAGGGCAGGCGCTGGACGCGCCTGATCGATACCAACCTGCCGGCAGGCTTCGAGACCCCGAACTTCGAATTCGGCTCGCAATACGACGTGACAGGCCGATCGCTGTTGTTATTCATCCTGTCGGTGGAAGACCGGCGCGCGAAGTCGATGCGCACCGGCTTTGGCGCCGTGCTCGATATCATCGATACGCCAATGGAAGGGGATGTCTGAAGGGGAGGCCGGCGCGCGTACGAAAGCGCCGCCGGCCCCGAGCCTGAATACGACCGGCGCGCGCCCCAGGGAACCGCCGGCCACATCGCGCGCCACCAGCGGGTGCCTAGGGGACTGCCGGCCGCAAGCTAACCCCTCCGCGCCACCGGGCTCGCGCCGGCCGCGACGCCCCTACTTGAACAACAAAACGGCCTTCGACAGCGTCACCCAAACGCCCCAGCCGAGCGGGATCCACACGAGCGCCCACGCCCCCGCCACCAGGCTGCCGACCCCGGCCCCCTGGTGTTCCTTGGACACCGCCGCGGCGCCGCCACCCGCCGCACGCTGTTTCGGTGCCGTCTGAGCCAGCTCCTCGGCCGTCATTGCGTACTTCGCGTCCACCGGCTTGATCAGCCAGTTACAAACGAACCCAACCGCCAGGAGTGCCGCAAGGATGAACATCGTGATGCTGTAGACCTGCGACCGCGCGATGCCATGGTCGAGCTGATAGTCACGGATGTAATTCACGATGACCGGACCAAGCACGCCCGCGACTGACCAGGCCGTCAACAGGCGGCCGTGAATCGCACCCACCATGCGGGTGCCGAACAGGTCGGCCAGGTACGCTGGCACGGTGGCGAAACCGCCGCCATACATTGAAAGGATCACGCAGAAGAATGCGACAAACAGCGCAAGGCTACCCGCGGCAGCGGTTCCTGGGATCGAGGCATAGAGCACGAGGCCCAAGAGGAAGAACACCGCGTAGGTCGTCTTTCGTCCGATGCGATCGGAGAGCGAGGCCCAGAAGATGCGCCCGGCGATGTTGAACAACGACAGCAAACCCGTGAAGCCGGCGGCGATGGCCGCGATCTGTCCCTTCTGATCCGGTGTCAATTGATCGAAGGTCGCGCTCACTCCGATCAGTCGCCCGCCGAAGACTTCCTGGAGCAAGGGAGAGGCCATCGAAAGAATGCCGATTCCGGCGGTGACATTCAGACACAGTACGCCCCAGAGCAACCAGAACTGCTTCGTCCGGAAGGCCGTTTCCAGCGAGACATTCCTGTCGGTCACCAGCGCCTTTTGGGTCGCGGTCGCCGGATCGAACCCGCTGGGTCGCCAACCCTCCGCCGGCAGCCTGTAGCCGAAGGCTCCGCCGATCATGAATACGAAGTAGATCGCGGCGAGCGTCAGAAAGGTTTCCCAGACCCCGACTGAAGTCGGGGTCGCGTAGTACTTCATGAGCTTGTCCGCCAGGGGCGCGCCGATCATGGCACCGCCGCCGAAGCCCATGATCGCCATGCCGGTAGCCATGCCACGCCGGTCGGGAAACCACTTGATCAACGTCGATACCGGGGAGATGTAACCCAATCCGAGCCCGATACCGCCGATGACACCCGAGCCGAGCCACAAGAGCCACAGCTGGTGGATGCTGATCCCGAACGCCGAGATGGCCAGCCCGCCGCACCAGCAGATGGCCGCGACCACGCCCGCCTTGCGCGGACCTGCTCGTTCCAACCACCCGCCATAAGCGAATGCGGCGGAACCGAGAAACACGAAGAAAAGGATGAAAGTCCACTGCAGCTCGGAGATCTTCCAATCGCAAGAACCGCTGACCATCCGTGCGAACAGCCCCATGTCCGCCGGGCAGGCGATGGAAGACGTGATGCCGATGGCCTTCGACAACGGCAGCCAGAATACGGAGAAACCGTAGGCCATCCCGATGCACAGGTGGATGGCGAGCGCGGCCGGTGGGATCAGCCAACGGCTGAAACCAGGACCTGCGATGGTTCGTTCCCGGGCCAGGAAGCCGGGAGCAGTCATGACGCCGGTGGACATTCCCATGTCTCCTCGTTATTTGAGTTATGAATAGTCTAACGAAAGCTTCCTGCGAGCGAACAGTGGTGGGAACTTCGGGCCGCAAGTCTGTTCCAGCCGTTGAACACAGTGTCACGACATAATCCGTGACCGGCCGTTCGCAAACTCCGATATGCGATACAACATCGGCAGGTGGTTCGCAAGAGCCTCACGCGCACGTGTGATGTCCGTACGCGTGAGAGCGCGTGGCTAGGAACAGGGCTTGTTGTGATCCGGTCGATTACCCTTGGCTTTCGCGTCGGCCTCGCTCATGTACTCGCCCTGTTTGGTTTTGCCGTACCAGCGATCTTTCGGGCAGTGGTACACCTTGGACGACGTGTTGACCCATACCATGCCCGGCCCGCCGCCGGGGGCTGCGGCCTGACTCGGAGACGGTGCGCGTGGCGTCATCGTCTGGGTTGATGGCGGATGCGTCGACGCTGCTGACCCAGGCGCCGGCGCAGGGGCGACGCCACCCGAGCTGCTCGACGAGCCCGAGGAGCTCGAGCTCCCGGAAGAGCTCGAGCCGCCCGACGCCGCGGCGCTGCCCTTGTTGGCGGCGGCGGTCGCCGCCTTGTCGATTCCTCCGTGCCTGCTGCAGGCGCCTCGTCCGCCATGGGGTGAGGTCGTGCCGTCCTTACAAGTTACCTGAGTACTGGTATCGGGGTCGGCCGCACGCGCGGGCAACGCCAGCACAGCAGTACACACCAACACACCACAAGCCCAGGAAACACAATCGCGAAATCTCATCATGGCCCGTACCCCTTTGTTGTTGACGTCACCCGTGCAGGAACCGCTGCGCGAGCCCTTCGAGAGCGCCGGTCGCGTCCCCTGTATGGATCTGCCCGTTGGGTGTCAGGTGGTCCACGATCTGCGGCAGTACTACTGATAAATGCTGCGCGACGTCCGCCGGTTGCATGCCGGTCGCCTGCGCGATCCGCTGCATCAACCCCGAGTTGCCGAGGACGTTCTGGATCTGCTGCGCGGATACCGGCAGGTTCTGGCCCGTCCCGACCCACGATTGAAACAGGTTGCCCAGGCCACCGTTTTCGAAGGCCTGTAACAGGCTGCCCAGTCCGCCCGTGGCGCCCCCCTGGCCGCGCAGCATGGCCAGGACCTGGGATACCACTGCCGAGCTTGATGCACCGCCCCCAGGCGATCCGCCGGATGAGCCGCCGAGCCCGCCCACGATGCTGTCGAGAATGCCCATGGTTGTTCCCCTGCAGACATGACTGTTTTGTGACGGTTGCTTGTTCGTCGTCCGGACAGCCCATGATGCACCTTTCAACCCCCAGCAACCAGCGTAACCCCCGGACCCTTCGCAAATTGACGCAAAGCAACATGACTTTACTGACGTAAGCTTGTGTCACGGGAGCAGCTTGGCGGGACCGTCCCGCCACGGCGGAGCACACCGGAAGCTACAAAACGCCGCCGATGTCAGGATTCGTGCAAGCCCTGCGTGCCTATCGCGAAGGCGCTATGTCTCGCGACAGCCTACTCACCGAAGTCGAACGGCAGCTGTCGGAGCACAACGTCGACGCAGTCGCATTGTTGAAACTCCTGAACGAGGAGCACGCCCGCGCCCGGTTACCTGACAACCTCCATAGTGCGATCGCCGCCCGGATTCTCCACTGGCGCGACCC
>DAITMW010000243.1:0-11601 GCA_036834945.1 Steroidobacteraceae bacterium
TCCGAGACCTACAAGTTCCAGCTGAACGCCAGCTACTCGGATGCCAACTTCCTGGGCACCGGCCAGCGCCTGGCGGTCGAGTTGAACGGCGGTGCCTTCAGCAAGGTCTACAGCATCCAGCAGACGAATCCCTATACGACCGTCGACAACCTGCAGCGCACGATCTCGCTGACCTATCGCGACGTGACGCAGTTCGTGTCCTCGTCGTCGAACTTCTCGTCGAAGACCATCAGCCTGGGACCCACCTGGGCCTACCCGGTGACCGAGTACCAGTATGTCCGCTTCGGCGCGGTCTTCGAGAGCGCGCAGCTGTTGACGAGCTCCTCCGGAAGCGCCCTCCAGGCCGTGCAATGGGTGACCAGCAACGGGCATCCCTATCAGCGCATCGGACACGACGACGGCTCCAACAACGAGTTCCTGTTCTATGGCACGGACTTCAAGGACGTCCAGCTCGTTGCCGGTTGGGATTTCGATACGCGTAACCGTACGCTGTTCGCCGATCGCGGCTCCCGGGTCTCGGCTTCGATCTCGGCCACGGTCCCGGGCGCGGACGTCGAGTACTACATTGCCAATGCCGCGGCCCTGCATTACTTCCCGTTACCGCTCGGATTCTCTTTCGTGGCGAACGCGGCGGTGGATTATGGTGAGCCGTTCGGGCACACGACCGCCATCCCGCCGTACCGGCAGTTCTTCGGCGGTGGTCCCGACAACGTCCGCGGTTATCGGGAAAGCTTCCTCGGGCCGAAAGACCAGTTCGGCAATCCCTATGGCGGCAACATGCGCATCACCAGCCAGAACGAGCTGATTTTCCCGATGCCGGCCAAGTGGCGCACCAGCGCCCGGGTGAGTGCCTTCTTCGACATGGGCGGGGTCTACCAGACCGGCACGAAGCTGAAGTTCTACGGTCCGGACCAGCTCACTCCCCAGGATTACCGGCTGGAGAACTGGAGCGATATCCGTCGCTCGGTCGGTATCGCCGTCCAATGGCTGGCGCCGCTGGGTCTCTTCCGGTTCAGCCTGGGCATCCCCCTGAACGCGCACAAGGGCGACAACGACGTGAACAGTCCGGGCTACCTGCGCAAGTACGGCGACAATACCGAGGTCTTCCAGTTCTCGATCGGCCAGGCGTTCTAAAGGGAGGTGGCCAGCCACCCGCCGCCCCCCGGTTCCGATTGTCAGCGGCCCATTGTGTTGGGCCAATTCGGTTTCGGTGGGCGTTGCGGTGCGCGCTAGCGCATAATACGGGGTTCGAGAGTCTCTATCCGCCCACCGCTGGTCCGGGGGTCCAAAAGCCAAGGGCAAGGGCCCGAGCAGGGGGTCCAGGGTCGCGGGCGGCCCAAACTAAAGCTATTTGAGGTAGGTATTGCCGTGAAGCGCTTGATCAGCATCCATTCGTTGGCCTGGATAGTCGCCGTGGCAGGCACATTTGCCGTAACGCCGGCGTGGGCCGAGCTCAAGATCGGCGTCGTCGACTATGGCAAGCTCATGGAAGAATCGCCGCAGGCGAAAACTGTTGTCGAGGCCATCCGGACGGAATTCACCCCGCGCCAGCGCGAGTTGCAGAACCAGCAAACGTCGCTGAAGGCAAAGGAAGAGAAGCTCCAGAAGGACGGAGCCACCATGACCGAGGATCAGAGGCAGCGCACCGAGAAAGAGTTGCGCGACAGCTACCGCGACCTTTCGCGCAAGCAGCAGGAAGTGCAGGACGATTTCAACGCCCGCCGTAACGAGGAGATGTCGCGCCTGCAACGGACGTTGATCGATGAGGTCCGTGTGTACGCCAAGGCGCAGAACTTCGATCTCGTCATCGCCGACGGTGTGATCTACTCGACGCCGACACTCGACATCACGCCGGCGATCCTGACTGCTCTGCAGTCTCATGCGTCTACCGGCAAGACGTCCGCGCCGGCAGCGCCCGCATCCAAGCCGAAAGGGCAATAAGCGTTTGGGGCTCATCACTGATGAGCCCCGCCGGAATGCTGGATGATCTCTGTGGCTGTCTCTCTAGGGGAACTCGCCGTTCGGTTCGGCTGCGAGCTGCGCGGCGACCCTGACACGAGCGTCGATCATGTTGCGACGCTCTCGGGTGCGGATGCACGGTCCGTTTCGTTTCTAGCCAACCCGAAATACAAGTCGCAGTTGGCGCAGACGAGCGCGGGCGCGGTTGTATTGGACAAGGCGTCGGCGTCGGAGTGCCCGACCGCCGCCTTGATCTGCCAAAACCCGCACGCGACCTACGCTCGAATCGCCGCTGTACTTCACCCACGGCCACATGGGCCTGCTGGTGTACACGCATCGGCGATCGTCGCTGAGAGTGCGAGTATTGACCCAACGGCGCACATTGGCCCGTTGTGTGTGATCGGTGAGCGGGTTGTCATAGGGCCGCGCACTTTTGTAGGCCCGCACTGCATCTTGGAGGACGAGGTCAAGCTTGCGGAGGACATCTACCTCGCGGGGCACGTCACTGTCTGTCGGTCTGTTCAAGTTGGCGCCCGAACGATCATGCAGCCGGGCGCCGTTGTTGGTGGTGACGGCTTCGGCTTCGCCTCGGAGCAGCGCCGTTGGGTGAAAGTGCCCCAGGTGGGCACGGTACGTGTTGGAGCGGATGTCGAGATTGGAGCCAACACGACGATCGATCGCGGCGCCGTGGACGACACGGTGATCGAAGAGGGCGTCAAGCTCGACAACCTGATCATGATCGCCCATAACGTCCACGTTGGGGCGCATACGGCCATCGCCGCGCTGACCGGTATCTCCGGCAGCACGACGATCGGCAAGCGCTGCCAGATCGCGGGTGAGGTTGCCATCGGTGGCCATCTCACGATCTGTGACGACGTGGTATTCCTCGGCACCACCATGGTGAGCCATTCGATCACGGAGCCCGGCGTATACTCCAGCGGCATTCCGCTCGAGAAGGCCACAGTCTGGCGCCGCATGGTCGCGCGCTTCAAACGCATCGACCGGCTCGAAGCCCGCATCAAGAAACTCGAAGGCGCCACGGCCCGGGAGCCCGATGGGCCAGCGCCCCAAAATCAGGAAGAGGATGATGACTGAACCGATTCGTTTCGACATTGCCGAGATTCTGCGGTACCTCCCGCACCGCTATCCCTTCCTGCTCGTCGATCGCGTGCTCGAGATCCAGCCGGGCGAATCGATCACCGCGTTGAAGAACGTGACCTACAACGAGCCGTTCTTCCCGGGCCATTTCCCGGGCCGGCCGGTGATGCCGGGCGTCATGATCATCGAGGCGCTCGCGCAGACGACCGGGATCCTGGCCTTCACCAGCTCGAACGTGATTCCGACGGATGAGACCCGCTTCTACTTCGTCGGCATCGACAAGGCGCGCTTCCGCAAGCCTGTGATCCCGGGCGACCAGTTGATTCTCAAGGCGACGGTCCAGCGGGCCCTCAAGGGCATCTGGAAGTTCGAGACCATGGCGGTCGTCGGGGACACCGAAGTTGCCCATGCCGAGATGATGGTGGCGCCGGAGACCGGGAAGTGATCGACCCCAGGGCGATCGTCTCGCCTCAAGCGCAACTGGCCTCGGACGTGACCGTTGGACCCTTTTCGATCATCGGACCGAACGTACAGATCGGCTCCGGCACGGTCGTGGGACCCCATGCCGTGATCAACGGACCGACGGTCATCGGCGCGGACAACCAGATCTTCCAGTTCGCATCCATCGGGGATGCGCCGCAGGACAAGAAGTACAAGGGCGAGCCGACCCGGCTCGAGATCGGCGATCGCAACATCTTCCGTGAGAGTTGCACCATCAATCGCGGCACGACCCACGACAAGGGCGTCACCCGGATCGGCAGTGACAACCTGTTCATGGCGTATTCGCATGTCGCGCACGACTGCCAGGTTGGCAGCAAGACGGTGTTTGCCAACTGTGCGTCCCTGGCGGGCCATGTTGAGATCGGGGATTGGGTGACGCTGGGCGGCTTGACCGCGGTGCACCAGTTCTGCAAGGTCGGAGCGCATGCGTTTCTGGCTGGCGGGTGCATCGTTCAGCGCGACGTGCCGCCATACGTCATGGCGGCGGGTAACCCTGCGATTCCGCATGCCGTGAACTCCGAAGGCCTCAAGCGCCGCGGATTCACGGAGCAGCAGATTCGAAACGTGCGCGAGGCGTATCGCATTCTGTATCGCCTGGACATGAAGCTCGCGGATGCCATGGAGAAGTTGAATGCCATGGCGCAGACGCAGCCTGAAGTGAAGTTGTTCGCGGAATTTGTGGCGGCGTCGACGCGTAGCATTATTCGGTAGGGCTGGCTGGCTACCCTGGCCGCGACGCGGGTTGCGCGGTTGCGGCACGGCTCCACAATAGCAACGCCCGGTCGCCCGTCCATGCCGCAATTACAGGGCGGGTGCGGGTTCGCTTTGAGGAATCGGGGATGGGCGTAGACAGTGAGCCGCTGCGAGTTGGAATTGTCGCGGGCGAGTCTTCAGGCGATCAGCTTGGCGCGGCGTTGATTGCCGCAATGCGGGCGAAGGTGCCCGGGGTCCGGTTCTTCGGCATGGCAGGCCCGAAAATGATTGCGGCGGGCTGCGAGGCCTGGGCGGCCTCAGAAGAAATCGCCGTCATGGGTCTCGCCGAAGTGTTGCCGCACTTACCTCGACTCATCCGGCTGCGTTCGTCGCTGGTCAAGCGGTTTCGCGAAGCGCGGCCCCACGCCTTTGTCGGCATCGACTCCCCGGCGTTCAATCTCGGCCTCGCGAAGCAACTCCGCAGCGCCGGGTGCAAGACGGTGCAGTACGTGGCGCCCCAGGTCTGGGCCTGGCGCCAGGGCCGTGTCAAAGGAATCGGACGCGCCTGCGACCTCGTGCTGTGTCTGCTGCCGTTCGAGACAAAGTTTTTCGAGGAGCACGGCGTGCCCGCGGTGTTCGTCGGACACCCGCTCGCCGATCAGATCCCCCTGGAGATCGACAGAATGGGTGCACGGCGCGCGCTAGGTATCGCCGTGCCAACCGCTGAGACCGGCGCCACCCCGGCCCCGGGTGCCGCGGCTTCTCCCGCCGTCATCGAACGCACAGCGGCCTTGGTCGCGCTTCTCCCGGGCAGCCGGCTCGGTGAAGTGGAAAAGCTGGGCGCCGACTTCGTGGCCGCCGCGGCCTGGATTGCCACCCAGCGCCCGAACATTCAGTTCGTAGCGCCAATGGCCTCATCGCGGGTTCGTCACGCGTTCGAGAAGAAAATCGCGGAAGTCCCTAACGCGCCAAGGATCACGATCATTGACGGTCACGCGCACCAGGTGCTGGCGGCAGCGGATGCGGTCATCGTCGCCTCCGGAACCGCGACGCTCGAAACTTTGCTCTCGCGTCGACCGATGGTGGTGGCGTATCGTTTCGGCGCGATCACCGCATTCCTGTTGCGCGGACTGGGGCTCGTCAAGGTGCCATTTTTCTCTCAACCGAATCTTCTCGTCGGCCGCCGCCTCGTACCCGAGTTCCTCCAGGAGCAGGTGACGGGTCCCGCACTCGGCGCGGCACTCCTGAAAGAGCTCGACGATCGAGACTTCCTCGCCGAGCTGGAGCGCGAATTTCGCACGGTCCATGAAACGCTGCGTCGCGGTGGTGCCGAGCGTGCTGCCTCCGCGATCCTCGAATGTGTGAGAGGGCACGCCTGATGTTGGTTGGCGCGCGCAAGCCCTCGAGAATCGCTGGCGTCGACGAAGCGGGCAGGGGCCCCTTGGCCGGCCCTGTGGTCGCGGCGGCCGTCATCCTGAACCCCAATCGCCGCATCGATGGTCTTGCCGACTCGAAGGTCCTGACGGCCGAGGAGCGCGAGCGACTCGCAGTCCTCATCCGCGCACGCGCCCTCGCGTGGTCTGTCGCGTGGGCCGATCGCGACGAGATCGATAGCCTTAACATTCTCGGCGCCACGTTTCTCGCGATGCGCCGCGCGTTGTTAGGTCTGGCTGTGTGTCCCACGCACATCAAAATCGATGGCAACCAGCTCCCCCGCATCGACGACTTGAATCTCGGCTGCACTGTTCAGGCCATCATCGAGGGCGATGCGAAGGTCCCCGCCATCAGCGCCGCGTCCATTCTGGCGAAGACTTGCCGCGATGCCATGATGCAAAAACTGGATAGCTGCTACCCGGGGTTCCGCCTCGGCGAGCACAAAGGGTACAGCACGCCTGTGCACCTCGAAGCCCTGCGCTCCCGCGAGCCGTCACCATTGCACCGCCGCTCGTTCAATCCCGTACGCGTGGCGTTCGACGCCTTATTGGCGGATGCGCAAACCGAGCTGCCGCTGGGTGGCGAGGTGAAGAAAGGCAAGCGGACCTCGCGTCGGGCACCTCCGGTCTTGACGGGCACGAGCGACGAAGCTTGAATCACCCCAGGCGCAACCCCACCCCGCGCCCGGGCGTGACTCTTTGAACCGCCGGGGCCCAAGGATCGATGTCCGCTGAGTTCGCTCACCTCCGGCTGCATACTGAATTCTCGCTGATCGACAGCGTCGTTCGCGTGCCCGAGCTCATCGATGCGGTCAGCGCCGCCGGCATGCCGGCGGTCGCCGTCACCGACCAGAGCAACCTGTTCGCGATGGTGAAGTTCTACAAGACGGCGCTCGGAAAGGGCGTGAAGCCCGTCGTCGGCGTCGATCTGCTCGTGAAGGAAGTAGGCGACCGGGTCCAGCCGTCGAGAATCACGCTCCTGTGCCAGTCACAGCCCGGCTACAAGAACGCAACACGTCTCGTGAGCCGCGCCTACCTCGAAGGCCAACAGCGTGGCATTCCAACAATCGACCGCGAATGGCTCACACGTGAGAACGTGGATGGCCTGATCGCCCTGTCGTGTGCTGCCGAGGGCGACGTCGGTCGCGCACTCATCAACGGACGCGAGAAGGACGCGGAGCGGGCGTTGGATTTCTGGACCTCGCTCTTCCCGGGCAGGTACTACGTCGAGCTGCAGCGCATTGGTCGTCCGAACGAGGAAAACTATATCGCCGCGGCGGTTCCCCTGGCGTCCCGCCGCGCGATTCCCGTAGTCGCCACGAACCCCGTCTGCTTCCTGAAGAAGGACGATTTCGAGTCCCACGAAGCGCGCGTTTGTATTCATGACGGCGCGCTGCTCGCCAACCCCGGCCGCCCGCGGCGTTACACGCAGCAGCAGTACCTGCGTACGCCGCAGGAAATGGCCGTATTGTTCGCGGATCTGCCCGAGGCCCTGGCCAACACGGTGCAGATCGCCCGTCGTTGTAGCTTGGTGTTGAAACTAGGTGAGGCACGCCTTCCTCCCTATCCAGTCCCCGGCGGGATCACGACCGAAGACTTCATTCGTACGGAAGCCGCGGCGGGTCTCGAGAAACGCCTCTCCATCGTTCCCGAGGCTCTGGTGCCCGGCTATCGGGAGCGGCTCAGGATCGAGCTCGATGTCATCTGCCAGATGGGCTTCGCCGGCTACTTCCTCATCGTCGCGGACTTCATCCGTTGGTCGCGCGAGAACGGCGTCCCTGTCGGACCGGGCCGCGGCTCCGGCGCGGGCTCGCTGGTAGCGTTCAGCCTCGGCATCACTGACATCGACCCGTTGAAGTACGACCTTCTGTTCGAGCGCTTCCTGAATCCGGAACGCGTCTCGATGCCGGACTTCGACGTGGATTTCTGCATGGATGGCCGCGACCGCGTCATCGAGTACGTGGCGCAGAAGTACGGTCGCGAGCGCGTCTCGCAGATCATCACTTACGGTACGATGGCCGCGAAGGCCGTCGTGCGCGATGTCGGACGCGTGCTGGGGCATCCCTACGGCTTCGTCGACCGCATCGCCAAACTCGTTCCCTTCGAGCTCGGCATCACGCTCGATGACGCGCTCACGAAAGAGCCTGAGCTCAAGCGGCTGTACGACACCGAGGAGGAGATCAAGAACCTCATCGATCTCGCCCGCTCGCTCGAAGGCCTGACGCGCAACGCCGGCATGCACGCCGGAGGCGTCGTCATTGCTCCCTCGGTGTTAACTGACTACGCGCCGTTGTATTGCGACGAGCAGGGCGGGAGCGTGGTCACGCAGTTCGACAAGGACGACGTCGAAGCCGCGGGCCTCGTGAAGTTCGACTTCCTGGGCCTGCGCACGCTCACCATCATCGACAGAGCGCTCGCGATCATCAATCGCGTGCGTGCCGAGAAAGGTGAGCCGCCGCTCGATATCGGCGCGATCCCCATGACCGACGCGAAGAGCTTCGCGTTGTTGAAATCCTGCCGCACCACCGCAGTGTTCCAGCTGGAATCCCGCGGCATGAAAGACCTGGTGCGGCGCCTGCAGCCCGACTGCTTTGAGGACATCGTCGCGCTGGTGGCCTTGTTCCGTCCCGGTCCGTTGCAGTCGGGCATGGTCGATGACTTCATCGATCGCAAGCACGGCAAGATCGACGGTCCGATCGATTACCTGCACCCGAGCCTGGAAAAGGTCCTGAAGCCCACTTACGGCGTCATCCTTTACCAGGAGCAGGTCATGCAGATCGCGCAGGTCCTCGCCGGCTACACGCTCGGCGGCGCGGACCTGCTCCGGCGCGCGATGGGCAAGAAGAAGCCCGAGGAGATGGCGAAGCAGCGCTCCATCTTCCTCGAGGGATCCGTCGGGCGCGGCGTCCCGCAGGAGCAGGCCGCGTACATCTTCGACCTCATGGAGAAGTTCGCGGGCTACGGCTTCAACAAGTCGCACTCCGCCGCATACGCGCTGCTGTCATATCAGACGGCCTATCTGAAGGCGCACTATCCGGCGGCGTTCATGGCGGCCGTGTTGTCCGCCGACATGGACCATACGGACAAGGTGGTCACGCTCATCCAGGAGTGCTCCGAGATCGGACTCGAGGTCAAGCCCCCGGATGTCAACAGCTCGCGCTACGAGTTTGCCGTGGGCGGCGAGCGCACGATCCGTTACGGCCTCGGCGCCGTACGTGGTGTGGGGCAGGGTGCGGTCGAGGAGTTGATTACGCAACGGGAAGCCCGCGGGCCCTACAAGAGTCTGGAGGATCTGTGCCGCCGACTCGATCTGCAGAAGGTCAACCGTCGGGTACTGGAAGCGCTACTGCGCTCCGGGAGCCTCGACAGCCTGGGCGCGAACCGTGCGACATTGATGCACCGGCTGCCGGCCGCCATGCAGTTGGGCGACCAGAACTCCAAGGCGCAGGATGCCGGCCAGAACGATATGTTCGGCCTGATGAGCGACGACCGGGCCGCCGCCCCCGCGCCGGCGGTCAAAATGGTCGAGCTCACCGAGTGGAGCGAGAGTGTGCGCCTGACAGGCGAGCGTGAAACGCTCGGGCTGTACCTGACAGGCCATCCGATCGGCCGCTTCGAGTCCGGCCTGGCGCGCCTGGTCTCCCATCGCATCGTCGATCTCATCAGCGATCGGCCGATAGGCGGTGAAGGGCCGCGGTTCGGCGGCGGCAAGCCGGTCACAGTCGCGGGCCTGATCGACGAGGTCAAGAAGCGCGGCCCCCGCATCATCCTGACACTCGACGATCGCACCGGCCGCATCGAAGTCAACCTGTTCGAGGATGTCTTCCAGAAATACCGCGACCTGATCACCAAGGACGCCCTCGTACTCGTCGACGGGATGTTGCGTTTCGACGAGTTCAGCGACTCCTGGCGCCTGTCCGCGAAGAGACTGACCGAGCTCGACAAGGTGCGTGAGCAGCAGGCGCGCCGCCTGGTCCTGAAGTGGCCGCGAAATGCGAACGCGAAGGTGCTCCAGGGGCGCCTGGCCGAAGTTCTGACGGCCTGGCGGCCGGGCCCGTGTCCCATCCTAGTCGAGTACACGATCGAGCGCGGAGAAGGCCCTGTAACTGGCGCGCTCACTCTTGGGAGTGAGTGGCAGGTGCGCGCGAGCCGGGAGTTGCTCGAGCAACTCGAGACGCTCGTTGGCCGGGGCGGCGTCCAGGTCCTCTACGGCGCTCCCCCGGCGGTCGCCGCCAGCATGTCGGGAAACTGACCCTCACCAGTTCCCGCTCCCGGCGGGAGGCTTGGCGGTGATCCGCCACGCGGACCTTGCATATCGGCATCCTCACCGCGCGAACGCTGCGCGGCCGGCATCCCCGCCACTCGGAACTCGCATATGGCATCCCGACCGCGCGAACCTGCGCGCCGGCATCCCCGCCACGCGGACCTTGCGCCCCGGCGTCCCCGCCCGTACCCTCCCGCAGCATTTGAATTTGCGGTAAAAGTGTTCATGGCCGTTGCCTTTCTGGATTTCGAACAACCGATCGCCGAGCTCGAAGCCAAAATCGAGGAGCTCAAGCACGTCACCTCCGAGTCGGAGGTCAACATCCAGGAGGAAATCGCGCGCCTGCAAGCGAAAAGCCGCCAGCTGACCACCAGCATTTTCGCGAACCTCACGCCGTGGCAGATCACGCAGCTGGCGCGCCATCCGCATCGACCCTACACACTCGACTATGTCGGTGCCATCTGCAGCGAGTTCAACGAGCTGCACGGCGACCGCATGTATGCCGATGATCTGGCCATCATTGGCGGGCTGGCGCGGATCGACGGACGGGCGGTGATGGTCATCGGACACCAGAAAGGCCGCGATACGAAAGAGCGCGTGCGCCGCAACTACGGCATGCCCAAACCCGAGGGGTATCGCAAGGCACTGCGCCTGATGAGGCTCGCCGAGCGCTTCGGCCTCCCACTCATCACTCTGATCGACACTCAGGGGGCTTACCCTGGAGTTGGCGCGGAGGAGCGCGGCCAGAGCGAGGCAATCGCTCGCAACATATTCGAGATGAGCGTTCTCAGCGTCCCGATCGTCACGGTCGTCACGGGAGAGGGCGGCTCTGGCGGCGCGCTCGCCATTGGCGTGTGCGACCGGTTGATGATGCTTCAATACAGCACCTACTCGGTCATCTCCCCCGAAGGGTGCGCTTCCATCCTATGGAAGAGCCAGGACAAGAAGGAGGCGGCTGCGGACGCACTCAACCTCACCGCCGACCGCCTCAACAAGCTCGGCCTCCTCGACGAAGTGATCGAGGAGCCGTTGGGCGGCGCGCATCGCGATGCTGCGACGACCGCCGAGCGGGTCAAGGCAGGCATCCTGCGTCATCTCGACGATCTCGAGAAGCTGCCTCGTGAAGAGCTCAAAATGGCTCGCGCGAAGCGACTCGCGTCATTCGGCGTGTTCTCGGAGAGTGCGTCCTAACGACAAGTTTGACTCGGTGTGGCTGGCGGCGCGCCTTGCCGCCCTGGTGCCAGGCTACCCCGACGTCTCGTTATGTGTTGCTTTGAGCGGCGGTGTTGATTCCACCGCGCTTTTGGCTGCTCTCGCCGCGGTCCGATCCAAGTCCACACGCGTGCGCGCCCTGCACGTCGACCACGGACTGCGCCCGGCCTCAAAGCAGTGGGCACAACATTGCCGTGCTCTCGCTCGCCGTCTGCGTGTGCCGCTAAAGGTACTGACTACGAAGGTCGAGCGCTCACGCGGTGAGTCGCTCGAAGCGGCGGCACGGGAGGCGCGATATCGACTGCTGGCGAGCGAGCTCGATGCCCACGAGATCCTACTGACGGCCCACCATTCGGATGACCAGCTCGAGACGGTTCTCCTGCAACTGTTTCGCGGTAGCGGTTTGCCGGGCATTGCCGGTATGCCCGCGCTTGCGCCCTT
>DAITMW010000244.1:0-11510 GCA_036834945.1 Steroidobacteraceae bacterium
CTCGAGCGCACCAACGGCCCCGACACGCACTCCAGAAAGCCTTTCGCCAAGGCCTTCTCGCGAAAGTCATCAAACTCCACCGGCGTTACGAAACGCTCGATCGGCAGGTGGTTGAGCGTCGGCCGCAGATACTGACCGAGCGTGACGATGTCGACACCGACAGCCCGCAGATCGTCGAGCGTCTCCTCGACTTCCTGCGCCGTTTCGCCGAGACCGAGCATGAGACTGCTCTTCGTCAGGACACTCGGCTTGTGACGCTTCGCATGCTCGAGCACGCGCAAGGTCTGCTCATAACCGGCGCGTGGGTCACGCACGGGATGAGTCAGCCGTCGCACGGTCTCGATGTTCTGTGCAAACACCTCGAGACCTGAATCGACAACAACCTCCACATCCGTCAGGACTCCCTGAAAGTCAGGAGTCAGCGCCTCGACGGCAGTCTGGGGGTTCCGCTCCTTGATGGCGCGGATACATGCCGCGTAATGCGCGGCGCCGCCGTCCGGCAGATCGTCACGATTCACGGAAGTCAGGACGACGTACTTGAGCTTCATCAGCTCAACGGTACGCGACGCATTCGCAGGCTCCTCGGTGTCGAGCCACCCGTGTGGATTACCGGTATCGACGGAGCAGAAACGACAGGCACGCGTACAGACCGCGCCCATGAGCATGATGGTGGCCGTTCCGGCGTTCCAGCATTCGCCGATGTTCGGGCACTTGGCCTCCTCGCACACCGTCGCGAGGCGATGCTCCTTGACGATGCCCTTGACACCCTGGAATCCCGCGCCGGTCGGCGCCTTGGCCCGCAACCACGACGGCTTGCCGGGAACAGGGGCCCGGACGACCGTGCCTCCCTGCGCCTTGATGCCGTCCCGGATCGCCGTAAATCCTTGTGGCGTAAGGTATTTCTCACCACTTCGCGCCCGCGCCCCTTCCTGGACGACGGGGATATCTTTGAGGTTCGACATGCCACTCATTGTACGGCCAACCTGCGGGACTTTCCGCTACTGGTGCCGCTCGGGGGGAGCGCGCAACGCGCGCGCAGCGAGCCTGAGCCTCGCGCGGCTCCTAGTCACGTCGAATGTGGGGCCGCGCGCGCCCTTTCTCAATGAATCCAGCCAAACCCCTTTGCCATCAGGCCGGCCAACGCCAACCCGCCAGTAATGAGAGCCCCGAAGACAAGTCGGAAGTCGCGCTCCTGTCGCTTTCCCAAATCCTTGAGCTCGCCTTTGAAATCGGAGAGCTCGCCTTTGAAATCGGAGAGCTCACCTTTCATCTCGACCCGCAGCTTGTTCATCTCCTCACGCAGCCCGGAATCCGTCGCCTTTATCGCCTCGCGCAGCCCCGAGTCCGTCGCCTTTATCGCCTCGCGCAGCCCCGAGTCCGTCGCCCTTATCGCCTCGCGCAGCCCCGAGTCCGTCGCCTTTATCTCCTCACGCAACTCGGAGTATCCCGTTTTCATCTCCTCACGCAGCCCGGAGTCCCCAGTTTTCATCTCCGCGCGCACTCCCGAGTAGCCCGCGTTTACCTCCGTCCGGAGCTCTTTGATGTCTGCCCGCAACTCCGACACGCTGCCTTTGAGGTTTGTCACATCCGCCTTGAGCGCGGAGATATCAACCTTCATCGCCACGATATCGTCTTCCACCGTCGCACCCCCAACTTCCGCTCTCAAAGCCTGCGCTCCCATGCGTCGCCTCGCCTTTCCATCCGCCACGCGTCACGTGACCCGAGGCAAACAACCATAATCCATTCGAGCCGCACTCAACAAGAGCCGCCAAACCAACATACCCTGAAAAATTCAGGTATTGGCCCAAAAACTCAGTGTTGATTTCGACTATTTCGCGAGAAGCCGCGCGCGAACTTCAGCGTCGAGAGCAGCGAGGCGCTGAGGCGTCCCAACATCACACCACTCACCACGGTGCACTTCACCACGGAGAAGTCGCGCGGCGATGGCGCGCTTGAGCAGAGGAAGCATGGGAAACTTGCCAGGCGAACACCCAGCAAAAAACTCCGGCCGATAAACACCCACACCGGAGTAAGTGAATCGATCATTATCGCGATCAACCACGACGTCGCCATCAATACCGAAGTCACCGCGCGAGTTATGCATAGGATTCGGCACGAGAACGAGACGACCGTGAGCACCATCCTCTAACGCGAGATGCCCGTACTCGATGTCACTCCACGTATCGCCGTTCACGACAAGGAACGGCCCGGGTCCCAACAAGGGCAACGCCTTGAAAATCCCGCCGCCGGTCTCCAGCGGCTCCGGCCCTTCTTCACTATAAGCAACGGACAGCCCATAAGACCGCCCATCCCCCAGCGCCGCCTGAATGCGATCCCCGAGCCACGAAAGGTTGATGACGACGTCTTTGAACCCGGCTTGCGCAAGCCGCTCGAGGTGGTATCCGATCAGCGGTTTCCCCGCGACCGGCACCAAGGGCTTAGGTAATGTGTCAGTGATAGGCCGCATGCGCTCACCACGCCCCGCAGCCATGACCATCGCCTTCAAGCGGTCACCTCGGTCAACGCAGCCGCATACGCGGATGAGCGCATCACCCACGCGCCCATCACCTCACCGTGTGAGCGCGCCACCTCAGCCCACACGCCAAGTATTCGAGCCCGGGTGAGTGTCACTGGAGCCACCCGCACCATTAGTCAGCCGCTGCTCGCCGCCGCAGCCGCAACACGCTCGTTCGCGCGAGGCAACTCCGGCACGACCCGCGCCTCCAGAAACCGCGCGAGGTCGCCCAGTCCGGCATACCGCCAGCACGTATCCCGCACATACTCCAGCGTGAGCGGCAAATCGCGCAAATAGCCCGCCTTACCATCCCGGTACCAGAGGCGCGCGAAAATACCTAACACCTTGATGTGCCGCTGCACTCCGATCAGATCAAACCACCGGAGGAACTCGGCATCCTCGGCACCGCTCAGCCGGACGCCTGCGTCACCGTATGCAGAGCGCAGCAGCGACCGGTACTCCCCGACCCAACCCACTACCTGCTCTCGCGGCCACGAAATGTAACAATCCTTCAGGACCGACACGAGGTCGTAACCGATAGGACCCCGCAGCGCGTCCTGGAAATCGAGAATGCCGGGATTGTGTTCCGGCACCACCATCAGATTACGCGAGTGATAGTCGCGGTGGACAAACACCGTGGGCTGCACCATGGCCTCCACGATGAGAAATTCAAACGCCGCGGAAATCATCTGTTTCTCGGACGCCGAAAGCTCGAGCCCCAGATGTCGCCCGAGAAACCACTCCGGCATCAGAGCGAGCTCCCGAGCCAGCGGCTCACGGTCATAGGGAGCGAGCTCTGAGGCGGCCTCTTGTCCACGCACCTGGATATCGGCGAGGACGCGCAGAGCGTCTCCATAGAGGGGCTCCGGATCGTCCCCAGCCTGGAGTCTCGACAGGTAATGCGTGCCTCCGAGGTCCTCGAGCAGCAGGAGACCGCGATCGATATCGGCCTCGTGCACGTGAGGGACATGCGCCCCCAGGGACTCGAGCAGCCGAGTCACCTTCAGATACGGACGCACATCTTCTTTCCCCGGTGGGGCGTCCATGACGACGAGCGTCTTGTCACTGTTAAATACGCGGAAATAGCGCCGGAAACTGGCGTCGGCAGAGGCCGGCTCGACGCGCTCGGGCCGTAATCCCAGCTCGCGCGTCAACCATTCTTGTATGAGCGTAAGTCGCGCGTCGGTCTCAGGCATGCTGCGTTGAGCTTTTTGCGCCCTCAGCACGAGGGCGCGCCATTATAATGCCGCCCATTCATGCTGCGTTCGACCACCATCACAGTCGCCATACTGTCGTTTGGCGCCCTCACCCCCTTGGCGCAAGCCGCCGACCCGAGCTGTCCTTCGCAGACGGCGCCTCCCTTGCTGCCGCCGCAAACCCCTGCGGCCTCGCAGAAGCCGAAGGGTGAAAAGGGCGTCGGGACCGGCGGAGAGATCTCCGTCGACGCCGATCACAGCGACTACGACAAACAGACGGACACGGCGATCTTCACCGGCAACGTGGTCGTCCGCCAGGGTGAGCGCCAGATCAAGGCCGACGAGATCCAGATCCAGAACAAGAAGAATGTGAAGGGCCAGGGAGGGGTCGACTACACGGATCCGCTCGTGCACGTCACCGGGTCCGGTGGTAACTACTCGGCAACCGGCGGAGCGGACTTCAAGGACGCGCAGTTCCAGATGCTGCAGCGGTCGGCACGCGGCGCGGCGGAGACCATGAGCCTCACGCCCGAGGGCATCCTCGACCTGAAGGATGTGACCTTCACGACGTGCCCGGTGAACGACGAGTCGTGGAACCTGAAAGCGAACGACATCACTCTCGACACCCGCGCGAAAGTGGGCGAGGCACGCGACGCCAAGATCAATTTCATGGGCGTCCCGATCCTCTACCTGCCCTATGTGTCATTTCCGCTGGGTGACGAGCGCAAGAGCGGCTTTCTCTTCCCGACGATCGGCAGCAGCTCGCGCGGCGGCATCATGCTCGCCACGCCCTACTACTGGAACATCGCGCCCAACATGGATTTCACCGCCGAGCCCATCGGGTACAGCCGGCGCGGAATCGACCTGGGCGGCGATTACCGCTACCTCGAGCCGGGCTCCAAGGGCGAGCTGATTTTCCACTACCTTCCCGACGACCCGGTATTCGGCGGCAGCCGCAGCGACGTCAGGCTGCGCAACACGATGGACCTGGCCGACCACCTGCGCTTCGTCATCGACGCCGAGAACGTCAGCGACCCGCAGTACTTCCAGGACTTCTCGCAAGGCCCGGAAGGAACCAGTACGGCGTTCGTAGAACGGCGCGCCACCTTCTCGTATCGCGACGAGCACTGGCGCATCGACGCCGAGGCCCAGCACTACGAGACGATCGACAACACTCTCATCGAGGTCAACCGCCCGTACGCGCGCGTCCCGGCGATCAACGCGAGCGGCGATTTCGGTTGGGGGCCCGACAGTCTGTTCCGTTACGGTTTCGACTCCGAAGTCGTGCACTTCGACCGGGACGTGGCCAACCTGGAAGGTAACTGCATCAGCCAGGCCATTTTCGACCCCCAGAACAGGGTACTGGTCTCACCCTGCGTGACGGGCTGGCGCACGGATATCATGCCCACCGTCTCGTTGAACCTGACCGAGCCGGGCTACTTCTTCCGTCCCGCCCTGGCCTATCGCGCCACGTACTACGAGTTGAGCAACACGCTTCCCGGGGAAAACAAGTCGCCCTCGCGCGACCTGCCCATCGCCAGTGTCGACGCCGGGCTGCAGTTCGAGCGCGACCTGGGGGCCGCGGCCAAACACAAACTGACGCTCGAGCCGCGCATGTTGTATGTCTATGCGCCCTACCGGAACCAGGACCACATCCCGGTATTCGACACGGCGCTGCCGGATCTCGTGCCCGTCGAGTTGTTCCGCACCAACCGTTATGTTGGTACCGACCGCGTGAGCGACGCCGACCAGGTCGCCATGGGCGTGACCAGCCGCCTGCTCGACGGCCACAACGGCAGGCAGTTCGTCGCACTCACCATCGGACAGATCTACTACTTCGAGACACCGCGCGTAACCTTGCCGTTCGAGGTACCGCAAAGCGGCACGCGCTCCGACTTCGTCACCCAGCTCGCGATCAACGCCTACGAGGACTGGAGCTCCAATCTGAGCCTGCAATGGAATCCACAGGCCTCCCGGTTCGAGCGCGCCGACGTCAACATCCAGTACAAGCCCGCGAACGACAAGGTCGTGAACGTTGCCTACCGCTTCCAGCGCGGCACCATCCACCCGGCGAGCCAGTGCAATATCAGCGACGCTACGGGGACCCTGAGCAATCAGGTAACGGCGGCCCAGTACTCCCAGGCCGGCATCTGCGGCTTCGAGCAGGTCGAGGTCTCCGGGGCCTGGCCGATCGCCGGCCACTGGAACGTGTTTGCCCGGGAGGTCTACTCCCTGCAGGACAAGCAACCGCTAGAGAGTTTCGCCGGCTTCGAGTACGGTTCGTGCTGCTGGCGAATTCGCTTTGGGGCACGCCGCTACGTGAGCCGGCGTCCGCTGGCCCCGTTGAGCACCGAGGCCGGGCCGCAGGCCGGGCCACAGGACACAGCGGCGTGGCTGCAGCTGGAACTCACGGGTCTCGCCAGTGTCGGATCAGCGTCGGATACCTTCCTGATCGACGAAATCCGTGGCTACACGCCATCGGAAGCGAACTCGCAAAAACTATTCAAGGGCCCCTGAGAGCCTTTAAGACGAAGGAAAGCATGGTTTCTATGCGTCGGATTCTGTCCCCGTTCGTGGCCGCCGTTGCCTGCGGATGCGCCGTTCTTCTGTACCAGGTCCCGGCGGATGCACAGACCCGCGAGCTGGCGACGAAGGGTGAGCTGCTCGACCGCGTCGCTGCCGTGGTCAATGACGGCGTCGTACTGGCCAGCGAGCTCGATGACCAGATGACCATCGTGAGCGAGCGCCTGAAGCAGCAGAAGCTGGAGCTGCCGCCGCAGAACGTCCTGCGCCAGCAGGTGCTGGAACGCCTCGTTTTGCAGGAGATCGAAGCACAACGCGCCAACAAGGCCGGCTTGAAGGTGCCCGACGAGACGCTGAACTCCGCCCTGACGGAAGTGGCGCAACGGAACAACATCCCACTGTCCCAGCTCCCCGAGGCGCTCCAGGGGCAGGGCATCGACTACGCCGCGTATCGTGAGGACATGCGCAAGGAGCTCACCCTGGGCCTGCTCCGCCAGCGCGACGTCCTGCAACGAATCAGCATCACCCCGCGCGAGATCGACCAGTACCTCGAAAAAGAATCGAAAATGCCCTCGGCGGACGAGGAGTACAACGTCTCGCACATCCTGATCGCCGTACCGCAGGAAGCCACGCCGGCGCAGCTCGACGCGGCCGCCAAGCAGGCCCAGGAGGTCTCCACGCGAGCCAAGGGCGGCGAGGACTTCGCCAAGCTGGCCGTAGCCTTCTCCAAGAGCCAGACCGCCCTGGAGGGCGGCGCACTCGGCTGGCGCAAGGGCGGCGAGCTGCCGACCTTCCTGGCGGACACTATCGCGAAGCTCAAGCCGGGTGAGGTCAGTGACCCGCTCCGCACCCCCACCGGTTTTCACATCATCCGGCTGAACGAGGTCCGCGGCGGTGGTAAGAAGGCCATGGAGAACCAGGTTCACGTCCGCCACATCCTCATGAAGACCACCGAGCTGGCCGACGACGCGACCATCCGCCAGAAGCTGAGCGAGCTGCGTGACCGCATCCTCAAAGGTGAGGACTTCGCCGGCCTGGCGCAGGTGAATTCGCAAGACCCGGGCTCCCAATCCCAGGGCGGCGACCTGGGCTGGACCGGCCCGGGGACATTCGTACCCGAGTTCGAGGCGGCGATCGGCGGCCTGAAGGATGGCGAGATCAGCCAGCCCTTCCACACCCAGTACGGCTGGCACATCGCGCAGGTCCTCGGCCGGCGTGAGTTCGACAACACCGATGAGCTGCGGCGGCGCCAGGCGATCGAGGCCATTCGCGCCAGCAAAGCCGACGAAGAGACCGAGTTGTGGCTGCGCCGCCTGCGTGATGACGCCTACGTGGAATACAAACTCTGAGTGCCAGGCTCCCTCGCATAGCGCTGACTTCCGGCGAGCCGGCCGGCATCGGCCCGGAATTGTGCCTCGCCATAGCGCGCCGCGAGCTGGCCTGTGAGTTGATCTGCCTTGCCGATCGTGACCTGCTCGCCGAGCGGGCACGTCGGCTCGGTTTGAGCATCGGCCTGCGCGACTACGCTGGAACGGGCCAACGGCACGAGCCCGGCACACTGATCGTAGAGCACCACCCGCTCGCGGCACCCAGCAAGGCCGGCCATCTGGACCCGGCTAACGCCCGGTATGTTCTCAACCTCCTGGACCGTGCCACCGATGGGGCCGTCAGCGGTGAATTCTCCGCGATCGTCACGGCTCCCGTGCACAAGGGCGTGATCAACGACGCCGGTGTCCCATTCACCGGTCACACGGAATACCTCGCCGCGCGCACGAATACCCCTCTCCCCGTGATGATGTTGGCGTCGCAGTCGATGCGCGTCGCGCTCGCGACCACCCATCTGCCGTTGAGAGAGGTGAGTGCCGCGATCACGATCGGATCGCTGACCGACGTCATCACCATCCTCCACCGCGACCTCGTCAAGTGGTGGGGGATCAAAGAGCCCCGTATTGCCGTCTGCGGCCTGAACCCTCACGCCGGTGAGAGCGGTCATCTCGGTGACGAAGAGATCCGCGTGATCGGTCCGGCAATCGAACAGCTCGCCAGGACAGGCCTGCGCGTCAGCGGACCGTTACCCGCGGACACGGCGTTCGTGCCGCGGATCCTGGCCAACTTCGACGCGATTGTGGCCATGTATCACGATCAGGGTCTGCCGGTGATCAAACACGCCGGATTCGATACCGCAGTCAACATAACGCTGGGACTGCCGATCCTGCGGACTTCGGTAGATCATGGCACCGCACTCGATCTCGCTGGCACCGGCCGCGCGGACCCGAGCAGCCTGGCCTCCGCTATCGCGCTGGCGATTGAGTTGGCAGAGCCCGCGTGACCGCGACATTCGCGCGGAAGCGCTTCGGCCAGCACTTCCTCCACGACCCCACGGTGCTCGAGAACATCGTGGCCGAAGTCGGTCCCCGCGCAACCGATCGACTGGTGGAAATCGGACCCGGCCGCGGCGCACTCACCCGACTATTGCTCGATGCAGCGGACGGCGCGCTCGATGCGATCGAGATCGACCGCGACCTCGCAGCCTTGTTGCGCAGCGATCTCGCCCGCTATCCCCGCTTCACCCTCCACGAGGTCGATGCGCTCGACTTCGACTTCACCGCCCTGGCCGCCCAGCGCGGCGGAAAACTCCGGATCGTCGGCAACCTCCCTTACAACATCTCGACACCGCTCTTGTTCCATCTCCTGGACCACGCCGGAGCGATCGAGGACCTGCACATCATGCTGCAGAAGGAAGTCGTGGCACGCATGGCCGCGCAGCCGGACGAGGACGACTATGGACGCCTCACGATCATGCTGGCGCCCAGGGTGACCGTTGAGCGGTTGTTCGACGTGGGGCCGGGAGCCTTTTCACCACCACCCCGAGTGTGGTCCGCGGTGGCGCGTCTCACTGTAAGACAGGAACCCGCATTTACCGTCAGCCCGCATTTCGCCGCGGTCGTCGCGGCTGCTTTCTCTCACCGCCGCAAAACCCTGCGTAACGCCCTTCGCAGCCTGGTCACTCTGGAACAGATCGAGCGGTGCGGCCTGGACCCGGGCGTGCGACCCGAGACTCTCCCGCCCGAAGCATTCAACGAGCTGGCTAAAACTCTCGACAAATGACACTGGCGTTCCCAACGCGTAGGCTATAGCAGAATGTTGCGCGCGTGAGGACTACAGCAATGCAGGTATATCGTCGCATTCTGGTCGTAGTCGACTTGACGGAAGACAGCCTGGTCATAGGACGCCGCGCACAGGCGCTGGCCACCACGTTCGGCGCCGAAATCGAGCTGCTCCATGTCGTCGAGTTCGTGCCCGTCGAGCCGATGGGTGAAACCCTGATGCCCTCCGTACAGATCGAAGACGAGTTGCTGGAGCGTGCCCGGCAGCGCCTTGCCACACTGGCGAGCGATCTCGGCGTGGCGGCCTCCGCTGCACATGTCGAAACAGGCAATGTAAAGTCGGAGATCGTGCGAGTAGCACGTGAGCACCACGCCGACCTCATAGTCCTGGGAAGCCGTGAGCGTCACGGACTATCCATCCTCGTGAACTTCACAGAGGACACAGTGCTTCACGCGGCGCCTTGCGATGTTCTCGCGGTACGAGTGGGTCGCAGTTGATAGAATCGAACAATGTCTTCTGCAGTGAACAAGATAAAGGTCGAGGTGGAGACGAGCTACGTCGACGAGCAGTCCGATCCGAACGAGCGTCGTTACGTGTTCTCGTACACGATCACCATCCGCAATGAAGGGGCGGTACCGGCGCGCCTGCTGACGCGCCACTGGATCATCACCGATGCGAACGGCAAGGTGCAGGAAGCGCGCGGCGATGGAGTCGTCGGGGAACAGCCCCACCTCAAGCCGGGCCAGGGCTTTCGCTACACCAGTGGTGCGGTGATCGAAACACCTGTGGGTGCGATGCAAGGCACCTACGAGATGATCGATGACGACGGCCAGCGGTTCGACGCCCCGATCCAACCCTTTCGGCTCGCAATGCCCGGAATCCTACAGTGAGCCGCTATGCGATCGGCGATGTCCAAGGTTGTTATTCCGAGCTGCGCGAGCTGCTCGCACAGCTGAAGTTCTCGTCTGACCGCGACCAACTCTGGTTCGTCGGCGACCTCGTGAACCGCGGCCCGCAGTCGCTCGAGGTGCTGCGATTCGTACGGGCGCTGCGTGACAACGCAGTGACTGTGCTCGGGAATCACGATCTGCACCTGCTCGCGGTGGCCTGCGGCAGCCATCGCAAACGCAAAGCCGACACGCTCGATGAGATCTTCGCAGCCCCCGACCGTGACGAGTTGCTCGGTTGGCTGATGTCACGCCCCCTTGCCCATCAGGAGCGTGGCGACCTGATGGTGCACGCCGGACTGGTCCCCCAGTGGACTGTTGCAACAGCACTGCTGCTCGCGAAGGAAGTCGAGTCCGCCCTGAGCACGGATCCGCGCGCACTGTTTGAAAATATGTATGGCGACGAGCCCACCAGCTGGAGCGAGATGCTCGTGGGAATGGAGCGCCTGCGCTTCGCGATCAACGTCCTGACACGCTTGCGCGTCTGCACGAAAGACGGCGAAGTCGACCTCAAGATGAAGGGCAAGCCGCCCAAAGGACACTCCCGGCTGCAGCCCTGGTTCGATATCGAGACCCGCCGCAGCACCGGGACACGAGTGGTCTTCGGCCACTGGTCGGCGCTCGGACTGGTCGTGCGCAGGGACGTCGTTGGACTCGACTCGGGCTGCGTCTGGGGCGGCTCGCTCACCGCCTTCGATCTCGATTCCGATCGCCCGCCGATCGCGGTTCCATGCAAGGGCTACCAGCCGATCGACGCGGAATAGCCCGCCTTCGTGATTACGAGGCCGGCGTTGGGTTCGGTCCCCAGGAGACGATCATCTGCGGTGTCTTGGAGAAGTAAGCTCCAGGCGACAACTCCAGAACGACCGGCTTCGCACCCTCGGCGGTGACGGGCAACACGGTGCGTTGCCGCGCCTTGATCTCGAGCTCTCCGATGGTGCCGGGCATGACCTTGAAAGCAATGCGCACGGGCCACGCAGTACCCGCGCGCGGCTTGAGGACAACACTTCCCGAGCCGCTCGCGCCTTGCAGATCGACGATCAGGACATTACGCATCCAATACTGTGGGAAGGATGCCGCGGCCCCACCCTCACCGGCTTCGTCGAGCTCATGGACTTCCGGCGGCGGAGGCGCTGGCTTGTGATGCCAAGGCCAGTGCATGCTGGGCATGTGACTGCAGCCAACGAGCGACAGTGTCGCCGCGAGAACGCTCGCAGGCGC
>DAITMW010000245.1:0-5999 GCA_036834945.1 Steroidobacteraceae bacterium
GCGGTTTCGTGCGTCGTCGTCGCCGCAATGAGCGTAGGGCACACGGAGTCTGTTTCACTCGCCTGTGGACAGGCGACTGCACAGCTCGACGCCGTTCTGGCGCAGGAGCCGCCCGGCACGATGACAACATTGCGCCAGCCGCTGCTGGCCTGCCTGGAGATACATCGGATCTGCGGTGTCGTCTACGACAACACTCAAGCATTCGCTCACGTATTCTTCGGGGAACAGTCCGCCGATATTCCGCAGGTGCAGTACTACCAGGGTGGTGCATCCTATGCGCTGATGGCCTCCCGCTCCTTGCCCCCATCGCGAAAGTCGGGCCTGGAATATTGCCTGGCGTTGACACCAGGCGGGCAGGACTCAAACGCGCCGTTTGCCTGGCACGGCTGGCAGGTGTCCCGGGCGGGAGAGGTCCGTGAGCTGGATCTCTCCAATGAATCGACGGCCGCCATCCATACCAATCCGCGCTCCCTGGCGGTCGCACTCTGGGATCTCTACATCAGGAGATTCTGAGCCAACACGAGTTGGATCATCACGCGTTGGGAATGCGATTTGCTGACACTGACGTCGCCTTTGTCAGCGCATGCTTCGGTTGGGTGGGGAAAAACCCTACTCTGAAACCTGTCGAGGCGGGATGCTCGACCCTTTCTTCGGCCCGTCTGCGAAGGGAGAGCTCACATGAAACGCATTGTTGTATCGGGTGTTTTTGGCCTCGCGGCTGTCGCCGCCTCCGCAGCAACCGTGACCTTGGTTCCACAGCCGGACTATCCCTACCTCGGTGTCGCATGTGGCGGCGTGCTCATCTCTACCTACGTCACCGGATTCGATGTGAATGGAAATATTCGTGGCGAGGTTTACGCGTGGACACGGTGTGGAGGATCGGGGCGGGGCGGCGGGTACCAGGAAACCACGTACGACTCGTGGCACAGCATCCTGTGGGATATCGAAGGAGCCGTGATCGAAACGCTGCCCTACGACGGCATCGTGCCCGATCCCGACTTCAGTGCAACCGACGCGAATGGCAACACGATTCACAATGCCGCTGTTTCAGGGACGACGCAATATACGGGTCTGCTCGAGAACCGTACCGTGGGGCCGGCAACGGTCAGTTCCGGTCCCACCGTCCCCGCTGCACCTGCGCAGTCGCAGGCGCCCGCTTCGGCTGCCGGATCTCCGAGCGGCCGTGGCGGCGGCGGTGGGCTCAACATAATCTCAGTTCTCGCCTTGCTGCTCGCAGGCATGGCACGGCATACGCGTCACCAACAGGCGATCGGTGCGCTCACGATGCCCCGACCTCACGAACCGGCGGATCCGGCGTAATGGCAGTAACAGTCGAGACTCCTGGTAAACCGGCGATGAGCAACGACTCGAGTTGCATTCTCACTGTGGTCAACGCTTCGGGCAGCGCGTCAGCCGCGATCGGTCGCGCGAACAGATAGCCCTGCAAGGTCAGTTCGGGACTATCTGCCAGAAGTGCGAGCTGCTCGTGTCGTTCGACACCTTCCGCGGTAACCTCGAGGCCGAGACCCTCGCACAGCCCGATGATGGCTCTCGCGATCGCCAGGGAGCGCGCGCTGGTGTCGATCGTGTCGATCAGGCTGCGATCCAACTTTACTCGAGTGAGTGGCAGCCGCTCCAGTGATGCGAGCGACGAGTAGCCCGCGCCGAAATCATCGAGCGCGATACTGATCCCGAGCTGTCGCACTTCACGCAGGACATCGACCGTCGCAGCCTCTGTTTGCAATACGGTCTCCGTGAGCTCGATCTCGATGCAACGGGCCGGGAGCCGATATTGTGCCAGCAGCTCGCGCAGGCGCGTGACAAAGCCGCTATCGAGAAGCTGTCGCGCCGATACATTGATCGCAACTCGTGCATCCGGCCACACACCATGGTGCCACTCGGCCGCATAACGGATGGCGTTGCACAGCACCCAGTCATTGATGCCGCTGATCAGACCCGAATCCTCCGCGACTGACAGGAAGTCATTGGGCGCGATGTATTCGCCGTCCGGCAGGCGCCATCGTAACAGCGCCTCCACCAGTTTGCTGTCCAGGGTCGCGAAACTGACTTCCGGTTGGAACCACAGCTCGAGCTCGCCATGCTCCAACGCGCGCCGCAGACCCTGCTCCAGACTGAACCGCAACGATGCGGCCTCCAGGAGGTCGGGACTGAACAGGCTGACTCGCGCACGACCGGAGGTCTTCGCACGGAAGAGGGCGGCGTCCGCCGCGCGTAACAACGCATCCGATACCTGCCCGTGATCCGGATAAATGCTGGCGCCGCCGCTGATGCTGATGACGAGCTGGCGGCCCTCTATGGACAACGGCTCCTGGAATGCTTGCACCAGCGCGGCGCCCACCTCGGCGATCGCGTCGCGGTTGCCGGCGTTTTCGTAGATGACAGTGAACTCATCGCCACCCAGTCGTGCCGCGAAACCGGATGCTCCGGCCGCCTCGCGCAAGCGACCTGCGACATTCTGCAACACGAGATCGCCGAACACGTGGCCCATACTGTCGTTGATGTTCTTGAAGTTGTCGAGATCGAGAAAGAACACTGCCACCCGCAGACCCTCGCGCGCTGCTCGCTGAAGCGCCATGTTGAGATGGGCGACCAGTCGACGCCGGTTCGGCAAGCCGGTGAGCGGATCGTGTTGAGCCAGATGTTGCAGCTGGTAGGTCCGCTCGTGGACGCGTGATTCGAGTTGTTCCTGATATTCGCGCGTCACCGCGCGAGCATCGGCCAGACTGGCAGCCATACGATTGAAAGAGACCGCCAGTGCATCGAGCTCTTTGATCCCGCCTCGCGCGAATCGCGCTCCGTCATCACCCGCTGCAAGCCGCTCCGTGGTCGCCATGAACTGCCGAATCGGCACGATGACGCTACGCACCGTCGCGACAGAAACGACAAAGAGAATCAGCAGCACCGCGCCGCTGATGGCAGCGATCATCACGCTGTCGCTTCCAGAGTGCGACGCTGGCATGCCGTCGTTCCTCGCGATTTGCGGGCCGACCGGGTCGGGCGCCAAGCGATCGGACGCGAGTCCGGCATCACGTGTGGCGATCGAACGAGAGGGCGACGCACTGCTAGTTACGCCAGCAATCACATCGCCAGCCATGCCGCTCCCGCCACCACCCTCCGTGGCGATCAGGGCATCACGCGCGCTTTTCCTGACCCCCTCAGCGATCCCCCGCACCAGATCCACCAGGTCCTCGGAACCGCTCTGCAATGCGCCCAATCCACCTGGATTACGACCATCCAGCTCCGCCAACTCTTTGCGACTCTGGATGACCGCCGCGAACTCCCGCCCGAGATCCGCGACCCACGGCTCGCCCTCCGCCCGGCTCAGCCCCGGCGCGTTCCGGCTCAACGTCACGGTGAACAGTGCCTGGCTCTGCGCCAGCGCATCGAGCATCGACGGGTCTTCCGCATTGGTACCCAGTTGCGTCGACCGGCGCCGGATATCATCGAGCGCGCGACTGAGCGACAGCAGCGACTGTCGCGAGATGACACGCCCGAAAATCCTCCAGTTGTTGCGGTCGAGTGCCTTCTTGACCTGCGCGTCGGCATTGTCGAAGTGACTCCAATAGGCGGCGAGAACGGCCCGCCGCTCGTCGGCGTTGCGAATGACCGCATCACCTGTCTTACGCAGGGAGGCGACACCAACACGCAATGCATGTGAGCGGGTGTTGGCCCGCGCCACTGCCTTGATCTCCGCCAGAAACGCATCCGCCTGATTCTGCAATCGCAGCCCCGCGACCTTCGAGCGCTCGTTGGTCTCGGTGGTAGCCACTTTCACACGCTGCTCCACGGCGTGCTCATAATGGCCTATTGCCTCGAGGAATGAATTGTCATGTACGTCCGCAATGGGCGCGGCGACGGTGAGCTGTCTCGCAGGTGAGTGCACCTCGACAGTGTTCGCGCGCGGCACCCCGGTAGTGGAAGGTACAATGGGACTCACTACACTCGACCGCTGGATGATCTGAGTGCCGTGCTCCGCGATGACGTTCGCTGCCGTCGCGAGCACCGCGACAGCCGCGAACGCAACGCCCAGGCGGCCGGCAATTCCCAGATCAAAGACATGAGCGCGCAGCGACCCCGAGCGAGACCGGATCACGCGCAACACATGGGACCGAGCTCGCGCCCCAATCTGACTTAAAACGGTGAACACGCCAGCACGTCGAGGAGCTTTCTGTCTGTGAGCTCTGATTCAGTGAGTCCGCAGCCGCCCGTTTTACCGGGAGACGCGCGGCCGTGTTGTGACGCAGCGTGCAACTACTGGGAACGCTGGCGGCGACGCAGGCGACAACTGCAGCGTAGCCATTGGCGCGATGAGGGGACCCGGCAAGGACTAACCTATGTTAGTGCGCAGAGGCACCTCAGCGCGACGCGTCTCTTCCTTCACTCGACATCCCTTCCTCCCACGTGCTCCACCCCGAATTCATCCCATACGGCACGCGCTCCATGATCGCCTGAATCTGCCGGATCTTGCCGTGCTCCAGCCGGAAGGCCTCCGCGATCTCCCAGGTCCAGGGCTGCTTCGGTCCCGCGGCAACCGTCCGACCGTTGGGAGTCTTGAAAGTCCGGGTGTCCCCGGCCATGTGATCGAAGAACACAAAGCTGAACACCAGGCCGCGCTCCGGATCCACCGCCACGAAGCGCCGGTCCCGGATCCGCGACACGAAATGCAACAGTCCCGACGCGAACTGCTCACGGCAACTCCATTGCGCCGAGTAGTTGGTCGCGGTCGCCGGATCGGGCCGGATCTGTCCCTCGGGAGTCGGCACGTTCGTCGTGAAGGCTCCGTTCTCGATGCGATTGCAGTCATCGGTGAACGGATACACACCCTTGCCGTCGTTCTGCTGCATCCCCGTGAAATACATGTTGGCGGTCCTGATGAGGTCCGCCCGTGATTTGCGCTCACTGGCCGGTAGCTGATCGCGCCACGTGTAGCCGATCTCCTCGAACCCGTTCGCCGACTTCTCATTGCGCTGGACGAGCATCTCGGCGGCCGAGATCTCCCCTTTGCGAATCCGCAGATGGAGCGCCAGCATCGCGGGCGTATTGGCTTCCGTGATCGAGCCCAGAAAAGCCACATGCCCGGCCTCGACGTCGGTGACAAACATGCGGAACGTGCCCTTGCCGGTGAAGGTGCGCCACAGCCCGTCGCCGAGCTCGAGCTTCTGCCCGTTTTCCGTGAACTTCGCTTCGGCCGAGAACGGCAACCTGGCCGGATCGTGCGCGAGCATCGCATCGAGATAGCGGTCGACGAAGTTCTCCAGGCAACTGCGGTCACACGCCGCCGACGCCGCGGCGGCGGAGCCCGTCATCAACCAACAGCCCGCGAGCAATCCGACACCCAACCAGGCCCTGACACCGCGCCGAATCCTCATGAGTGACCACCCCAGGTTTGTTTTCGGTATTACCACAGCCGCCGCGAAGCCAGTGCCGCACCCTCTACCAGGGCGCCCAGCTTCTTGTAGGAAATGTCCGCATCCATCTTGCCGATACCCGCGAAAGTCCCGAACCCACAGTCGGTGCCGGCGATGACGCGCTCGCGCCCGACGATATCCGCGAACTGCGCGATCCGCTGGGCCACCAGCTCCGGATGCTCCACGTAATTGGAGGTGGAGGTCAACAGTCCCGGGATGAGAACCTTGTCCTGCGGCACGCGACCGTTTTTCCACACGACCCATTCGTGGGCGTGCCGTGGGTTCGAGGCCTCGAAGGCGATGGCTGCGGGCTTCGCGCGCAGTATGATCCCCAACACCTTCTCGAGCGGAATGTCGTGATCGTGCGGCCCCTCGTAGTTACCCCAACACACGTGCATGCGAAGTGATTGCGCGGGGATGTTGCGCAGGGCGTGATTCATGACCTCGACCTGGTGCTCCGCGCGGCGCAGGAATTCCTCCTCGGTGAGATCCTGAAAACCCGTGTGACGCGCCATCGCGAGGTCCGGACAATCCAACTGCAGCAGCAGTCCGGCGTCGACGATCGCCTCG
>DAITMW010000245.1:6099-11480 GCA_036834945.1 Steroidobacteraceae bacterium
ATCGCCTCGCCGATGGCCTCCACGTACTTCTCATGGGACGGGTAGTAGGCATTCGGTTGGAATGCCGACACCACGCCGGGGGAGGCCGCGTTCAGAAACGCCTCCGGCGCCTCACAGGCCTGTGCGGCAGCCCGCAGTGACTCGATATCGCGATGCAGGTCGTCGAAGCCCTGGTAAGTGATCGGTCCGACGCACGATTGCCGCTTGAAGGCCTGCTTGCCCGCGAATACGGCCATGCGGGCCCGGAAGTCCGGATGATCCTGCAGATCGAGCGCCACCTGGCGCGGATTGTCGCCGTCGAAGCCGGTGAGCCGGTCCTTGATATAGGTCGCGTACCCGATCTTGGCGGTTTCCCCATCACTGACAATATCGATTCCGAGCTGGCGTTGCCGCCGCACAACTTCGCCCACCGCGACGTCCATGACGCGCTCAAACTCCGTCCGCGCGTATCCGCTGCCGCTCTCGCGTTGGAAGAGCATGTCAACGACGGCCTGGCTGCGGGGCAGACTTCCCACGTGTGTGGTCAGGATCCGCTCGGTACTCAGTTTCAAGCTATCACTCCCCATCGTTTCGGCGTCAAAACCTTGCTTGTATACCACGCACCACGCACATTTTTGGCCGGGATACAGTCCTGGACGCTGTACACGCTCCGCGGGCCCAACCATCAGAAATCTTAAGCAAGTGTGAAGCGTCCCGACTATCGGGCCAGACGCGCATTTTCTGACGGATATGTGCCCCAGGTCGGGCCAGAACCCCAGCCGTGTGTCAAGGGACTGACGCGCATCAAAACGCAGCACGACCACGCTCCGGCGCACTGGAAACTTCCTGCGTTTACCGTAGTCAACGGCAGGTAACTTTTTGCATGCGACACACTGCTCTCCGGGCATTCAACGAGTTAGAGTGCCGCGTTTGCTGTCACAATAAAGGGCCCGGCTGGCGCGTCAACGCAATGAGACCTGGCGCGCTGCGGACCCGGGTACGAGCGATGGCGATTTTTTGTAAGACCTGACGATTCGAACGCGAGTGCGAAACCTGGTGAACGTGTGGTGATGGAAAAAAACGATTTGAGCTCTCCTGACCCGTCCTATGGGCCGCCGCCGGGCTTTCTGCGGCGCCACCGGGTCGCGATCCTTCTGCTCGCGGGCATCCTCGTTTTCATTTTCGCGCTGGTGCGCTTCGTCCACTACCGCCAGGAGCAACACCAGGAGAAGGCCCAGATCGCGCGCGCGGGCCGCTTCCGACCCCGGCCGGGCCAGCAGGGGCAGGCGAACCCCGTAGCCGTATCCGTCGCGACGGTCACATCCGGTGACATTACGGTGAGAATCCCGGCCCTGGGAACGATCACCCCACTGGCCACGGTCACTGTCAAGACTCAGATCAGTGGCCAGCTGCAGAAGATCCTCTTCAAGGAAGGGCAGCTCGTGAAGGAGGGCGATCCGATCGCCCTGATCGACCCGCGGCCCTACGAGGCCGCGCTCGCGCAACAGGAAGGCAATCTGCGACGCGACCAGGCGCAGTTGGCGGATGCCCGCCTCGATCTGAAACGCTATCAGGAGCTGATCACCCAGGACTCGGTGGCGCAGCAACAGGTCGACGCCCAACGCGCCCTCGTGGACCAGTTGATCGGACAGGTCGCCTCCGATGAGGCGCAGATCAAAGCCGCGAAGGTCAATCTGATCTACTGCCACATCAGCGCCCCGGTGACCGGCCGCGTCGGCCTGCGTCAGGTCGACCAGGGCAACTACGTCACCCCCGGCGATGCCAATGGCATCGTCGTCATCACGGAGCTGCAGCCCATCACCGCCATCTTCCCGATCCCGGAAGACAATGTGACAAAAGTCATGCAGCGCCTGCACGACGGCGCGAGCCTCGTGGCCGAAGCCTACGACCGCACCAACAGCGCGAAAATCGCGGATGGCAAGGTCCTGACCATCGACAACCAGATCGACCTGACGACCGGCACGGTCAAGCTGCGCGCACTCTTCGACAACAAGGACAACCTCCTGTTTCCGAACCAGTTCGTCAACATCCAGCTCCTCGTCGAGGACCTGAAAAACCAGATCATCATGCCCAATGCCGCGGTGCATCGCGGCGCCCCGGACGGCGTGACCACGACATTCGTATACCTCGTAAACGCGGATGGCACCGTTTCGGTGAAACCGGTGACCCTGGGTGTCGTCGATGGTGAGCATGTCGCGGTGACCGCAGGCCTGACACCGGGCAACATCGTGGTGACCGAAGGAGGGGATCGGCTGCGCGATGGGGCGACCGTCCAGCTTCCGGGCACCGAGCCGGCGACAGGGCCGCGAACGGCGGCCAATCCGGGCGTTCCGGCCGCCGCCGACGCGAGCGGTGCGCAGCACCGCAAGGGCAATTGGCGCAACCGGCACAAAGGTCAGAACCAGGGCCCACCGCAAAACCAGCCCCAGTGAGGGACCCGTGAATCCGTCACGGCTTTTCATCCTGCGTCCCGTCGCGACCACCTTGTTGATGGTCGCGATCCTGGTGGTGGGCATCATTGCCTTCTTCCAGCTGCCCCTGTCGGCACTGCCCCAGGTCGACTACCCGACGATCCAGGTGCAGACCTTCTATCCGGGCGCGAGCCCGGAGGTCATCACGTCGGCGATCACCGCGCCGTTGGAAAAGCAGTTCGGCCAGATGCCCGGCCTGAACCAGATGTCCTCCACGAGCTCGGCCGGGGCTTCCGTCATCACCCTGCAATTCAACCTGTCGCTCGACATCGACGTGGCCGAGCAGGAAGTGCAGGCAGCGATCAGCGCCGCGCAGAACCTCGTCCCCGCGGACCTGCCGGCCCCGCCGGTCTACGCCAAGGTGAATCCGGCCGACGCGCCGGTGCTGAGTCTCGGTATCACATCGAAAGTCATGCCGCTCACGCAGGTGGAGGACCTGGCCGATACCCGCGTGGCCCAGAAGATCTCGCAGATCAAAGGTGTTGGCGTCGTCAGCGTGACGGGCGGACAGCGCCCGGCTGTACGGGTGATCGTGAACCCGCGCGCGCTCGCTGCATACGGCCTCAACCTCGATGACCTGCGTACGACCATCAACGTCGCCAACCAGAATGGTCCGAAAGGTACGCTGGACGGCCCTTCGCGGGCTTACACCATCAACACAAACGACCAGCTCAGGAGCGCCGACGAGTACTCGAACATCGTCATCGCCTATCGCAACAACTCGCCAGTACGGCTGAAGGATGTCGCCACCCTGGTGGAGGATGCCGAGAACACCAAGCTCGGTGGATGGATGAACAAAACCCAGGCGCTGATCCTCAACGTGCAGCGCCAGCCGGGAGCCAACGTAGTCGACGTCGTCGACCGCATCCAGGCCATGATGCCCGAGCTGAAGGCCTCACTGCCGGCCGGTGTCGATGTCGCCGTGCTGACGGACCGCACGACCACGATCCGAGCCTCGATCCGCGACGTGGAATTCGAGATGGCCCTGGCGGTAGCGCTGGTCGTACTGGTCATCTTCCTGTTCCTGCGCAACATTCCGGCGACTCTCATTCCGAGCTTGTCGGTTCCGCTGTCCCTGGTCGGCACCTTCGCGGTGATGTACCTGGCCGACTTCAGCCTCAACAACCTCTCGCTGATGGCCCTCACGATCGCGACGGGATTCGTCGTCGACGACGCGATCGTCATGATCGAGAACATCACCCGTTACATCGAAGCCGGCGAGCGTCCGCTGCAAGCGGCGCTGAAGGGCGCCGGACAGATCGGATTCACGATCATTTCACTGACGGTCTCCCTGATCGCCGTGCTGATCCCGCTGCTGTTCATGCAGGATGTAGTGGGGCGCCTGTTTCGCGAGTTCGCGGTGACGCTGGCCGTGACGATCATCATCTCCGCGGTGGTCTCGCTCACCCTGGTTCCGATGATGTGCGCGAAACTGCTGCGGCACGAGCCTTTGAAGGCGACTCACGAGCACGAGAATGCCGGTTGGTTCGGCAAGCTCATCGAATCCTACGGACGCCGGCTGCAATGGGTGCTGGACCACCAGAAACTGACACTGGGGGTCGCGGTCGCGACGCTGCTGCTGACCGCGTTGCTCTACTGGCTGGTGCCGAAGGGCTTCTTCCCGGACCAGGACACCGGCCTCATCCAGGGCGTGTCGGAAGCCTCCGAGAGCGTCTCCTACGAGGCGATGGCCAAGCGGCAGCAGAAACTGGCGGCGGCCATCCTGACGGACCCGGATGTTGCCAGCCTGTCCTCCTTCATCGGAGTCGACGGCAACAACGTCACTCTCAACAGCGGCCGATTCCTGATCAATCTGAAGCCCCGGGAGGACCGTTCCGATTCCGTGACGGACATCATCCGCCGCCTGCAGTCCGAAACGACCGGCATTCCGGGCATCACGCTTTACATGCAGCCCGTGCAGGACCTCACGTTGGATAGCTCCGTGAGCCGCACGCAGTACCAATTCACCATGGAGAGCGCCGACTCGACCGCGCTGTCGACCTGGACTCCGAAGTTGGTGACGGCACTCCGGCAGCAACCGGAGCTCGCCGATGTCGTCAGCAACCAGGAAGACAACGGGCTCGCCGCCTATGTCACGATAGATCGCGACAGTGCCGCGCGACTCGGCATAAGTGTCGGAACCGTGGACAACGCGCTCTACGACGCTTTCGGGCAACGGATCGTCTCCACGATCTTCACGCAATCGAACCAGTATCGCGTCATTCTCGAGGCCGACCCGGAGACGTACTCCTCCGTGGACTCGTTGGCCTCGATCTATGTGCCTTCCGCGGCAGGCGGGCAGGTGCCGCTGTCGGCCATCGCGAAAGTCAGCATCGAGCAGCGCCCGCTGCTCATCAACCACCTGGCACAGTTCCCGGCCACGACGGTCTCCTTCAACCTGGCTCCGGGCGCCTCGCTCGGCGCGGCCGTGGATGCGATCGAAAAGATCGAGAAGTCCATTGGCATGCCTGACAGCATCCGCACGACATTCCAGGGTGCGGCGCTGGCGTTCCGCAACAACCTGACGAACGAGTTACTGCTGCTCCTTGCCGCGGTGGCCGTGATGTACATCGTGTTGGGTGTGCTGTACGAGAGCTTCATCCACCCGATCACGATTCTTTCGACATTGCCATCGGCGGGTATCGGCGCCTTGTTGGCCATGATGCTCGCGGGTGAGCACCTCACCATCATCGCCCTGATCGGCATCATTCTCCTCATCGGTATCGTGAAGAAGAACGCGATCCTGATGATCGACTTCGCCATCGATGCCGAGCGCACCCAAGGACTCGCGCCGCGCGAGGCGATCTACCAGGCGTGCCTTCTGCGCTTCCGTCCGATTCTGATGACGACGGTTGCCGCTATCTTCGGTGCGTTGCCGTTGATGTTCGGCACCGGCACGGGCTCGGAGTT
>DAITMW010000246.1:0-11451 GCA_036834945.1 Steroidobacteraceae bacterium
CCTTGTAGCTGAGTTTTGTGCGCGGTTTGGTCGGGGTGGCCGCGGGGGGAGTCTTTGGTGCGGAGGGCCTCGCGGGGGCGGCTCCCGAGGAGGGAGGCCGTGCGCGCTGGCGGAGCCAGTCCGAGTAGCCGCCTACGTATTCGCGCCAGGTGCCGTCACCTTCGGATGCGAGGGTTTGCGTGACTACGTTGTCGAGGAAGCGGCGGTCGTGGCTGACCAGCAGCAGGGTGCCTGAGTAGTCCTGTAGTTTTTGCTCCAGGAGTTCCAGGGACTCGATGTCGAGATCATTGGTGGGCTCGTCGAGCACCACCAGGTTGGCGGGGCGCGCGAAGAGGCGGGCCAGCAGGAGGCGGTTGCGTTCACCACCGGATAGCATTTTGACGGGCGACTTCGCGCGCTGGGAGGGGAAGAGGAAGTCGTTGAGGTACGTCATGACGTGCTTGCGCTGGCCCATGGGTCCGCCGGGCTCGTTGCCGATCTCGATCCAGTCGGAGCCGGGGCTGATCGTCTCGGCTACCGTGGTTTCCGGGTCGAGTTGGGCGCGCAGCTGGTCGAAGTAGGCGATCTGCAGGTTGGTGCCGAGTTTGACCGTGCCGGCATCCGGCTCCAGGGAGCCCAGGAGCAGGCGGATCAGTGTCGATTTGCCGGCGCCGTTGGGGCCGACCAGGCCGATGCGATCGCCGCGCATGACGCGCGTTGAGAGGTTGTTCACCACCGTGCGCTCGCCGAAGCGCTTGGTGACATCGGTGAGCTCGGCGACGAGTTGGCCGGAGCGTTCGCCGCTGTCGAGGCTGATCTTGACGTTGCCCAATCGATCGAGGCGCTCGGCGCGCTCCACACGCAACCGCTCGAGTCGCTTCACGCGGCCTTCGTTACGCGTGCGGCGTGCTTCGACGCCCTTGCGGATCCAGACTTCCTCCTGTGCCCAGAATTTGTCGAACCGGCGGCGTACCACTTCCTCCGCCGCGATCTCCTGGTCCTTGCGCTCCTCGTAAGCGGCGAAATTTCCGGGGTAGGAGCGCAGGATGCCGCGGTCGAGCTCGATGATCCGGCTGGTGATGCGGTCCAGGAATGCGCGGTCGTGCGTGATGACGATCGCTGCCGGGACTTTGAGCAGCAGCTCTTCCAGGCGCTCGATGCCCTCGATGTCGAGATGGTTCGTGGGCTCGTCGAGCAGCAGGAGGTCGGGCTGCAAAGTGAGCGCCAGCGCCAGCGCCGCCCGTTTGCGCTCTCCACCGGAGCTCGTGGCGGGCGAGTGGTTCTCGTCGAGATCGAAGCGATGCAGGAATTCGGCCAGGCGTGACTCCATCCTCCAGCGCTCACGCTCGTCGGCGTGCAGGTCGTTGTAGATGACTCCATTAGCACCTCGCGCCGTGCTCGCGCGCGACAGCAGACTCTCACGCAGTGTTTCGGCCACAGGCAGCTCCGGCTCCTGCTCGACAAAGGCAATCCGGGTCGCGCGTTGGACTTGCAACTCGCCGTCGTCGAGGCTCGCCAGTCCCGCGATGATCCGCAGCAATGATGACTTGCCGGTTCCGTTGCGACCGATCAAACCCAGTCGCTCGCCACTTTCGACGGCGAACTGCGCTCCATCCAGGAGAGGGCGATCGCCAAAGGCGAGATGGGCATCCAGAAGTGTGATGAGGGCCATGGAGTGATTGTGCGGATTGGACGGCGGAAGGCAAAGACTGTACAGTACCGGCCACTGAATTCAGGTGCGCGGTCAGCACCTGCAATCATCGCAGTCTGTCCCTTCCGACGCACTTCGATTCTTCTCATTCCACCCTTGCCTCGCCTCTGACCGCCACAGCATGAGTCTGTCGTGCGAGCTTCAGATTGAGGTTTTGATGTCATTTGAACTTCTCGGGCTCAAGCCCGAGTTATTGCGTGCCGTGGCCGAAAAAGGCTACGCCACGCCCAGCCCCATTCAGGCCCAGGCTATCCCCGCTGTGCTTTCCGGCCGCGACCTGATCGCCGGCGCCCAGACGGGCACCGGAAAGACGGCCGCCTTCGTTTTGCCGACACTCCAACGGCTCACGGACGCACCCCACAGCGGGCGCGCGCCTCGGGCTCTTGTGCTGACTCCGACTCGCGAGCTCGCCGCGCAGGTGGCGGAGAGCGCGCGCAACTACGGAAAATATCTCAGGGTCCGCACCGCCGTGGTATTCGGCGGCGTGAGTATCAACCCGCAGATCGACACATTGCGCTCGGGTTGCGACCTGTTGATCGCGACGCCCGGCCGACTGTTGGATCTGGCCGAGCAGCGCGCCGTGGACCTGCGCGAGGTGCAGTACTTCGTACTCGATGAAGCCGATCGCATGCTCGACATGGGCTTCATTCACGCCATCCGCCAGGTGTTGAAGCTGCTGCCCGCGCAACGCCAGAACCTGATGTTCTCCGCGACCTATTCGGATGAGATCCGCGAGCTCGCGACACGATTCCTGCGTAACCCGGCGACGGTAGAAGTCGCACCGCGTAACGCGACCGCGGACCGCGTCGACCAGACCGTCTATCGTGTGTCGAAGGAGCACAAGCGGCACCTGCTCGCGCACCTCATCGATAGTGGTAACTGGCATCAGGTGCTGGTGTTTACCCGCACGAAACACGGCGCGAATCGACTCACTCAGCAGCTCGAAGGCTCTGGCATCCGGGCAGCCGCGATCCATGGCAACAAGAGTCAGGGAGCGCGCGTACGTGCTCTCGCCGATTTCAAGGACAACAGGATCACGGCGTTGGTGGCCACCGAAGTCGCCGCTCGTGGGCTCGATATCAAGGAGCTCCCGCACGTAGTGAACTACGAGCTACCGAACGTGCCCGAGGACTACGTCCACCGTATCGGTCGCACGGCGCGCGCCGGTGGCACGGGCTCGGCCGTATCTCTGGTAGCACCCGACGAAGCTCCTTTGCTAAGGGACATCGAGCGTCTTTTGCGCCGCTCACTGCAGGTCTCGCCATTGCCGGAATATCCGATCAAGGCGTCACCGGCTGATAGCGGTCGAGGCGAAGGGCGCGCTCAAGAGCAGCATCAGCCACGTGGCCATGGAAACAATGGTCGCAATGCGCGCGGCCACGAGCATCGTCGGGACGACGGTCAGCACCAACCGCGCGGGAATGGCGATGCGCGTGGCAATGAACAGCGCCGCAGCAACGGTCAGCATCGTGGCAACGGTCAGCATCGTGGCAACGGGCAGAACGCGCGTGGCCCCGGCGACGCCCGTGGACCCGGTGACGCCCGTGGCAACGAACACCGTCGCGGCCACGAGCCACGTCGCTCGCACAGTGGCGGTCACGGACACGACCAGCGCAACTCGCACAATCATGGCCATGGCCATGGTCACGCCCGCCCGGGTAACCCCGGCAACGGCAGCTCGCAGAATCGCGGTCGATCACAGCGCCAGCGTCGTACGGGCTCGTACTAACTCGTACGTCCCGAACGGAACCCACGCGTCTTTTTCGGATTGATTGGGGACGTGCCGCGCCTAACGCGGCACACCTCGCAATCCGGAGAAGACGATGGCAACCGAATCCGTATCGCCAGGCCTCGGACAAAGGCCTTCAAATTACGCGGGTGCGGAAGAACCGTCCGCCACTCGCTTCCACGAGCGCAACGCTACGCAGCGACACTACCCGCGGCGCGTAAATCTGCCGGCTTTGAACGGCAGAACTCTCGCGGAAGGGCTGGGTTGGTTCAGCGTCGCTCTCGGTGCCGCTGCGATTGTCATGCCGGGAGCTGTCGGCGCGCTCAGCGGTGTCCGCCGCCGCTCGGTTACACGGAGCGTTGGGGTGCGGGAGCTGGCTACCGGAATCGGCATCCTGACGCAACGCAACCCCGCGCCCTGGCTGTGGTCTCGAGTGGCCGGCGATGTCATCGACCTCGCGGTGCTGGCCACCGGCATACGTCCCGGAAATCCAGGCCGTAGCCGCGCGGCAGTGTCGTTTGCAACAGTGGCCGGCATTCTCGCCGTCGATGCGCTCGCAGCTTCCCAGCTGACCCGGCACGCTGGCCATCCATTGGTGTCGGGAGTCGCCGCGCCGACGGACCTCTACTTCGAAACGAGCATCGCCACGACAAGGTCGCCCGAGGAGTGCTATCAGTTCTGGCGGAACATCGAGAACCTGCCGCGCTTCATGCACAGCCTGGAATCCGTCCAGGCGTTGGATGAGCGCTCGTTCCGTTGGGTCGCCAAGGGCCCGGGCACCTCGACGCTGGAGTGGGACTGCGAGATCACCGAGGATCGGCCGGGTTCGGCGCTCGCGTGGCGCACGCTCAACGGAGCGGAGGTACCCAACGCCGGCTCGGTCATTTTCGAGCCGGCAGCCCGCGGCCGCGGCACCATTGTCAGGTTGAGCATCCACTACAGTCCGGTCGGTGGCCGGCTCACGGCCGCGTTGGCGCGACTGCTGCGTCAGGATCCGCAAACCCAGGTGCAGGAAGATCTGCGCCGCTTCAAACAGCTGTTGGAAGCCGGCGAGATCGCCACGACCCACGGCCAGCCCACGGGAAAACGCAGCCTGATCGGTCGCGCCGCGCGCTACTGGCGCCTGACCAGCAGCAACTGAACTGAACCGGAGCACCACATGAAAGCGAATGTCTGGTATGGCAAAGAGCAGCTGCGCGTCGAGGATGTGCCCGATCCCCGCATCCTGAACCCACGTGATGCGATCATCCGCATCAGCTCCACCGCGATCTGTGGCTCGGATCTCCATATCTATGGCGGCTACATTCCCGGGATGCTGGCGGGAGACATCATCGGTCATGAATTCATGGGAGAGGTGGTGGAAGTGGGTCCGGGCGTGCGCAACCTGAAGGTCGGCGACCGGGTGGTCAACCCGTTCCCCATCGCCTGCGGCAGTTGCTTCTTCTGCCAGCAGCGGCAGTTCTCGCTCTGCGAGAATTCCAACCCCAACGCCTGGGCCGCGGAGCGGCTCTGGGGGCATTCGCCCGCGGGCCTGTTCGGCTATTCGCATCTGCTGGGCGGCTATGCCGGCGGCCAGGCGGAATATGCGCGGATTCCATTTGCCGACGTCGGCCCCATCAAGGTGCCCACCAGTCTCACCGATGAGCAGGTGCTGTTTCTCTCCGACGTATTCCCGACCGGATACATGGCCGCCGAGCAGTGCAACATCCAACAGGGCGATACGGTCGCGATCTGGGGTTGCGGACCGGTGGGCCTGTTCTCGATCAAGAGTGCCCTGTTGCTGGGTGCGGGCCGGGTCATTGCAATCGACCGCTTCCCCGAGCGCCTGCGCAAGGCGGCCGAGGCGGGCGCCGAGGCACTCGACTACGAGCAGGTCGATGTGTTGGAAGCGCTCGCCGACATGACAGGCGGCCGCGGGCCGGATGCCTGTATCGATGCGGTGGGCCTGGAAGGCCACTCGCACGGTGTATTCGGGGTCTACGATCGCGTCAAGCAGAGCTTGATGCTGGAGTCGGATCGGCCGCCGTCCCTGCGCCAGGCATTGAAGGCCTGCCGCAACGGTGGGACGGTGTCCATTCCGGCCGTCTACGGAGGATTCCTGGACAAGGTTCTGTTCGGCTCGATCGTGAACCGCGCCCTCACGGTCAAATCGGGTCAGACCCACGTCCAGCGTTACCTTGAGCCGCTGCTCCGGCTGGTCGAGACCGGCAAGATCGATCCGAGCTTCATCATCACGCATACCCTGCCGCTGTCGGAGGCTCCGAACGCATTCCGGATGTTCCGCGACAAGGAGGACAGCTGTATCAAGGTAGTGTTGAAGCCCGGGCTCGAGCCGCCGACGGTGGACGAGGCGAAACCGCATTTGCACTGACGGAACCGCATCGGTACGCTGCGTGAGTGCGACTGCTATCCCTGGCCCGCGTCCTCTTCACACTTCTGGCTTTTCAGCTGGCGGTTGGGCTGCAGGCGGCTGTTGCGGATGCGGCCCCGGCGCATGATGTCCCGCACGCCGAGTGCCCGATACACGATAGCGACGGCACGCAGCCGGCTAAGTCAGCGCACGACGACCGATCGACTCACGGGCTCGCCACCGACCCGTCGACTCTCAAGCACGACTGCTGCAAATCGTCCGGCTGCCAGTGTCACTGCGGCAGCTTGCCGCTGGCCCTGACTGCCACGCCTGTCCGGATAATTCCGGACACCGCGCTCATCCGTCCCGCGCTCACCACGCGCACGCCGAGCGCGTTACCTGACACCCTGTTCAGACCTCCCATCGCCTCCTGACTCCTCGAGCCGGCCGACCCGCGCCGGCGGACATCCACTATTTGTCTTCGAGTCCGAGAGCACGATGAAAAAAACGCGCTTCGGGCCGGCTTCCGTGCCGGCCCCTTCAATCATGTCACGCAGACGGTTCGTCACCGGGTTGTCCGGCGCGCTGGCAGCCGCTGCACTCCCTTCAGGCGGCCTGGCCAGCCCCGAAATGCCCCGCACCGACTTCGATCTCGAAGTCAACTCCGTCCAAGTCAACTTCACCGGGAAACGGCGCACCGCCGTCAGCGTCAACGGCCAGGTGCCAGGCCCGGTACTGGTCTGGCCGGAGGGCGAGACCGTCACCGTTCGCGTCCGCAACCGGCTGACCGTTCCCACTTCGATCCATTGGCACGGTGTCCTCGTTCCCTATGACATGGACGGAGTGCCCGGAGTGAGCTTCGCTGGCATCCCACCGGGGGAGACCTTCGTTTACCGCTTCAAGGTGAGACAGTCGGGCACCTACTGGTACCACAGCCATTCTCGTTTCCAGGAACAGGTCGGTCTCTATGGCGCGATCGTGATCAGGCCGCGAGGCGGCGAGCATCACGCCGCGGACCGGGAACACGTGGTGCTGTTGTCGGATTGGACCGACGCGGATCCCGAGCACCTCTATCGCACGCTGAAACTGCAAAGCGACTACTACAACTACGGGCAACAGACTGTCGGCGACTTCTTCGACTCCGTACGCAAGCAAGGCTTGAAATCAACGTGGCAGGAGCGGCGCATGTGGGGCGAGATGCGCATGAATCGCACCGACCTCGCCGACGTTTCCGGAGCCACCTACACCTATCTGATGAACGGAATGACGCCGGCCGCCAATTGGACGGGCACCTTCAGGCCCGGAGAGCGGGTTCGATTGCGCCTCATCAACGGCTCGTCCATGAGCTACTTCGACGTGCGTATTCCCGGTTTGAGGCTGAATGTCGTCGCAGCCGACGGGCCTGACGTCGCTCCCGTGGTCGTTGATGAGCTTCGCATCGGCGCGGGAGAGGTCTTCGACGTCATCGTGACACCCGAGGAAGAGCGCCCCTACACGCTCTTCGCGCAATCCATAGACAGATCGGGCTACGCGCGCGGCACCCTGGCGCCACGCCCGGGCCTGCAGGCTGCGGTGCCCAGGATGGATCCGCGCCCATTGTTGACCATGACGGACATGGGAATGGGGCCCGCTCACTCGAACATGGGCCCGATGGTCGATTCGGTCGCCTCCGATCCGCGGCGCGATCTCGACGACCCGGGTGTTGGCTTGCGAGATAACGGGCGGCGTGTGTTGACTTACTCGGACCTGCGCACGCTCGGACCTCCTATCGATTCACGGCCTGCGTCGCGCGATATCGTCTTACACCTGACGGGCCACATGGAGCGCTTCGTCTGGTCTTTCAACGGCCGTAAGTTCTCCGAAAGCGAGCCGCTCCACTTCAGCTACGGCGAGCGTTTGCGCCTCGTGCTGATCAACGACAGCATGATGAATCACCCCATTCATCTGCACGGCATGTGGGGCGAAGTAGAAGGGCCGGACGGCGCGGTGCTGTTCCGCAAACACACCATCAACGTTCAGCCGGCACAACGGCTCAGCTATCTGGTGACCGCGGATGCCGTCGGCCATTGGGCATATCATTGCCATCTGCTCTATCACATGGAAGCGGGCATGTTCCGCGAGGTGCATGTCCAATGAGGTGGTGCGCACTCCTGTTGATGGGGCCCGCCGCGTGCCTCGCGGATGAGATGAGCTACAAAGAAATGGCCGCGCAGATGCAGATGGACGACACCCATCGCTTCGGTAAAGTGATGCTCGACCAGCTCGAGTGGCGTGATGCGCAGGAAGGCAGCGCGGTAGCGTGGGATGCCGAAGGCTGGTACGGAGGCGACTACAACAAACTCTGGATCAAGACGGAGGGCGAGCGGATCGACCGCGGCACCCGTAGTGCTTCAACCGATATTTTGTTCGATCGCGTCCTTGCACGCTGGTGGAACGTGCAGGCCGGCGTACGCCAGGATCTCGGCAAAGGTCCCTCGCGCACCTGGGTCGCGCTCGGCCTGCAAGGTCTCGCGCCTTACTGGCTCGACGTCGAGACGACTCTGTATGTCGGCGAGGAGGGCCGGGTTGCTGCCCGTCTGAAGGCGGACTACGACCTGCTGCTCACCCAGCGGCTCATTCTGCAACCGTATGGAGAAGCCAATCTTTACAGCAAAGCCGATCCGGGACGGCAGCTCGGCTCCGGTCTATCGGACCTCGAGATCAGTCTGCGTTTACGATATGAGGTACGCCGCGAGCTGGCTCCATATATCGGAGTGGCGTGGTTCAAGCGCTTCGGAGGCACCGCCGGGCTGGCGCGCGCCGCCGGCGAAGGCAGCGATGAGGTCGAGCTCGTCGCGGGTCTGCGCATCTGGTTTTAACATTGCTCTTTCATAACGCAAAAGGAGAAGGGCACATGCAATTCAAAAGGGTAGTGGGCGGAGTGGTGTTGACGCTCGCCGCGACCGCGGCATTGGCGCATGCGCACCTGCAAAAGGCAGTTCCCGCCGACGGCGGCGTGGTGAATGCCGCGCCGGCCAATATCGTGCTGACGTTTTCCGAGCCCGCCCGGCTGACGGCCTGCTGGCTCCAGAAGGGGGACGCGGCCAAGCAGAAAATCAGCGGCCTGGCCACGACTCCCGCGCAGCAGATTTCCGTCCCGGTCCCGTCGTTGGAAGCGGGAACCTACGTGTTGAGCTGGCGCGTGGTGGGGGATGACGGTCATATCCTGCCGGGGCAGATTCACTTCACCATCGCGCCTGCCGGGACGCCTGTGCCGCAGCCCGCGAAGCACTGACAGTCAGCAGATGGCTGATATTCTGTCTGTCGTGCTGCGGGCGCTGAGCTTCGTGCTGCAGCTGCAGGCCGCCGGGGCCGTATTTTTCACCGCGGCATTCGGCCCGGCGCTGACGATATCCCTGGCGAGCATTCGCTCGCTCGCGCGGGTCTCCGCAATCGCCGCGCTCTTTGTGACCGCGGGACATTACTTTCTCCAGGCCGCCCGGATGGCGGGAGACATGTCCGGCGTGTTCGACAGCTCGCTGCAGAATATGGCCTGGAACTCGACCACCGGTGGCGCCTTCTCCGTGAGCGAGCTGGGTTTGCTGCTCATCATCGCGGGCATGCAGACCACGTCCGTGAGACTCACGGCGGAGCGCCTTTTCAAAGCCTCGACAGCCCTGTCGCCGGCTTATTGGTTGAAGCGCCTGTCATCGCGCGGATTTACGATTGCCGGCGTGAGCGGCGCCGTTCTCGTGACGGTCTCATTTACCTTGACCGGTCATACTGCCACGAGCGCCTGGCGCGGGCTGTTGGTCCCGCTGCTGTTGGCGCACCTGCTCATCGTGGCGTTCTGGTTCGGATCACTCTGGCCACTGTGCCTGGTGACAATGCGTGAGTCACGGGATCGCATGGCCCGGGTGGTGGGGCTGTTCTCAGCGGCTGCGTTCTGGCTGGTCCCGCTGATACTGATCGCGGGTGTTGCGATGACCGTGCTGCTGTTGCCGGATGTGGCCGCTCTGTGGCACCCCTATGGAGAGCTCGTGCTGGCGAAAGTGGCCCTGTTCGCGGTACTGATGGCGTTGGCCTCGCTCAACAAGTGGCGTTATGGGCCGGCACTCGGCAACGGCGACCTCACGGCGGGCCGCTCGTTCCGTAACATGGTCATAGCGGAGTACGTGCTGATCGCCGTCGTCCTGTCGGTTACGGCTGCGATGACGACTTACTTTTCGCCGGAATGAGTGCGTCGCGCGACTGCATGATCGACTGACGCACCTGCGCTAGTGGCGCATCGTCGGTCAGGTGCACGGTGGTGCCGTCCGGCTCCACTCCCAACTTGCGCCACAGACTCATGAGATCCGGCGTCACCGGAGTGTCCTTCATCTGCGCGTACAGCTCTTGCAGAACCGGCGTGCCGACAGCTGTATCTCCCGTTTTGAGCACCTGCTCGATCGGCCAGTCCGCCCGCAAACCGCCGCTTTGCCTGACGATGGCGCGCACCGCGTCCTGTAAACCGAGCTTGTTGTGCGTGCGGCGATGGATTTCGACGTCGGCCAACAGGCAGAACATCGCCCCGCCCCAATAGGTGCGGCCCCAGGTATGCGTATGATCGAGGCCGCGGTCGCCCGGCTGCGGCAGCCCGCGGGGCATGGAGTGCATTTCCTCGGACCAGACATCTGACTGCGTGCGGTTCCCGGCTTGCACCCGTGCGATGCCTTCGACGTAGACCGCGAGTCCTTCCGACAGCCACGAGTGATCGTCGCCGATTTCGGGCAGGGCAAGGTGGGTCATCTCGTGCACCAGCACCCAGTCGTTGTTCAACTGTTCGCCGCTCACCTGCCGTCCAACCTGCACCCGGATGAAGCCGCCGTTGTAGCCCCAGGTCTTGCCGCTGCGTACTCCATCACCTTCCTCCGGCACGACACGCACGCGCAGGCTCGAAGTTGGAAAGCGATCGTAGTAGCGGCCAACAATCTGTGCCGAGCGGGTGACCCATGCGAGAATGGGCTTCGGACCGCCGCGAAACGCCGCGTCGTCCATGTCGACACGGATGTCGGCGCCCGCAACCTCGAGTTCAGTCGACGAAGCGATCGCCTGCCCCATCCAGCCCACACATACGGCGACCGAAGCAATCAGTGCTGCCCTCATATGCCGTCCTTCAACCGCGACGTGCGCGTGGTAGGGATTCTCCCACCGCTTTCTCGATGATGCGCGCTCCATGTTCGAGCAGGAACGCGCGGAACGCGGTAGGGATGGGTGCCAGCCGCTTGTCGCGCAGATGGATCACATACCAGTCGCGCACGATGGGAAGTCCCACGACATCCAGAATCACGAGCTTACCGGCCGCAAGCTCGAGCCCCACCGTGTGCGAGGAGATGAAGCTGATACCCATGTCGGCCATGACCGCCTGCTTGATGGTCTCGTTGCTGCTGACCTCCATTGAGACCTGAATGGGGACGTCGCGTTCACGGAAGACGCGCTCCATGGAGGCGCGGGTGCCGGAGCCTTCCTCCCTGATGAGAAAACTCTCCGTCGCCAGCTGGCTCAACTTGATGTGACGCTTCCTGGCGAGCGGATGCCGGGGAGAGGCGATGAGTACCAGCGGATGTTTCGCGAACGGCTCGGCCACGGTTTCCAGCTCCCGTGGGGGGCGGCCCATGATCACCAGGTCGATCTCGTTGGCGGCGAGCTGTTGGATGATCTCCT
>DAITMW010000247.1:0-11374 GCA_036834945.1 Steroidobacteraceae bacterium
ACGGAGTGGGTCATTGCAATCTCGATCCCCTTGAGCGCGGCCTCCTTGATTGCTCCGGTCAACAGCTCCAGCTGTTCGGTGGATAGATTCTCCGGCATCTTCGTCGTGATCTGCACGGAGGGTACTTCCTCCACGATCTGGCGCAGGATGTGATAGACGCAGTCGGCCTTGGCCCGCATCAGGGCCTCGTCGTCACCGAAGAGTGTTCCGATGGCGACCAGCCCATCGACCGTCTTCGCGTGCGTCTGCTCCCACTCGCGCTCCGTCCCAAACGCGACATGAATGACCTGACCCATGTTCGCCTCTCAACCTATTGTCCAGTGAAACTTTCGCAAGAACCGTTCCTAACAGGCCGGCCAGCCTTGGCTTTGGCGTCACGGCTGGGGTCGCGATTTGGGTCGCGATTTGAGTCGCGATTCGTGTCGCGATTGGCGACACGGTCGGCCAGGGGTTGTAATGTCAGGCGGATTCCCATGGCCTTGAGCAGGGTCGCGACGCTCCTGAGCTCGGGGTTACCCCGACGGCACAGCGTGCGGTACAGGCTCTGGGCGTTGAGCTCCACCTTCTCCACGAGCTTCTCGCCTCCCGACAGGCGCGCGATGCGACCCAACGCCGCGGTCAACTCCTCCTGGTCGGCATCGTCAATCAACACGTTCAGATATGCAACCGCAAAATCCTTCGCCTTCCGAGCCATGCTCCCTCCGGTGTCGACGCATCGAGCCCTGTGATCCCTGGGGGAGAATCCTAGGGCACGGGCGCGGATCAACACCAGAGGGTGTTATTGCACGAAAAGGGGCGAAACGCCGCGTTATTCCTCAGCGGCGGCGTTTAGCCCGTGTTATTGCACGTTTCGCAGGTGACTTTTTGGCCACGTTGGGTCGCGCCGGGCGCGTGGCCTTGCGTTTGGGAGCACGCGTTGGAGTTTTGGCGCGTCGGGTGTTGGTTTTGGGGGTGACACGGGTTGTTGCGCGCGCGCCGGATTTGGCAGTGGCGCGAGCGGTTGCCCGCGCGCCTGGTTTGGTAGTGGCGCGTGATGTTGATTTCCTGGCGGCGCCACTGGCGGTCGCGGGGTGTTTTGCCCCGGTGGACTTTCCGGTGGCCGCGGGTTTCGCTGGCGCCTTGGTTTTCGCGCCCGCGGGAGGTTTTGCTGCGCCAGACTTGCCCGCAGCAGCGGGACGTTTTGCTGCAGCGGACTTTCCAGTGGTCGCAGGACGTTTCGCCGCGGTGGACTTTCCGGTGGCCGCGAGTTTCGCCGGCGCCTTGGTTTTCGCGCCCGCGGCCGACTTCCCGGCGGCGGCAGGCTTTGCGGCACCGCCTGCATCCACGCCGCGCAGCTGATCGATGATCGCGGGGTTTTCCAAAGTCGAGACGTCCTGCGTGATTTCCTCGCCGCGTGCCACGGACTTCAGAAGGCGTCGCATGATCTTGCCGGAGCGTGTCTTCGGCAGGTTGTCGGCGAAGCGGATGTCGTCCGGCTTGGCGATCGCGCCGAGCTGCTCACTGACCCAGTTGCGCAACTCTTTCACGAGCGCTTCGGTATCGGTGGTCGGACGTTGCCCACGGCAGACGACGAATGCAAACACGGACTCGCCCTTGATCTCGTGCGGCTTACCGACGACCGCGGCTTCGGCGACGCGCGGATGGGCAACCAGAGCGGACTCGACCTCCATCGTGCCGAGGCGGTGTCCGGCGACGTTGAGGACGTCGTCGATGCGGCCCATGATCCAGTAATAACCGTCCTTGTCGCGGTGGGCACTGTCGCCGGCGACGTAGTAGCGGTTGTTGAATTTTCCCCAATACGCGGCTATGTAGCGCTCGTTGTCGCCCCAGAGGGTACGCAACATCGAGGGCCATGGTTTCTTGATGACGAGATAGCCGCCGGCGTCGGCGCTCTTCACCGGGTCGCCGTTGTCGTCCACGATGTCGACGTCGATGCCGGGCAGTGGCTCGGTGCAGGAGCCGGGCTTCGTGGCGGTCGCTCCGGGCAGCGGCGAGATCATGATCGCGCCGGTTTCGGTCTGCCACCAGGTGTCGACGATCGGGCAGCGCTCGCCGCCGATGACCCGGTGGTACCACATCCAGGCCTCGGGATTGATTGGCTCGCCGACGCTGCCCAGGAGGCGCAGGCGTGACAGATCGTACTTGCCCGGTAATTCATCGCCGAGCTTCATGAGGGCGCGGATCGCCGTCGGCGCCGTGTAGAAAACGGTGATGGCGTGATCCTGGCAGATCTTCCAGAAGCGTCCGCCGTCGGGAAACATCGGGCCACCTTCATACAACACGACGGTGGACCCGGCCGCCAGCGGTCCGTATGCCACGTAACTGTGCCCCGTGACCCAACCCACGTCCGCGGTACACCAGTACACGTCGTCGTCGCGCAGGTCGAACACCCACTGCGACGTCAGCTTCGCGCCAAGGAGGTAGCCGCCGGTCGAGTGCTGGATGCCTTTGGGCTTGCCGGTCGAGCCGGATGTATACAGGAGGAACAGCGGATGTTCCGCTTCCACCCATTCCGGCTCACACTCGTCGGACATCCCCTGAATGACGTCGTGCCACCAGACATCCCGTTCCGGATCCATGGGCACGGGCTTGTCCGTGCGCTGATACACGATAACCCGCTCAACCGTCGGGCAACCGCCGGCGAGCGCCTTGTCCGTGGCAGCCTTGAGCTCGATGATGTTGCCGGCCCGCCAGCCGCCGTCGGCGGTAATCACGAGCTTGGCGCCCGTATCCTCGATCCGGTCCTTCAGCGACAAAGCCGAGAACCCGCCGAACACGACCGAGTGGATGGCACCGATGCGATTGCAGGCGTGCATCGCGACAACGACTTCCGGAACGAGCGGCATGTAGATGATGACGCGATCGCCCTTACCGATACCCTGCGCCTTGAGCGCGTTGGCAAACCGGCAGACCTCTCTGTGCAGCTTGTGGTAGCTCAGGCGCCGCACATCGCCGGGCTCACCCTCGAAGATCAGCGCGGTTTTTTCCCCACGCTCGGCCAGGTGCACGTCGAGACAGTTGTATGAAACGTTCAACCGCCCGTCGGTGAACCAGCGATAGTTCGGCGCGCTCGAGTCATCAAGCGCTACAGTAAACGGCGTCTGCCAGTGGAGCTCCTTGCGCGCCATCTCCGCCCAGAACCCAGCGTGATCTTTCTCCGCCCGCTCTCTAAGCTTCGCCACGTCGACTGGCTTGAGCCGGGCCCGCTGGGTAAATTCGGGGGGTGGCGCAAATGAGCGCTCCTCCAGCAGGACCGACACGATATTCTTATTCGCCATGGTGTTTTCCTCGAAGTCACGGGCGGTGTGGCGGGAAGCATAGCCGAAGAGACCGGGAGAGCCGCAGGGGTGGGGTGATGAGCAGGCGCTTGCGCCATGGGGCAAGCAACGCGGGACTTGGAATAGTCTGCTGCGCCTTATTGCTTTGCGCGGCGCGGCCGGGTGCGGCGGCCCCGATACGCCTTCAGTCTGTACCGTCACACGATTGTCGTCTTCTGGACAGCTCCCACGTGGTTTCAGTCCACCTCAGGGCTCCGGCCGACGGGTTGCTGCGGATCGAAGTACAAGAGCGGGGTATTTCAACCGTCAGTACCCTGAATGGCGCGGCACCCAGTGCCTCCGCATCGCCGGTGGCCAGGTTGGGTACAGTTGTGCTGGCAGCGAGGGTCCGCCGCGCCGAGGCTACTGAAGTCGAGGTTCGCGCCGAGGACTCGAACGACATCCACGGGGAAGCTTGTATCTCGGTGGAGCTGATCGCCACAGCCGACACCGTGCGGCAGGAGGCGGAGCTCGCGCTCGCCGCGGCTGGACGCGCCACCCGGGCAACGCAGTGGAGCACCGCCTTTGGTCACTACCAGAGCGCGGCTCGGAAATTCGACTATCTCGGGCTGCGGCGCGCCTCCGCGATGGCACGGAGCGCCATGGCGCAGCTCGCTTACTGGCGATTCGATCGGAAGAGAGACGCCTACGCGCTGGCGAGCATGGCATGGGCGGATTACGGCACCTCCACCGATCCTCTGCTGCTGGGGGCGCTTGCGGAGCTCCAGGCCGAAACGTTGTTGGACATGCCGGGTGTTGATCCGGCCGGCGTGGCTCCCGACATCCGCCGCTGGCTGGAGACGGCGCGTCGCCACGAGAGCACGAATCGCTACGGCGCGCGCGAGTTGCCTCGTGTCGAAATCCTCATGGGATTTCTCCGATACCTCCTGAATGAAGGGGAGCCGGCGCGCGCTGAGTTCAGACGCGCCGCGCAGAGCTGCCGCGACCTGGGGGATTGGGACTGCTACGCCGTGGCGAGCCAGAACCTCGCGCTCCTGTCGGAAGAGAGCAAGGACTACTCCTTCGCCCTCTCGGCGTACGCCGATGCACTACGGCGCCTGCCTCCGGAGCTCGATCCGAAACTCGCCGCCGACATCTGGAACAATATGGGCCGCCTGCAGGGCATCGTAGGACTGTTCAGCGCGAGCGAGCGCTCGCACTCGGCGGCGATGCAGGCCTATGCAAGGCTTGGCGATTGCCAGGGAGTGCGCCGCAGCCTCGTCCGCTCAGGCAATCTCCTGGTGCACGTGGGGAATCTTGCGGACGCGGAGAATGAGCTCGCACGCGCCGCCTCCCTCGCATGTCCCGCGTTGCTGGCGACGGCCACGGCGCCCGACGCTCCGATAACGACCCGACCCGGCGCGATGTTGGATGGAGCACGGCGCGATTGGCGCGAGCCGAGCCGGCCCGACTTTGTTCGCCCCTGCGCACGACCCCTGGATCCGGCACCCCTCACGCGAGAGACGAAGACCGTCGTGTTCAACTCGTTGCTCGCGCTCGGTAACGAGGCGACTCTAACCGGCGACTCCGCGGAAGTCTGGCACTGCCTCGACGCGGCGCAGCTCTACGTGCCGGACGCGCGTAACCAGCTACGACTCGCGAATGCACGTGGGACCGCATTCCTCGAGCGCAACGACCTGACTCAAGCCCGGAGCGCCTTCAACCGGGCATTGCAGATTTCGGACGAAGCCGGCCTGTCGAGCGGGTCCGCCGACCGGCGCTCCGCGCAGCTCGGGCTGGTGAAGGTGATGTTGGCTGCCAGGCAGAGTGGGGACGGCCTGAAGGCCGCCAACGAGGCGCTCGCCGTGAACATCGCGAGCGGTGATGTCGAGAACACCATTACGTCACTGCGTCTGATTGCCGCCGCCTATCGCAGCTCCGGGCAAGCGGCCGAGGCCGTGCGCGTGCTGCAAGTCGCGTCGGATCTGATCGAAGCCGTCCCGATCGACGAGCTCAATGGTGAGCAGCGGGCCACATTCCTTGCCAGCCAACACACCGCGTTTGCCGAGCTCACCGACATCTACGCCTCCCAAAGCGGGACGGAGCCCGCGACGGCGTGGCAGGCTTTCGAAGCCTCCGAGCGCGGCCGATCCCGCAGCCTGCGGTACGCGCTCAACCAGGAAACGCGTAATGCCGCATCACCCGAAGGTGCGCCACCGTCCGCCAAATACCAACGCCTGTTAGGCGAAGTCGCCGAGATCGCCTCGCACGACGGATCGAGCCAGCCGAGCAGCGCGCTCATCGACGAGATCGACAAACTCGCCTCGCACGAGCGCAACAATGCGGAGACGTTCGACCGCGCACAGCTCGGGCAGACCTTGAAACAACTCGATGCCACGCTGGTGGAATTCTCGAGTGGCGCGAACGAGATGCTGGCGTTCGTCGTGTCCGGAGACAACGCTCATGTCGTGCACCTCGGCGATACCCGGAAAATTGAGCAGGCGACGGCCGCTCTGCTCGATCGGCTGCGCGACAGCGAAACTCCGGCCAACGAGGTTCAGGCCGCCGCCGAAACCCTGGCACGCCTCGTCTGGTGGCCGATTACCCGCTACCTGCCGCAGAAGCGCATTGTCGTCGTACCCGACGGCTCGCTGCACACGGTACCGCTCGGCGTACTGCCCTGGGCCGAGGATCCGGCGCAGGGGTTGGTCGTGCAACACGCCGAAAGCACCGTCATCCCATCGGCCTTGTTCTTGATGCGCGTGCACCCGGCGGCGTCCTCACACAGCTCCGCGCCACGCATGGTGTTGATCGGCGATCCGGTTTTCCGGGTGGCTGATTGGCGCCGCGAATGTTCCGAGTCCAATCCAGCGCTGGTGGCGTCAAAGTCTGTCGATCGATCACTCTCCTCCTGGACCGAATCCCTACCCCGCCTTCCCGGCACGCGGGTGGAAATCACCGCTATTGCAAAACTCGCGCAGGAGTCACGTCCGGCGAGTCGGATACAGACCCTGGTCGGATGTGCAGCGGTGCCGAGCGCGTTACGGAGGGTAGCCGACGCCAACGCCGACCTGCTGCATATCGCCACTCACGCACGCATCGATGCTCAGCGTCCACGGTTGTCAGCACTTGCGCTGACACCTGAATCCCCGCAAGAGGCGCCGGCATCGACTTTCGGTCTGTTGGACATCCTCGGCATGAAGTTGAATTCCAAGCTGGTGGTCCTGAGCGCCTGTGATACCTCACGTGGCCGCTTGCTGCCGGGTGAAGGCGTGCTGGGCCCCGCGCAGGCTTTCCTGCAGGCCGGGTCCGCCGCGGTGCTAGCGAGCTATTGGCGCGTGGACGATCAGATTACGTCCACTTTCATGCAACGCTTCTACAAGTACCTGCTCGTGGATCGCCTGAGCGCCTCGGCAGCCTTGCGCAAGACGCAACTCGAGAGTGCCGCGACCGGCAAGACTTACGAGTGGGCCGCCTTCTCGCTCTACGGTTGGCCCGACAGCTCGATCTAGCGCTGCATCCCAAGCGCTTTTCGCGCGGCCAAGAGCCCATGGGGCGGCCGCAGTGGGCGATCGTGAATCCGGCGGGCTCCAAGAGCCGCCCGATGAGATAAGCCGGCTCCTCGCCGCAGTGTTCTGGTGCGACTTCCCTTCCCGCACTTTTTCCCGAGGAGCTCTCCATGACCCGTAAATTCCCCTTGACCGTTTTTGCCGCAGCGCAGTGTGTCATCGCCGCTTTGGCCGCCACGGTACCCGTACAGGCCGCGCCCGGCATTCCCCACTATTTTTTCAATAAGTGGACCGTCACATCGAACTGCACCGAGGCGAATGCCGGACCGGCCGTGCGTGTCGGCAAAGGCCTGCAATTCAAGATCGCCAACAATCCGTCCGCCAACGGCACCTACACGCTGCAGGCAATCAACAGCGCCGGCCAACAGTGGGCGACCGAGTGGAACGGCCTGCAGCTGCACTACCGTGCCGGCACCCAGATGAACGCCATTCCCGCGGACTTCGAGTGTGTCGCGGGTGCCGAGGCCAGCTCCACGAGTGCCTCGCCGCTGCTGGCCATGTCAGGTTATGTCCAAACCGTCGAGCCGCAGTACGAGCAGCAACACTGGTATGGGCTGGCGAAAATCCATGGGCAATATGAGCACGTGCTCATCTTCCCGCTCGCCTCCAAGACTGGCGGAACCTCCGCGGTCGTCGTTCTCGAATCGGCAACCGCAGGGTCGGTCGTGCTCGACGACGGTGGCGTGATCCACGCCAACTGACGATATGTCCCGTCTTGGAGTCTCCCTGGGGCTCACCGTATGGCGAGCCCCAAGAGACCGTTTAGAATCAGCGCATGGAGCTGCGCGCCTGCATCGCAGGGCTATTCCTGGGAGTTCTCGGCGGCGCGTCGGCACCGACGGCCGCGCAGGGACAGGCTTTTCCATGTAAGCCCCTCGCCTGCTCCACCCTTCTTCCGACCCAAACGGTCGACGACATCGGGACCAACGACTGTGCCTACCGCGCGGGCAACCTGTGGTGGGTCGATTATGTCGCGGGGTCGTTGGTTTGGCGCGACGCCGGCGCGCGGGGCACGCCGGTTACGGTGGCGGTGTTCGACGATGGGTTTTGGCTGGACCACGAGGATCTGCGCAATCAACTGTGGACCAACGAGACCGAATCGCGTGGCAAAGCCGGGGTCGACGACGACGGTAACGGTTATGTCGACGACGTTCATGGTTGGGATTTTGTCGACAACAGCCCGGATGTAACCCCCAAAGGCGCCTGTCGCGAGCGCTTCAGCCACGGCACCCTGATGGCCAGCCTGGTGGCGGGGGAGCGCAACAACCGTGTAGGCATAGCGGCACCCGGCTCCGACGGCGCGCGCGTCATGGCGCTGCGGATTACGGGGTGTGACGGCACTGCAACACAAGTCGACCCGGCACGACTCGTCCGCGCGCTGGAATATGCGACCCGCATGGGAGCGCGGATTCTCAGCTTCAGTGCACACTGGAGCGTGACTTCTGAACAGCTCGATGCCGCCTTCCGTGAGATCGCCGACCGGCCCGGGTCGCCCGTCGCGGCGATTGTCATTGCCAGTGTGCCCAACAAGGGGGAGCCGGTGGCCGGTTACCCGGCGGCCTACGACTTTCGTCGCATCGTACGGGCCGTTCCAATCGGCAACGACGATCAGCTCTCCCCCGGCACGAGCCCTGCTCCCCCTGGACTGAATCTAGGAGCGCCGAGCGCCTGCGTCATTGGAGCGGCGGCCCCGCCGGATCACTACCGGCTGGAGCAGGGCAGTTCCAATTCCACCGCGATTCTGGCCGGTTTGCTGGCCGGCATCTGGTCGAGCCCGCGCTATGCTAAATTGGGCCCAGACGAGTTTCTGGCGGGGGTCGTGGAAGGGCGCATGTCGAGGACGGCGCGCCGTTCGAAGCCGGGATCACGGGCACCGTATCTGAACGGTGTGCCGTTGGCCGACGCTTGTCTCCTCGCAACGGAGCGCCGCTCCGCAAGTGTCTGCCGCCGCCCAGAAGCGCATCGGGAAGCACGTCCATGACCTACATCGAAGCAGACGAGCACAGCGTAACCGCCGCCGAGAAGTCGCTCGACCGTGATGAGAGTAGCGATTTTTCGCTCGTGGAGGCGGTTGCGGAGCGCAGCGAGCTACAAAATCAACTTTACCTGAGATATCGGCGGCCCTTGCTGCAGGTATTCCACCATAGACGGATCGATCGCCACGCGGCGGACGATCTGTTACAGCGCACCTTTTTGCAGGCGATCAAGAAGATCCGCACTGAGGGCCTGGATGATCCGGGCAATCTCGGAGGTTATCTGTATCGTACGGCATGCAAGCTCGCGACCGCCTATTGGCGCGGAGAACTATCCCGGCGCCACGAGAACGACCGTGAGCTACTCACCAACCTCAAGGATGAGGCGTTGTCTTTGGAAGAGCGTCTCGACCACGAGCAACTCGCGAAGCACGTCCGGGATCTCATGGATCACCTGCCGGTGCAGCGCGACCGCGAGGTTCTCGAGCGATTTTATCTGCACGAGGAACCGCGCACCGCGATTCGCGAGTCCCTGCAACTGACCGATATGCAGTTCAACCAGGTTTTGTGGCGGGCGCGTCAGCGCTTCGGCGACATTCTTCGAAAAGCCGGACTCGCGCTCGGTGACCCTGGCGCGGGCCGCTCCTCTTCCGCACATTCGACGCATGGGTAGGGAGAACCATGGATCACGCACAATTCAAAGCAAAACAAACGGCCGCCGTCTACGTGGCGGATGGCTTGGACGAGCACACGCTCGAAGATTTCGAGATGCACATGATGGGTTGCCAGGAGTGCGTCGAGGACGTCGAGACCTGGCGGGCCATCAAACTCAACATGCCGGCACGTGCGCGTCCGGCGCGCGCACCGGCGGTGCTCGGGCGCAACACGCAGGCCGCGGTAGGCTGGCGCATGGCGGCCTCCCTGGTTGTCGGCGGCGTGCTCGGCTCGGCCGGCGGTTGGTTCGGACACGAATCCCAAGCGCCCAACCTGGACTCGACCCAGACTACCTTCTTCAACGTACCCGCGACGGCGTCACGCTCCGGCGGCGATTGCACGGCGCTGCGGCTCGCGCCCGACACCAGGTTCGCGGTGTTGCGGGTTCCGGGCGTTTCGCGTGACCGGAAAGTCATCGCGGCGGATGCGGAAAAGCAGGAACTGCCCGCCACGCGTTATACCTCGCGCTTGCAACCGGACGGGAGTCACCTCGTTCGCATCGACACACAGGCGTTGGATGGCCGCGAGGTATTCCTCGAAGCACGCGCCGCGGATGGCTTCGGCGAGCCGTTGGGTTGCGTGACCGGGGAAGTCATCTCCGGACGCTGAATCAGGCGTTGGTTCTTTTCGGGTCAGGGGTCGAGGGCGCGCGCCCGCGGCTCCTGACTCAGTTCGTCGTTGGGATCTGTGCCAGCCTCTCACCCTGACGCCGCAGGAAAGGCCCGAATCCCAGCCGGTCGTACAGATCCGCCAGTGCGGGCGTGTCAGGTCTGCGCCGCCTCAAGCCTTCGACGTCCTCGAGTCCCAGCTGCAAATCGCACGAAATGCGTGTCAGCTTCCTCGCAAGGAAGACCGACTCACGGTGCTCGTGCAACTTGTCGCGCAATGTGCGGGCGCCGCGCAGTTTCAGGTCCGTAACACGGTTCAGATCGGCGTACAGCTCATCGAGTGAATCGAACGCCTTCATGAGCGACGCGGCCGTCTTGTGGCCGACTCCCGGGACACCCGGGATGTTGTCCGATTCGTCGCCGGTGAGCGCGAGGTAGTCGGCGAAACGCTCCGGCCTCACACCGTAGTAACGCTCGATGTCGTGGTAGCCGAACTGCTCGCGGGCGCCAAAATCCCAGTAGAGATCCCCGCTGCGCACCAGCTGCGCCAGGTCCTTGTCGCGCGTGATGAAGGCCGAACGGACGTGCTCGTCACGCATGAGGCAAGCCAGCGTTCCGATGATGTCGTCGGCCTCGTACTCCGGGCTCACGAAAGCGGCCAGGCCGAGATGACGGCACAGTTCCCGGCAGTGCTGGAACTGTCTCACGAGATCGACCGGCGCGGGCTCGCGATTCGCCTTGTACGGCGGATAGATCCTATTGCGGTACGAGGTGGCAAGACGCTGGTCGAAGGCCACCGCAATGTAACGGGGACGTACCCGCTCGATGAGATCGCCCAGGAAGCGTGCGAAACCGAAGACCGCGTGCACCGGGTTGCCGTCCCGATCGATCATCGGGAGGGATGAGTGGTAGGCGCGGAAGACGTAAACCGAAGCGTCGACGAGGAAAATCACCGCAAGGTTTGTATCACGACGCCGCCTCGCGCAACAGTCCGCAGCGAAAGCCCGAGGCATCCGCGCCGCAGGCGCCCCGCAGGGCGCAGCCGGCAAAAACCACGCTTTTTTGCCCGGCCCGCGTAGGGGGCGGTCGACGAAGTCATGTCCGCGAAAATTGCCGGGAGCAATTTTCGCCAATCAACTAAGAAAGCCAGCGCTGGATCCGGTCGTGCAATGGGCTCGTGCGCGGGAAGTGGGCCAACAGGTATTCCATCTGGTCGGCGAGCACGCGGCGGCCTTTGAGGAAAATGTATTCCG
>DAITMW010000248.1:0-11230 GCA_036834945.1 Steroidobacteraceae bacterium
AAGCTGTTTGCCTTACCCTTAACCCTGCCGCCGAAACTGCTGATCCTCGGAGCCGGACCTGATGCGGCCCCCATCGTTGACTTCGCGGCTCGCGTGAACTTCAAGGTGACGGTCGTAGATCATCGCCCCGCTTACGCGGACGCCTCGCACTTTCCTTCGGCAGAGAGTGTCGTGCTGGCACGTCCCGAGGAACTCGACAACGCCGTGGAGCTTTCTCAATTTTCCGCCGTCGTCGTGATGAGTCATCACCTGCCGTCGGACCTGAGCTACCTGCGGGTATTGTCGAAAAACCCGATTCCGTACATTGGTCTCCTGGGACCCGCGGCGCGACGCCAAAAGCTGCTCGGTGATCTGGGTAGCGAGAGCACCCAAGAACTGCGATCCCGGCTGCACGCGCCGGTCGGTCTCGCTCTGGGCGGACGCAGTCCCGAATCGATCGCGCTTTCGATTGTTGCGGAGATCCACGCGTTCGTGCACGGTGCCAACGCTAGACCCCGGGATGACAGTGCATCATGAATGAAGTGGAGCTGATCCGAGCGCAGCTAGCCCTCGAGCGCCAACACGCATTCGACGTGTCGCGCGCTTTGTCGTCGGCCGGATCGAGCAGCGACGGCCTCGATTCGCTACAAGCTTTCCGCCAGGCGAGCGTCGACTATCTCGTCTGGATTCTGAGCCGGTTCGAGGAGCGCGAGCAGACATTCCACGACCTCCTGCGCGGGCGGCCGGGCGCGGACGACTCGGAAAGGCGTGCCGTGGAGAACGCACTGGCGATGCCCGGAACGAGCCGGGAAGCACTGACCAAGCTCGAAGCCGCGTTAGGCACGCGGACTGGCCCGGACGCCGAGCGCGCCGGCCGTTGGGCTGAATTTCAGCGATTTTTTGCAGGCCCATGGAGCGCCAGGCGCGACGCAGTCGACAAACTGTTCACGCAGCAGGCCAAGGTAACTGACTGGCGCGCTGTCTCCGGCATCGACGCGGACTCGATCTTCGACGAGCGCAATCGTTACGCGCGCGTGCGCTCGGTGCTACCCGCTGGTATCGAACTGCCCGCGGCAAACTCGCGAGTATAGAGCTGTGTCCACCGTAGCCGAAAGCGACGATGGACTGTACGCAATCGTGCTCGCGGCCGGAGCATCCACGCGTTTCGGGGGAATCAAACAGCTCGTGCGTATCGACGGGCGCCCACTCTTACACGCCACCGTATCGCGCGCAGTTGAAGTTGCCGGAGCTACGACGATTGTCGTGTTAGGCGCCAACGCCGCGGAGCTTGCTCCACTATTGACACATACGCCCGCCACCGTCGTCATCAACCGGGACTGGCGAGAAGGGATCGGCAGCTCCATCCGCGCTGGCGTTGCGCGCCTGCCGGCAGCCTGCACCGGGGTCATGCTGGTGTTGGCTGACCAGGTCGCCGTCACATCGCAGGATCTACAGCGCTTGGCCGGTACCTGGCGGCGGCAACCGGACTACGTCGCCGCGGCGTTATATTCCGGAGCAACGGGCGTCCCCGCGATCTTCCCACGCTCCCGCTTCAGAGAGCTCTCCGAGCTTCGCGGTGACATCGGCGCGCGCAGGCTGTTGCATCGCAATCCCGACCGCGTCGTGCGCGTCCCCATGGAAAGCGCGGCGCTGGACATCGATACACCCGAAGATCTCCTCGCGATCGAAACAGCGCAGCAAAAAACGCCCTGAAGGGCGTTGCGCGCAAACCAAACTCGTCACTTCGCACTCCTTCACCGTGGTGAAGACCCCATCGATGCACTGCAGCGTCGAATGTTTCAAACAGGGGTGTTTAGTTTTGGTCTCCGGAGCGTCTTAGTACTCGAGCAGGGACAAAACGCGTGCAGTAGTCGGAGCACGGAGGCCGAAAAAAACCCTTGCTTTTAACATAATTACGAGGTTTTTCTCAAAATTCTTCATATGATGAATTTCGAAACGCCGACTTCCACGCTCCCCCAGGCTCTCGCCGGTGCCCTGCGCCGCCTCGCGCAGCTGGCACACACGAGTTCCTGGGATCAATGGGCTGTACAGCGACTGACTCCGACGCAACGGAAAATTCTCCAGCTCCTCGGCTCGCGCGACGAAAGCTTGTCGCTCTCAGCCGTGGCGCGCGAGCTCGGGGTCACAGCTGCCACTGCGTGCGACAGCGTGAGTGCACTCGAGAACAAAAAGCTCGTGTGCAAACGACGCAGCACCAAGGATGGTCGGGCTCTCGCACTCCTCCTTACGGAGGAAGGCCAACAGGCCGCAAAGCAACTCGCCGCACTGCCCGACCCACTGTGGGGCGCCTTTGATGCGCTCGCAACAAACGAACAGGAGACCCTGTATCGCCTATCGATAAAGATGCTCCGCGGCCTGCAGGAGAGCGGTCGCCTACCCGCCTCGCGCATGTGTGTGCGTTGCAAGTTCTTCGATCCTTTCCGCTACGAAGGATCGCGCACGCCGCACCACTGCCATCGCGAGCAGATGGCCCTGGCGGATGGGCAGTTGCGCATCGATTGCGCGATCTTCGAGGCCGGCGATCCGGCCAAGCAGGCAGCGCTGTGGGAGAGGTTTGCCGGGCGGCGGGTGGAGGAAACCGACCCTGTCGAAGACTCCGTGGAGGAGATCGACACCCTGCCGGCACACGACCCGCAGCCCCGCGAGCGCGAGGTGTGTGAATTGTCGGCGGATGCGCCGGAGCGCAGCCGGGACTCACTCAGCGTTTGAGAGTGGGGAGACGGGCCGCGGCGGCGGTTTTGGACTCAAACCGTCGCCGCGGACGAGCCACTCGCGGCTGACTGGAGCACGCGCTGGGCCTGCACGAGATGCGGGCGGTCGACCATCTGGCCATCGAGATTCACGACGCCCGCACCGGGAGCTGCCGCGAAAGCCGCGATTATGCGACGCGCGCGCGCAATCTCGGCCTCGGTGGGCATGAATGCCGCGTTGATGGCGTCGATCTGATCGGGATGTATCGCCAGCTTGCCGGTGAAGCCATCTCTGCGTGCGCTTTCGAGCTCGCGCGCGAGGCCTTCCTTGTTGCGGAAATCAACATGCACACCATCGATGGCCTGGATGCCCAGCGCCGCCGCGGTTAGCAGGCACGTCGTCCTGGCGAGCTGAAACGGCGGCGTCAGGGCTCCCGCTTCATCTACTTTCGAGGTCACACCCAACACGGCGCCGAGATCTTCCGAACCCCAGGTGAGCGCTGCCAGTCTCGCGTTGTTCCGATAGGTTGGGAGTGACAGCAGGCCCCGGGGTGTCTCGGTACCAATGACCAGGAGACGGGTCGATCCCAACTCGCGCGCGCTTCGGGCTTCGAGCGCGGCGAGATAGTGAGCGACCTCCTCTATCTCGCTCGGATTGGACACCTTGGGCAGCACGATGCCGTCAGGACCGCCCTCGCCGGCGTCCGCCATCACGGCAGCCAGATCCTCCAACAGCAGGCCGCTCGACAGTGCGTTCACTCGCACCCACAGCTGCTGCTTCGTGCGGTCCGGCTGCGTCTGCAACAACTCATGGACCCGGGCCCGCGCCGCCGGCAACTGCGCGACGTCAACGGAATCCTCCAGGTCGAGTATCAGAGCATCGGCCGCGGTGGCCAGAGCCTTCGCCTGCTTGCGCTCGCTATCCCCCGGAACAAAGAGAAACGACCTCACGACTTCGCCTTCTTCATCATGAGCGCCGCTCGACGACACGAAGCAACTTCCTCGTCACGCTGGTTATAGGCGCGCTGATCGAAAATCACGATCCCCGCATCGGAACGCGACTGACTCTCCCGCTTGGACACCACGGTGGAGACGGCTCGGAGCGTATCGCCGATGAGCACCGGCTTCGGGAACTTCACTTCCTCCCAGCCCAGATTGCCCAAGGTCGTGCCGTAGGTGGTGTCGTACACCGTGAGACCCACCAGCAGGCCCAAGGTAAAAACGCTGTTCACCACACGCTCGCCATAAGGCGTGGTCTTGGCGTACTCGGCGTCCAGGTGCAGCGCCGCCGGGTTCATGGTCAAAGCACTGAACAGCAGGTTATCGGTCTCGGTGACGGTCCGCCGCACCAGGTGCTCGAATCGTTGTCCGGGTTCGAATTGCTCGAAATAAAGTCCAGCCACGGTAAATGCCCCCTTGTAGTGCGCCTAGTATAAAGACAAAGCGCTCATAACCGCGGGAGACCCCTACACAAGCAGACGGTATTTCGTGCGCCCGTCCCCCGCCCCCATAGTCGCAGGCTATGTACAAGTACGACGATCTGGACCAGGCCTTCGTCGACGAGCGGGTAGCGGAGTTCCGTGACCAGACGCGGCGTTTCCTCGCCGGCCAGCTCACGGAAGATGAGTTCAAAGCCGTTCGGCTGCGCAATGGCCTCTACATCCAGCGGCACGCGCCGATGCTCCGCATCGCCGTTCCGTATGGCCTCCTCGCCTCCCGTCAGCTTCGCAAGCTCGCGGAGGTCGCCCGAAGGTACGACAGGGGCGTGGGTCATTTCACGACCCGCACGAACATGCAGCTCAACTGGCCGAAGCTCGAGGATGTTCCGGACATCCTCGAGCACCTGGCCTCGGTCCAGATGCACGCGATCCAGACGAGCGGCAATTGCATCCGCAACGTCACCTCCGATCACATGGCCGGCATCGCGAAGGACGAGATCGACGATCCCAGACCTTATTGCGAGATCATCCGGCAGTGGTCGACGCACCATCCCGAATTCACGTACCTGCCCCGCAAGTTCAAGATCTGCGTGACGGCCTCGCCCGAGGATCGGGCCGCATCGCTGACCCATGACATCGGGCTGCACCTGAAGCACGATGCTGAAGGGCGTGTTGGCTTTGAAGTGTTCGTCGGCGGTGGCCTCGGCCGTCAGCCCATCATCGGACAGTCGATCCGCGAATTCGTCCCACTGCCTGACCTCCTCGGCTACCTCGAGGCAATCCTGCGGGTCTACAACCGCACCGGCCGTCGCGACAATATTCACAAGGCGCGCATCAAGGTGCTCGTCAAGGCGTTGGGTATCGAGCGCTTCCGCGAGCAGGTGGAGGCGGAATGGGAAGCCGCGCGTGCGTTCGCGCCGAAGCTCGACGCCGCGGAAATCGATCGTGTGCGCTCTCACTTCGTGCCGCCGGCTTACGAGATGTTGAGGAACATCGATGTAGCGGCTGGCCGTGAGCCCGAGTTCCAGGCCTGGTATCGCTATAACACTCGCGAGCACAAGGTGCCCGGCTACCGCGCTGTGTTCATCTCACTGAAGCGACATGGAGTGAATCCCGGCGACATCACGTCGGACCAGATGGATGCGGTGGCCGACCTCGCCGATCGGGTGAGCTTCGGAATGATCCGCGTCTCGCACAACCAGAACCTGTTGTTGGGCGATGTGCGCCAGGACGACCTGTTCCCCGTCTGGAAGGAGCTGCGTGCGCAGGGCCTCGCCATGCCCAACATCGGCACGCTCACGGACATGATTGCCTGCCCGGGACTGGACTTCTGCGCCCTGGCCAATGCCGGCACGTTGGGTGTCGCGAAGCAGATCCAGGACCGCTTCGACGACCTCGACTACCTCTACGATCTCGGCGACATCGAGATCAAGATGTCGGGCTGCATGAACGCCTGCGGCCACCACCATGTTGGACACATCGGCATTCTCGGTGTCGATAAGCACGGTGAGGAGTGGTACCAGATTACGCTGGGTGGCTCGGTGAACGGCGGTGTCACCGCGCTCGGCGAGGTCATCGGACCGTCGGTGCCGAAGAGCGAAGTGGCTTCCACCGTCGAGAGAATCGTCGAGGTCTATCGGGCGGAGCGCCAGGACGGCGAACGTTTCATCGACATGATCCGTCGTGTTGGTATCAAACCCTTCAAGGAGCGCGCTTATGCGACGCATTCTGCGGCGGCATGACGTCGTCCCGGACGACTGGCGCCACTTTGGCGAGGACGCCTCGGACACCGATCCGCTGATCGTTCCCGTCGCGGAGCTGCGGAAAGACACGGCTGCGTGGTTGGCCCGCAAGGGTCCTCTGGGTGTGCGACTGGCGCCCGCTGAATGTGTTGAGAGCCTCTCGGACGTGTTGCCGCACCTGGCGCTCGTTGCCGTTGAGTTCCCCAACGTGGGCGACGGTCGTGGCTTCAGCTACGGCCGGCTGTTGCGCGACCGGTTGGAATTCAAGGGCGAGCTGCGGGCCGTGGGCGCCGGCGTCAAGCAGGACAAGATCTTCCTGTTGGCCCGCTGTGGATTCGTGTCTTTCGAGCTGCCGCCGACGGAGATCGCCGAGGAGGCACTGGCGGCCCTCAGACGGTACGACGTCGTCTATCAGCCCGGCGAGCCCGTGGAGGGCATCCGGTTCCGGCGCCAGCGCCTCTTCGCCTAGCGCTCCGGCAGTTTGATATCGGCGAACAACGCCTTCACTTCCTCGGTGTTTGCCGCGCGATGGGATCGGTCGACCAGACGGCGATCGAGATGTGGCGCCAGGAGCTGCGCGAAATCGTACATATACTTACGGAGCAGCGTGCCGCGCCGGAAGCCGATCCACGTCGTATGGGCGGCAAACAGGTGACGCGCATCGACGGCGACGAGATCCGGATCGTCCGGGTCGATCGCCATGTGGGCCACGATGCCAACGCCCAGTCCGAGTCGCACATAGGTTTGAATCACGTCGGCATCGCGGGCGGTGATCGCTATGTTGGGCGTCAGGCCGGCCTTCGCGAACGCCTCGTGCAACGAGCTGGGGCCGGTGAAGCTGAACGTATAGGTGATGAGCGGATATTGCGCCAGGGTGCGGAACGTCAGCTTTCCTCCACTGACCAGCGGATGTGACCGCGGAACGATGACCGTGCGGTGCCAGATATAGCACGGCAGAAGGGTCAGATCGGAAAACAGGCTGTCCGAGCCTGTGGCGATGGCGCAGTCGATGCGATCGTGCGCAACCATTTCGGCGATCTGCTCCGATGTGCCCTGGTGGAGATTCAGGCGCACGTTCGGGTAGCGGTCGCGGAACTGACGGATGACGTCGGGCAGAACGTACCGCGCCTGCGTATGCGTGGTCCCGATGGACAGGCTTCCCCTGCCCTCGTCCCGCAGTTCGGTCGACAGGTCACGGATGCTCTGGGCTTCCTGCAGGATACGCAGTGCCCGATCGATGACCTGCTGTCCCGCGGGGGTAATGCGTGTGAGATTTCGGCCCTCGCGCACGAAGATCTGAAAACCCAGCTCGTCCTCGAGCAGCTTGATCTGCTTGCTGACACCCGGCTGCGAAGTGTGCAGCTTCTGGGCGGCCGCCGTGATGTTGAGACCGCTCTGGGCGACGGCGGCAAGGTAACGCAGCTGGTGCAACTTCATTCTTTTGGGCCTTTGATCCGGCTGAACGGCCCGGCATTGTAGCGTTGCCGGGATGAATCACATCCCGCTTACGCGGGAGGCCGTACGCTCTCCTAATGTGATCGCCTCGTCACCGGTCTATAACCGGCGCGCAGTCCGTCATAAGAATCCATTCGTTTTGTCATGAGGCGACGCCCCCTATAGTCCGCCCACTATGGGTGAACTGCTGAATCTCGAGCTGGAACAGAAGGCATCCGCGGTCCGTGAGCGCTTGACCGCCGCCGTTGCCGAATATGGGCGGGTCATCTATTCGAGCAGCCTCGGGGCCGAATCGATCGTCCTGACGGACATTATCTGGTCCCACGTACCCGGTATTGACATATTCACCATCGATACCGGCCGCCTCCCCGAGGAGACCTACGAGCTCCTGGGGCGTCTCCAGGGGCGCTATAAGCGCAATCTGCGCGTCGTCTACCCGGACGCGAAGGCCCTCGAAGCCCTCGTCTCCGCGCAGGGCATCAATGGCTTCTACAACAGCCTGGAAGCCCGTCAGGCCTGCTGCCGCATCCGCAAGGTGGAGCCCTTCAAGCGCGCCATCGCCGGCTACAAGGCCTGGGTGACGGGTCTGCGCCATGAGCAGTCGGCCACCCGCGCGCAGGCGAAGCCGGTGGAATGGGACGCCGATAATGGCCTCCACAAGGTGAGCCCGATCCTCGATTGGACCGAAGAGCAAATCTGGCAGTACATCCGGGCCCGCAAGCTGCCGTACAATTCGCTGCACGATCGTCAGTATCCCAGCATCGGCTGCCAACCGTGCACGCGCGCGATTCAGCCAGGCGAAAGCCGCCGTGCGGGCCGCTGGTGGTGGGAACAACCAGAGTCCCGTGAGTGCGGCCTGCATCCTCGTGTTCGCCATGCAGCCGCCGCGCAGGCCTAGCCTCGCTCGGAAACCTGTCTGACCCAGGTTTCCAGCCCGGCTGCTGGAGTTCGCCGGGCTCCTGTCATTCAAATCGAGTGAGCGTGCATGGATTATCTGCCGCTGTTTTTGCAACTGCGTTCGCAGTCCGTGGTCGTTGTGGGCGGCGGGCGCGTTGCCGTTCGCAAGGTCGATCTGCTCCGCCGCAGCGGCGCGCGGGTCACCGTCATCGCACCCTCCCTGCGCGAGGACCTGCAGAAGCTCACCTCGAGAGGTGAGGTGCAACACATCGAGGCGAGGTTCTCCCCTGAGCATCTCGATGTTGCCGGGTCGGAGCCGATGCTCGTCATCGCCGCGACCGACGTGCACGAAGTGAACGAGACCGTTTCCGCTGCCGCGCGGGCACGACGCATTCCGGTAAACGTAGTCGACAACCCTGCCCTGTCGACCTTCATCTTCCCTGCGATCGTCGACCGATCACCGATCATTGTCGCTGTCGGCTCGGGTGGCGAATCACCTGTGCTGGCGCGGCGTGTGCGGGAACAGATTGAGGCGGTATTGCCGCAGAGGCTAGGTGCCCTCGCACGCTTTATGGGCGAGCGTCGCAAAGCCGTACAGCGGGCGCTCGGTATCCTGGCGCGCCGCCCCTTCTGGGAGCGCATCGTCAGCGGCGTCGTCGGGTCGCGTGTGCTCGCTGGCGATGAGGCCGGTGCTGAAAAGGCATTCGAGAGCGAATTGCGGACCTCTCACCTGACGACATCCCCCGAGACAGGACGCACCGGCCTCGGCGAGGTGTACCTGATCGGCGCGGGCCCCGGCGATCCCGATCTTCTGACGCTGCGAGCGCTGCAGCTGCTGCAGCAGGCGGACGTCGTTCTTTACGATCGGCTGGTCCCGGACGCAGTGCTCGAGCGCTCGCGTCGCGATGCGGAACGGGTCTTCGTGGGCAAGGAAGCGGGCGACCACAAGGTTCAGGATCGCATCCATGAGCTGTTGGTGCACTACGCCAGCAAGGGATTGCGGGTCGCACGCCTGAAGGGTGGAGATCCGTTCGTGTTTGGACGTGGCGGCGAGGAGATCGAGGTTCTCACCCGGCACGGCATCCCATACATCAGCGTCCCCGGTATCACGGCGGCCCTCGGTGCGTCATCCTATGCGGGGATTCCTCTGACCCATCGCCGTCTCGCGCAAAGCGTGACCTTCGTGGCGGGACACGTGCTCCAGGACGATTCGATCGACTGGCGCTCGCTCGCGGGCTCCCGGCAAACCGTTGTCTTCTACATGGGCGTATCGCATCTCGCCGGTATCGTCACGAGGCTCCGTGACGCCGGAGCGAGAGCTGATCATCCTGTCGCTATCGTTGAGCGCGCGACGTTGCCTGAGCAGCGCACCGTGCGCGGCACGCTCGAGACGATCGCAACGATTGCCCGCGATGAGAAAGTCACCGCGCCTGCACTTTTGATTGTCGGAGATGTCACAGCTTTCAACGCGGGCGACAACCGAGCGGCCAACGAGGGAATCCCCAGCGGGGACACGCTTGCCGACGGCGATGCTCGCAAGGACGGATCAATGTCACATGGGGCCTACGTATGAGTATTTCTGATGGTTTTGTCGGCTCGGTCGGCAATACCCCACTGATCAGGCTCCGTGGCGTGAGTGAGGAGACCGGCTGCGAGATCCTCGGTAAAGCCGAGTTCATGAACCCGGGCGGCTCAGTGAAGGACCGGGCGGCGCGCGCGATCATCGCTGCGGCCGAGCGGCGCGGACAGCTGCCGCCTAAAGGTACGGTAGTCGAAGGGACTGCAGGCAACACTGGTATCGGCCTCGCGCACGTCTGCAACGAGCGGGGCTACCGCTGCATCATCGTGATGCCAGACAACCAGGCGCCGGAGAAGTACCGGATCCTGGAGATGTTGGGCGCCGAGGTACACAAAGTCCCCACCGTCCCCTACAGCAACCCGAACCAGTACCAGAAAGTCGCACAACGCCTGGCCGCTGCGCTGCCTAACGCCATCTGGTCGAACCAGTTCGACAACACCGCGAACCGTGAGGCCCACGTGCAGACCACGGGCCCGGAAATCTGGAACCAGACCAACGGCCGCATCGACGCGTTCGTAGCGGCGAGCGGCACTGGCGGCACGTTTGCGGGCGTCTCCGAATATCTCAAGTCACGCCGTAAGGCCGTGCGTTGCGTGCTGGCGGACCCGCCCGGCAGCAGCCTGTACGAGTACGTCCGCACCGGGACGCTCAAGGCCACCGGCTCGGGGTCCATCACCGAGGGTATCGGTATAGGACGCGTCACCGCGAATCTGAAGGATGCGCCGATCGACGACGCGCTGCACGTCGAGGACTCCGACACTGTGCGGATGGTCTATCGCCTGCTGCGCGAGGAAGGCTTGTTCCTCGGTAGCACCAGCGGCATCAATGTCGCCGCGGCTGTGCGTGTTGCGCTCGAGTTGGGGCGCGGACATACCATCGTCACTGTGTTGTGTGACGGTGGCGCCAAGTATCAGTCGCGCTTGTTCAATCGGGAATGGCTCGAGCAGAAGGGCCTGGCCGCCCACGCCGGACCCGCGCAGGCGCGGACGCCTGTTTCGCTCGAGAAGGTGATGGTGCCCTCGACCTGAGGGCCGTCGCTAATACCGTCGCCGCAGACGCGTCGCCCGAATCGGCCGGCCACCCGGCGGCATTCGCGCCTCTCCATCCTTGGGGCGGTCCCTCGCCTCGACCCGGACGCTGCGCGTCAGCGCAGCGCCTTACCAACCGTCCGGGCCCTCCTTTCAACCGTTCCCCAGCATCAACCCTTTGCCAGGACGGCCGACTTCTCGGTCCGTCCGTTCTTGCTCGACCGCGTCGGCTTCGGTCTCTCACCCGACGTGTCGATCGAGGATCCTCCCCCGATCGGCTCGCCGAGCGCGACTTCCAACGCCTCCTCGACCCGCTCAACCCACACGAACTCCAACAGGGCACGTGTGCTCTGCGGGATATCCTCCAGGTCGCGCCGGTTACGCGCCGGCAGGATGACCT
>DAITMW010000249.1:0-9123 GCA_036834945.1 Steroidobacteraceae bacterium
AGGCCCTTTGTAGACCACACCATTCTTCATCACGAACACGACGTGCTCGACGGCGGAGATGTCCTTCGTCGGGTCACCACTCACGGCAACGAGGTCCGCGAGCATCCCCTGCTTGACCCGGCCGAGCGAGCTTTCCTGCCTGAGGATCTTCGCATCGACGGCAGTGGCCGCTGACAACGCCTGCACCGGCGTCATCCCGTCGCGAACCATCCACTCCAACTCGCGATAGTTGGTCCCGTGAGCAAAGACACCGACATCGCTCCCGCAGCCTATCGTCACGCCTAACTTCATGGCGAGCCTGAAGGCTGCGGCGGCACGCTGCATATCCGGCGTCGGCTGTGACTTTCCCGGCTCGTAATGGTCGAAGTACTGCGCTACCGCTTCTTCCGCAGTGAGCGTCGGCAGGAAGGCCACACCACGGGCGGCCATGAGCTTGAACACCTCTTCGGTGCCTCCGTAGCCGTGCTCGATGGTATCCACGCCAGCCAACACGGCCCGCTTCATTCCTTCCGCGGTTGCCGCGTGCACCGCGACAGGACGGCCAGAGGAATGTGCCGTCTCCACCAACGCCTTCAGCTCTTCTTCGCTGAACGTCGGCTCGGTACTCCCGCCCGGACCCCAGCGATAGTCCGCGTACACCTTGATCCAGTCGGCACCCCGGCCCGCCTGCTCGCGCGTAACGCGAATCATGTCGGGGACGCCGCTCGCCTCTTCGGCGCCCTGCGGCGTGCAGCAGATGTCAGGGCGCATGCTCCGCGGCGCCGGACCATATGCCGCGGTCGCCACGATGGCCCGGGTAGCAACAAACAGCCTCGGACCGGGAATCAGTCCGTCGTCGATCGCATGCTTCAGCGCGACGTCGGAGTAGTCAGCCCCCTCGGTCCCCAGGTCACGCAAAGTCGTGAAGCCGGCCAGTAAGGTCGCCTTGGCCTGCACTCCCGCGCGTAGCGTGCGGTAGGCGACGGGCTCCTTCAGCACCTGGTCGTTCCAGGACGTCTCGTTATAAGGATGCAGGAACAGGTGGGAGTGGACATCCATCAGGCCCGGCAGCAACGTCGTATCGGGCAGCTCCAGCACCTGCGCGCCCGCCGGTACCTGGACCGACTTCTCCGGCCCAACACCGCGGATCTGGTTGCCTGATACCACGACCACCCAGCCCGTATGGACCGGCTCGCCGTCGGTCCACACTCTCGCGGGGCGCAAAACAACCGGGGACTCAGCGGCTTGGCCGCGAAAAGGAATCGTTGCGGCAATCGCCGTGGCGACTACCGCGAGGAGGTGTTTTTTTGTTCTCACGAACCCATCAATACCGTGGTGTCGTAGCTCTCGAAACCCTGGATGGCACGACCGTAGGCATTATAGACGAGGCGCTCGGCGACTTTGTCGGCGCGTGGCGAAAGGAGCATGCGCAGGACGACGTCGTCGGCGGGACGCGTGGCCTCTTCCGCCAGCAGCTGCTCGATGACGCGGGTGAGACGATGCATCAGCTCGTTCACGAAGCGAAGGTGGGCGGTGTCGTGCACCTGGTCCATGCCCGGACCGTAGGTGCCGCGAGCTTCTTCGGCGAGCTCGTGGAGGAAAAGGTTGAGGAGCCGCGCCTTATCCAGCAGGCGCAGCTCCGTATAAAACTCGATCTCCGAACGCAGGTTCATGACGGCGGACCATTGGGATGAATGTCATCCTGACGGGAAGAAATCGATCGGTTTGCTGGTGGTGATCGTCTCGACGTCCTTCGCCTCGAAGTGGAACAACTTCACGAGGGAGACGATCTTGTTCTCGAGCTCCTTGTCGCCGAGCTCGCTCGAGACGACCTTGCACATGGTCACCTGGCCGTCCGGAGTGATGGTGAATTCCAACACCAGCTTGCCCTGCAACTCGGGATTCGAGCGCGTGGCACGATTGTAGAGTGCGTAGATGGCGCCCTTGTTGCGGTCGAAGACCGTCTCGATCTCCTCACGGGAGCGGGCGGCCTTGCCACTACTGCCAGTGCGGGTCGGACCGCGGGCATTCAATCCGGAGCGCGCGATCGACGAAGTGACCGCGGTCGTGTCGTGACCGGTCAAAGAGCCTGCGCCCGTACCAAAGCCACGGCTCGAATTCGCCGAAGTGATGCCGGCGCTGCCGACTCCGACCTTCGACGTAATGAGCGAGCGCTCGGCGTGCGAGTCGGCGCCCACCGCGCCGGAGAGATTCTTCGTCTGCTCCTGCGGCAGATTCATCTCCTGGCGCAGGTCGGCGAGCTCGTCCTTGAACGAGTTGAGCTGCTTCTGGGCCTTCTCGTGCGCCTGCTGCTTCGGGTTCACCGGCGGGGTGATCGGAATTTTCTTCTCCGGCTCCACTTTCGGCTTTTCTTCCGGTTTCGGCGGCGGCGGCGGTGGCGGCGGTTTTGGCTTCTCCTCGATCATGACCTGCGCGATGCGCTGCGGCACTTCGGTCTCCGCGGCGGTCGGCTTCGGCGGCGAGAGCAGCGGGAAGAGAATGCCGAACAGGACCAGCAGCACCAGCAGGACCCGCAGAATTCTGCGGAAACGCTGTTGCGACTCGGGATCGCCTTCCCAAGGCAGGTCGTACTCGCGGTAAAAAGGCGCAATAGCCATTACGTTTCCCGTCTACCCGCTAGACCGGCTTGAAGCCGGGTGCTACCGGCTTCTCCTTCTGAATGACCGCGAGCGAGATGCGCCCGTAGTCGGCGTCCGTGCAGGTGTTCATCACCTTCTTCAACACTTCGTAGGGCAGCGACTTGTCCGCCATGATCGTGATCTCGCGCTGGGCGAGATCCTTCTCGGTCATCGACCGGCCCACCAGCATCGGACGCTTCAGCGCATCACGCAGCGGACCTACGATCGCATCTTTCGAAGCCGCCACGTCGGCGACGGTCGTGACGTGCTCGCCCTGCACGAACAGGTCGCCCTTGGTGATCATCACGACGACCGAGTCCTTCGGCGCCTGTTGCGCGATCGACTGCGGTATCTCGATGCCCTTGCTGTTCTGGATGACCTCCACTTCGGTGGAGTACACCAGCAGGAACGCCACGAGCGTCGACAGGATGTCGATCAGCGGAATGAGGTTCAACTCGGCATCCGCGCGGTGCCGCGCATGATGCTGTGCCATGCGCCTGGCGCGATTGGACGTGGCCATGGTTATTTCACCTGGGCAACAGGCGTCGCGTCGGTCGCCGGCGCATCGCCGATGGAGATGTCTGGGAAGAGCTCCGCCTGCACGGTCGTCAGGCCCTGGCTCGCTTCGAACACCCGCGTGTGATCCATGACCTGCACGAGGATGTCATACGGCGTGTCGTGCTCGAGCAGGATGGTCGCGTCCGTCTTCTCGGGGAACTTGTTCTTCACCCGCTTCAGATAGTCGGTGAGACCGTCGTAGTCGTAGCCGTCCGGCTTGTTGGGAAACGTGGCGAGCGGGCCGCTGTTGCGGTCGGCCACCTGCAACAGGTCCTTGCGCACCATGACCTCGATCTGCAGGCCCGGCGGCGGCTCCTTGAACTCCGTCTGCGAGGCCGGCATGTTGAGTTGCAGGATCACGGTGCGCGAGAACACCGCCGTCATCAGCAGGAACGTCACGAGCACCGTGAAGATGTCGATCATCGGCACCAACAGCAGCTCGGCCGGCTTGCGGTTGTGACGCTCGAGCTTTCGCGATTGATAGGAGCGACGCATGCTAATTCAAAGCAAGTGTGTGTCGGGTCCGCACTGATGTGTTCAGGCAGCCGCCGCCGGAGGCTGCTGACGCTCGGTGATCGCGTTCAGGAACTTCACGGAGGCCATCTCGAGGCTGTCGATCAGCTCGGTGGTCTTCGTCTGCAGGAACGCGTGCACGAACAACAGCGGCACGGCCGTCATCAGGCCGAACGCCGTACAGTTCATGGCGACCGAGATACTCGCCGACAGCAGGTTCGCTTTCTCGGCGGGATTGATCGTGGCGACCGCCGCGAACGCGCGGATGAGGCCCATGACGGTACCCAGCAGGCCGAGGAGGGTCGCGAGGTTGGCGAAGGTCGCCAGGTAGTGCGTGCGCTTTTCCAGCTTCGGCACCACTTCCATCAGGCTTTCCTCCATCGCCTTCTCGATGTCGTCACGGCGGCGGGCGGTCGAGATGCGCGCCAGCCCGTAGTTGAGGATGTGTCCGATCGCGGACTCCGACTTGGAGGTCACCTGCACGACCTGGCGGAAGTTGCCCTGCGAAAGCATGGGCACGATCTCGTTCCACAGGTTGCGGTTACGCACCGCGGTATGTGTCAGGTAGATGTATCGCTCGATGGCGATCGCAGCCCCGACCACGAACACGACGGCGATCGGGTACATGAAGTCCCCGCCGCCTTGAAAGAAACGTACGATCAAGTTCCAGAAACCCATCGTTCACTCCCGTACCGCGCCACGGAGCGAATGCCGCGCGCGGTCCAAAACACACACTTTTTCCAGCCTTACAAAAATGACGGACGCATGCGCAAAAAGCTGCGATCCAGTGCTCATCCCGAGCGCTTCACCGCAAGCGTATCAGTGCTTGTCACCCGAAGTTTGCCCCGCGGCAGCGCCCGCCTTGCCGGCGCCGCTGCCCGCGTCAGGTTTCAAAGCATCGTAATAGCGGTTCTCGCGCCTGAAGACATCGCGGTCGACCGGCTGGAGCACTTCATCCAGCAGGCTGTTCGCAGGCTTGCCCAGCAGGTCACCCAGGTCGGACCGTTTCCACGGCACGATATATAGCACCTTCGGCAATTCCTGGTTACCCGTGATCTGTGTCGTATCGAGCTGGAGGTGATCCTCCGCCTTGGCGCCACCCTTCCTGCCGCCCTTGTCAGATCCCGCCGCGGCGGTGTCTGTTTTTGACGCCATGTCGTTTTTCGACGAGGCGGAGGCTTTTGACGACACGGAGGCGCTGCTCGACGCGCCCGCTTTCCCGGCAGGCGTGCCTGCCGGCGCGGCCGGAGCAGGTGCTGCCGCCGGCGGCGAGGTATCAGGGGGTGGCGGGGCCGAGGTGTTGACACCCGGCTCGAGATCCGCAGGGCTGGGCGCAGCCTGCGCGGGCGCCGATTTTGGCGGTTGCTGCTGCTGCGCCCAACCGATGGGTGCGACAACCAACAGGGCGGTGGCCAGCAACGGACCAACGCGCAGGCCTTTGCCCCGCCGGCGCTGCTCGTCAACGCGCACAGCGCGCTCGATGAGCCCGGGCCTCGCGTAGGGTGTCGGTGTCAGATTACGCATGTCAGCCTCCCGCCTTCGGGGGCGGAGCGGCCGGTGCCGGCTCCGCGGGTTTCTGGTCGGGGGTGGTCTGCGGTGCGCCCGGCGCCCCTTGGGTCGCACCCGGTGCACCCTGCGGTGCGTTGGGTGTTGCGCCCCCAGGCTGAGCTGACTCAGGGGCCGCGCCAGGGGCGGCATCAGACGATCCGGCCGCCGGCGCAGCCTGCGGACGTCTCAGTGGGGGTTTTCCCGTACGCTGCCGCAGCTCTGCAATCCACCCGCTGACGGGCTTCTCCTCGCCCGTAAGCTCCTTGTAACGCTCGAACGCCGTCAGGGCGCGCTCGGGATCACCCAGATAGAGGTCCGAAACGACCCCCAGGTTCCGGTAGGCGGGCGCGAAGTTGGGATCAGCGGCGATGGCTTTCTCGTACGAAGCCGCCGCGTTCGGGAACTCGCCACGCAACCGCTGCGTGGCGCCCAGTTCGGTCCAGGCCACGGCACTGCCGTCATTGCGCTCGACCGCGGTCTTGAGCGCCTCCTCCGACTGGTCGAGGTGCCCTTCCTTACGGTACAGAATGCCGAGGTTCACGTAGGGCGCGGAAAGCTGCGGGAACTGCAGTGCAACCTGTTTGAATTCGAGCTCGGCCTCGGTGGCATTGCCCGCCCTCATCAAGCCGACCGCGCGCTCGAAGTCGGCCTTACCGCGGGCGGTGATGGGAACGGCAACCGCACCATTGGGCGCCGAGCCGCTGGGGGTCGCGCCATTGGACCCCGGCGCCGTGGCGCCCGGCGCGGTCGCGCGATTTGTCGCGGCGCCATTGGTTCCACCCGCGCCGGAACCTGGCGTGCCAGCATCCGCTGCCGCGGGTTGCGAAGCTGACTCGGTCGGCTTGGTTGGCGCGGAGCCGCAACCAGCCAACAGCGATGCGATCGCGATTGCCGACACGAAGGCCGGCGCAAGCCCGCCAACGGCCCGGGCGCGAGTCCCGATCGTGCGCAAGCCGCGCCCCGTCGCGCCAGCACCGCGAGTCGCGAGAATACTCAAACCGCGCCCGTCCGCGTGCGCACCGCGGGCCACGAGCACGTCCGGGCCGGGCCCGACGTTGTCAGTTGAGGCTCGTGACCACATCCTGCGTCAACTCCGTCTTGCCGTAACGGGCGGGCTTGAGCTCCGCCAACGCCTGGAAGCTCTTCTTCACCCACTCGTCGTACACGCCATCCTTCGCACGGACCGTGTTCACCTCGTGCGCCTTGATGGCCTGCTCCTCGAAAGGATCCACCTGCTCCTCGAGCAGGGTGTTGTATTCCTCGAGCTCCTCGCCCTTGAGGTTCTTGGGGCGCTCGGAGGACATGATGTCCTTGGCGAGCGTGCGGTACAGCTCCGCGATCTCGTAGGTCGAGGCGGTAGTTACCTCGGCCACGTTGTATTCAGAAGCTTTCTTGTAACCCTCCATCGCCGCCTCGAGCGCCTTGCGCTTGGCGACGAGGCTCTTCTTCAGAGGCGCCGACAGACGCACGGCGCGGAACGCATCGCGTGCCGGCTGCGCGAGGGCGAGTTGTGCCTTGGCGGCCAGGTAGTGCGTCCGATCCGTCCTCTGCGCTCCGGCCTGGGAGTCGACCTTGATGATTTCCCGATACCAGTAATCGCGCTTGCCCAGGTCGCCGGACTTGGTTGCGTAGTCGGCAAGCCGCTGCCGCGCCTCTTCCGCATCCACGATCGGAGTCGGGTTGGACGCAACGAACTTCTCGAGCATCGACACCGCTTTCGGAACGTTGTTGGCCTTCGCGTACAAGTCCGCGGACTGCAGCAGTGCCTCGCGCTGCACCGCGCGTTCCTCGGCCGGGTTGGTTGCGATCTTCTCGAACTCGCCGGCGGCCTCGCCCGGGCGGCCCGCTTCCGAGTACGCCACGGCCAGTTTCTTCGTGACGTCCTGGCCGTGCTCCTTCGGGAACTGACGTCGGTAGTCTTCGAGGACCGTAATGGCGCGATCCCACTGTTTGAGCACGATGAGCTGCGTCGAAGCGTCATACATCGCGGTAGAGCGGATCGTCGAGTCCGGAGCGACACGCGCGACCCGCAGGTAATCTTCCACGGCACCCGCGGCGTCGCCCGTCTTCTGCTTGGCCTCACCCTGTTTGTAGACGCTAGCGGCGAGACCCTCGGTCAACTCGGTCCGTAGCTTGTCGTCACCGGAGCCCACCGCGAGCTGGCGAGCGCTTTCGAACGCGGGCTCCGCCTTGTCGAATTCGTTCTGGTTGTAGTGCGACCGCGCAATGATGGTCCAGGCAATACGCTGCTTGGCCGCATCCACCGGTGGCTGCCTGGCCAACAGGGCTTCCGACACGGTAATGGCGCGCGGTAGATCCTTCGCAGCGTAAATATCCTCGGCGGCACGCGTAAGCACCCCGGCGCTATCGGGATGTTCCGGAAAGGTCTGCGCGAACTTCACGCCCGCGTCGGTGGCGCGCTTGTGCCACTCATCCTTCGCCGTGCCGGTGAGCCCCTCTTCGCCCTTCTGGTACGACACCAACCCCGCATAGGCGGCGGTCGATGACTTGGCGTTCTTCGGGTAGTTGTACGCCGTACGCTCGTATTCGGTCGCGGCGTCCGCGTATTGATGGCTCTCGAACAGGGTCTCCGCCAGGAGATAGTTGGTCGCGGCGGAATCCGGGTCATCGGGGAACGATTTCAGGTAGTCGCGATACCAGCGCGCCGCTTCCTGGTAGTCCTCGACGTGCTTGGATTTCTGGGCCGTCGCGTGGAAATAGGTGGCGACGTCCTTCAGGTTGACCTTCAGCTCCTGGACGACTTTCGGATACTGCGTGCGCTGACGCGTCTTCCAGAAAGGCGAGTCGAAGTTGTAGCGCTCGACGAATTCGTGCTTGCCCTGGAGCTCCAGATCACTGAAGCCGCCCTTGTCGTAGGCGGCGATCGCCTGCATGGCGAGGTCGGGAGCGTTGTCGCTATAGGGATCTCGCTTCACGTACGCGAGGTAGGTCGTCGCGGCGTCCTGGTAACGCTGCTTGTCCACGTAGAAGTTACCGAGACGGGAATACAGCAGGTGCGAATACGGCTTATCGCCTTGCTTCTTCAGGAACGCATCGATCGACGCCGCCCCGTCCCCATACGAGAACGCGATACTCATGACGCGCAGGGTGTCTTCGACCAGCTCGCGATCGGCGCGCTTCAGGCTCTCGACGGCCGGTGTCTTGCCATTGCGCGGCGCCAGCTCGAGATCCAACACACCGGCGAACGACGGCAGACTCTCTTCGGTCATCGACTGTTTGAACAGTGACCAACCGTGCTTATAGAGGCTCTGCTGGTAGAACTCCGAGACCTTGCCCACGTGAATGACCACGGCATAGGCCTTCTCGGCGTCTGCGTAGCGCTTCGCGGAAAACAACAGCTCGCCGCGCCGGAACTGCACCTCGTCCATCTGCGGGCTGTTGGGATATTTGCGGACGATCTGGTCGAGGGTGGCGAGTGCCTGCTCCGGCTGGCCCGTCGTCTCGTAGGCGCGCGCGAGCTGGTACAACACCTGGTCGTTGCGGGCGTAGTTCGGATAGGCCTTCAGGAGCGTCGCATACAACTTGATGGCTTCGGCGCTCTGCAGATCGACGAGTCCGACCTGTTTCTCCAGGCGCTCGATATCGCTGGCATCCAGGTTCAGGTCGCCGAGGCGACGCATGGCTTCCGCGCGCAGCTGCGGGTCGGTTTTCTGCAGCTCGAGAAAGCGGCGGTAGTTGTCCATCGCCTTGTTGGAGCTCGCATCGACCTTCGAGTCCTTGTGGATCTGGATGTCGTGGGACTTCAGATCCTTGATGGTCTTGGTGTCATCGGCGGCGTGCGCTTGCGCTGCGGTGGCGCACGTGGCCAGGATGAGAGCGATGGCGGTGGAGACCGGGCGCTTCACGGCTTGGGCTCCACGGGCGC
>DAITMW010000249.1:9223-11213 GCA_036834945.1 Steroidobacteraceae bacterium
TCAGCCGGTTTGGACTCCTCCATGCTCTTCGGCACGGCCGCACCCGGCTCCTTCTTCGGGACCTCCTCGTTGGCCGCGCGGTCATACATCGTCGCCAACGCGAATCGCGCCTGCACCTGGTAGGCCGCCAGGCGGGTCTTCTGCTCATCCAACTCGTGAATGGCGAGCTGCGCCAGGTAGCCCTGTAATTTCTGCTCGTTGTCCGCGAGACGGACCTGCAAGGCATCGATGCGCTGTTTGAGCGCCGCGACCCGCTCGGCGAACTCACCATTGTTGGTGGGTACGCTCTTGCGGGCGCGATCGACTCGAATCCAACGGCTCTGCGCCTCGCGCAGCGCGAGATCGAGATCCTTGATCGCCCGATGCTGCTGCCACATCCGGGCCTTGAAGGAGTCGTTCAAACGGAAGTAGAGCACGCCCTTGACGAGTCTCACCCGCGCGCGCAGCTCAGCGTTCTCCGGCGTGTCAGGAGCCCCGACCAGGGCAGCCTCGAGGCGCTGTATCCGCGCCCACTGATCACGCTCTTCATCGGAGCCGAGAGCGGAGACATCCTGATCCTTCTCGATCGAGTTGACGCGCGTCTCGAGCTCGGTGCGCCGCTGCTCCAGCCTGTCCACCGCACCGGAGTTGAGCAAGGCGTCGACCTTGGGAAGACGCTCGGCGTAAGCCTTCTCGCGCGTATCGATCATGTTGCCGAAGGCTTCCATGCTGTCGCCCCAGCGATCGAGCTGCTTTCCCATGAAAGTCAGGTCGCGATAGTTCTTCAGACCCTCCTGGAAGTCGTGGCCCGCCAGCAGGACATACAGATAACGTGACTCCGGCGCCTGCGGAACGTCCTTCAACTGCCAGAACCAGCCATAATGGCCCTGCTTGTCCTCGCCGAGCGCGTCCGAAATCATTTTGCCGTCGCGGATCCGCCCGATCGCCGCGTCGAGATTCTTGTCCTCGGAGCTGAATTGCTCGACCGCCGTCTCGTAGTTCTCGGCGGACTGCGCGTTCGCGCTCAACTTGCTGTAGGCGTAGGGAACGGCGAGGTACGACTCCTGAACCGCCGCATCGAGCACATTGCGGCTCCGCAGCTCCGTCCACGGAACCAACGCACTCTTGTAGTCACCCAGCGCCGCATCGGCCCAACCGGTACCGAGCAGGGCCTTGTTCGAGTAGGGTCCGGACAGGCGGACGCGCTCGAGTGAGACGCGCGCTTTCTGCGGATCCTTGGCCTGCAAGTAGGCAAAGCCGAGAGCCAGGTTGGCGCGATCCTTCAATGCCTCCCTCTCGGGAGTCGTCGCCTCCATGGTGCCGACTTCGGTCAGGAACGCATCCGCGTCCGCGATCCGGTCCTTGCGAATCAAGGCAACGCCGAGATTGAAGCGTGCGTAGGCGGTCCAGATCGACGTGCCGCGCGTGGTGGCGAGCAGGCGGATCGCCTCGTCGAAGTGCCCCTGGTGCATCAGCACGTTGGCGTAGAGATGCTCCCGCTGGGCTTCGAGCTCCGCCGACATCTTGCCGTTGATCTTCCGCAGGGCCGCCTCGGCCTTGTCGAGATAGCCGCGCGCATACCAGACCTGCCCGAGGTAGAACCAGGCACGATTGCGTACGCCCGTCGGAACATCATTGGTCAGCAGAGTTTGAAAACGCTCGCCCGCCTCGTTGTACATGCCGAGCGAGAGATAAAGTCCGCCGAGTAACAGCTGGCCCTCGGCCTCGTGGTGCTGGACCAGGTTCCAGTGCTGATAGGCGGTGAGGCGCGTGATCGCCTCGAAGTCGTCGTCCTGGTAGAAATAAAAGAGGACGTCGCCATAGTGGAGGTCGCGAATCCGCGTCTCCGGCAACTTCTCCGGATCGTGACGGCGCGCCTGCGCCGGAGCGGCGCCGGCAATCACGGCCGCCGCGGCCGCCGCCGCAACCAGGGTTTTTAGGACGCGACCACTCAAAGCTTATTCCCAGTCCTTGATCTCGAACTCCGGCTGCTGCTTGCGCTGCCGGTCGT
>DAITMW010000250.1:0-11187 GCA_036834945.1 Steroidobacteraceae bacterium
ATCAGCAAGGCCTCGAAGACCGAACCAGGAAGTTGAGCGACGTTTGCATTCGAATCGGAACCGACCGCCAAGCCACGGCGCTTGCCCTGAGGCTCGCGAAACACGGATGCGCCACGGTCCTACAGCCGTTGCTCCGAGATCGCATCACCGTCGCGCTGCGTGATAACGGAGAGTTGGACGTGACGTATCGCAACGCCGCGGGTGCGACCGTGCCGATGGAGGCTCTGGAGTTTGAGCTTCGCAATGATGCATCCCTGGCGCCGCTCATCGAGGGCTCCTCTGCCGCGGACAAGGAAGCTCACGCAAAGCGGGTTGCGGAGACCTTGGGGCAGACGAGGCACTGATGCCAAAGGCAGTTCTTCCAGTCCAGACGATGACCGAGAACGGCGCAATCGTGGGGCGGCCTCGCAAGGCGCCGCCCCCGGATGCCGCGCGGCGGATTCAACAGCTCGCAGCGGAGGGTCGGCCGGTTGTCGGAATAGCTGCAGTGTTCGGCACTACGCGCGAGGTGCTTCGGCGTTGGATGAAAGAGAGCCCCGAGTTACAAGACGCATTCGCCGCCGGTCGGGAAGCTGAGCGACATGAGCTGCATCAGATCCTGCTGCGCGATGCGCGCGACGGTGGAAAGCCCAATATCAACGCAATGTTCCTGCTCAAATCGCGACATAGTTATCGCGAAGGTGAGCCCGAAGAGTCGTCACCGCGCGTCAACCTGACGGTAAACATCCCGATAGCACTTTCCAAGGAAGAGTATCTCAAGACGGTGGTCAAAGATGATTGAGATCGTCGAAGAAGCATTGCAGCGCTCGAAGTTTCAGGATCGAGTGCTCAGCCTGCCCGAGTGTTACGACATCTTCCTGGGCGGTGGCCGCGGCGGTGGCAAGGATTACACCATCGCCCATCTGATCCTGCGTCACGTTGAGCAGTACGGACAGCGGGCCCGCATCCTTTATCTGCGCCAATCCTATAAAGGACTAGCCGACTTCGAGCTGGTATGCCGTGAAGTGTTCGGTCTCGTGTACGGCACGGATGCCCGCTACAACGCCGCTGATCACGTCTGGCGGTTCCCGGGCGGCGCCTACATGGAACTCGGGCAGCTCGAATCACATGCTTGCTACTCGAAATACCAAGGACGAAGTTTTACCCTGCTAATCGTCTCGGAAGCCGGCCAGTATGCGACTCCCGATCTCCTGGACCTGATGCGCTCCAACCTCCGCGGCCCGCGCGATCTGCCATTGCGAATGGTACTAGCCGCCAACCCCGGCGGTTGTGGTCATTACTGGATTGCGCGTCGCTATGTGTTCAAGGGGAAGCCCTGGGTGCCGTTTGTGGAGGAGAAGTCGAAGCGCGAATGGATCCACGCGCCCAGCACGTTTATCGACAACCCCTTCATCGATCAGGACGCGTATCGCGCGCAGCTCGAGAGCGCGTGCCCGTCGGATCCGGAGTTACTGCGGGCCTGGCTCCAGGGCGACTGGGCAGTCGCACGTGGTGCGTACTTCGCAGCCTGCCTGGAGGAGTCACGCAATGCGGTCGGTCCTTTTACTGAAGTCCCGAAAGACCGATTCGGTGACCGCTGGCAAAGTTGGTTGGCTCACGACTTCGGCAGCAGCGCCCCGAGTGCAACCTACCTCATGGTTGAGTCGCCGGGGGATAAGCTCGGGAAGCAGTTCTTTCCGCGCGGCTCGATCATCCTGTTGGCAGAGCTTGCGGCGGCTCGCAAAGACAACCTGAATATGGGTCTAGGATGGACCGCGGCGACGACTGGCGAGGCTATCCGCTCCGAACTGTGTGACATATGGAAGGTCCAACCAACAGGTGTTGCAGACGACGCGGTCTTTGCGAAGACGGGTCACGCGGGGTCCATCGCTGATGAGTTCGCAAAAGTCGGTGTCAGTTTTAGTCCCGCCCGCAAGGGCGATCGGATCTCCGGGTGGCAGCTCATGAGGCGGATGCTCGCCGATGCAGGCAAACCCGACAAGCCGGGTCTTTACGTTTCGCGCGCATGCGAATACTGGTGGGCAACGGTTCCATACCTCGCCCGCGATCAAAGGCGCGTTGAAGATGTTGACTCGTCGGGCCCAGATCATGGCGCCGATGCAACGCGGTATGGTCTCAGGCGCGAGACACCGGCGATGACGATCAATATGCAAGTTTTCCCTTACTAGCTAACGAAAGAGCGGTTATATGACTACAATCGCAAGACTCGGACTTGTCGTTGACTCCTCCGGAGCGGTGTCGAGTTTCGAGCAGTTCAGTGCATCGGCGAAGAAAGCAGAGAGCGCAGCGGATGCACTCTCGAGCGCCTCATCTGGTATTGGCGCCAACAGCAAGTCTGCCGCGACCGCCCTGGAGAATCTCGCCAGCAAACAGGCTACCGCGAATCAAACCCTCAAGACCGCCGCAATCAGCGCCGGCCAGTACAATCAGGCCCTGCGGCAACTTCCGATTCAGATCAACCAGGCGGTGGCAGGCCTGCTGACCGGTCAGAATGCCTTCCAGGTGCTGATCCAGCAGGGGCACCAGGTCGTCGACTCGTTCGGCGGCGCACGCACGGCGATACGCGGCGTGGCTTCTGCCCTCGGGCCGTTGGGGCTTGCCATCGGCGCAGTCGCGACCGTCGCCGCAGGCATCACGGCGGTGTTTTATAAGGGGCAGCAACAGGCGTTCGAGCTTTCGAAGGCGATTGCACTGTCCGGTAACACTGCCGGTGTCACAAGCTCACAGCTCTCCTCCATGGCCGATGCGGTAACCAAGCTGACCAACGCCTCACGAGGTGATGCGGTCAAGGCAATCAGCGAGGCTGTCGCTACGAACACCATCCCGAAAGACCTGCTCGAGCGGGTGTCGGCCGTGGCTCTGCAATTGCAGCGCACGACGGGCAAGGCGGTGGAGGACACGATCAACGAGTTTGCCTCGCTGAACGGTACGCCATCCGACGCAGTCGACAAGCTGCAGCAGAAATACAACTTCCTCACCGCATCCATTGAGGAGCAGATCCGGGTCCTCAAGCAGTCGGGCGACACAACGGCCGCCGCCGCGCTCGAGCAGAGCGCGTTCCTGGAAAACCAGCAAGGCTCGGCGACCAAGCTGGCTGGCGATGTGGGATTCATTTCGAAGGCCTGGCAGTCGGTCAAAGATGCGATCTCCGGGGCCACGGGCGCGGTGTCCAACTTCGGAAAAGTGCAATCCCTGCAAGATCAGCTCGACGCCTTGAACAAACAGGCTAACGGGCGGCCCATCGGTACGCTAGTCCCCGGGTTCAATACGACTGATCAGTTGCTGAACGACCGAGCTCGAACGATTCTGCAGCAGCAGATCGCGGCGGAGAATCAGGACGCCGATAGCAAACAGCGACAGGCCCAGGCCAGTCAGCAATATGCGGCGGGGCTTGCGCTCGCTAACACAGCGCTCGAGACCTCGATCTCTTTACAAACGCAGCTCAACAGCAGCTCGCTGGAGAATGTAGCGAACGCGTTCCAGGCGCTGCAGCAGCAGGTGCAGACTCAAGCCGACCTGCTCGACCGGCAGCATGAGCAAAACCTCATGTCTGATCAGCAGTACTACGCTGCAAAGGCAAATCTCATTCTGCAATCAGGTGATCTTCAGGCGCAGGAGATCACGAAGGAGAATCAACTCCTACAAAGGCAAATAGACCAGATTGTCGACCAGGCGCAGCGAGCGAAGGCTCTCGCGGGCAACGGGCCGGCATCGCTGCAGATCGACAACGCGGCGCAGGTCCAAATTGCAACGGTGCAACAGCAGATCAACGCGAACAGCGCACGGCTGAATGCGTCCATTGAGCAGACCGCGCGCGACGCTGGTCAGAACAGCCTGGACGCAGCAAAGGCCGTCACAAGTGTCTCGCTGGCTTACAAGCAATTGAACGCGGACGTCGCTCGCTACATCGACTCGCTGAAGGAAGAGCAGCAGCTCTCGCTAAGCGGAATCGGCGCGGGGCAGAATGCGCGCGACCAGGCGGCTCAGATCGCCGAGACGACGGCACGCTTTCGTCAGCAGATACAGCAGCTCGACGACCAGCATGCCCGAAATCCTAACCTGGCCGATTTCGACAAGAGCAGGGCGACGCTGCAGAAAGGGCTGTCGGATGCTCTCGCCTCCTATGATCAGTACTACAAAGACCTGCAGGCGAAGCAAGGAAATTGGCTGAACGGCGCGCGTGAGGCGCTCAACAATTACGTCGACGCGGCCAAGAACGTCGCCAACCTTGCCGATCAGGCCTTCACGAATGCCTTCCAGTCGATGGAAGATGCCATCGTCAACTTCGCCACCACCGGTAAGTTCTCCTTCAAGGATCTGGCGAACTCGATCCTCGCGGACCTCGTGCGCATGGAGGTCAAGATTCTCGAGAGCCAGGCGCTCCAAAGTATCTTTGCGAGCTTCCTGGGCGGCGGCGGCCCGGATACGGGCTTGGCGTCCTCCCAATCGGTTGCGGCTGCGGATGCCATTTCAGGCGCGCGCGCGGGCGGGGGCGGAGTCAGCGCCGGCTCAACCTACCTCGTGGGCGAGAAGGTCCCTGAGCTGTTCGTCCCCAGTCAGGGGGGAACCATCGTGCCCAATGGGAAGTTCGGCGGCGGGCCGAGCATCAACATGGTCGCCAATTACTCGTTCGGTCCGGGATCTGATGTTGCTTCGGTGCGCGCCTACGTCGACCGGAGTATGGCGCAGACAAAGGCTGACATTTACGACTCGATCTCACGCGGCCAGTGGAATCCCGCATTCAGGAGAGGGCGGATATGAGTGGGTCATGCATTCCAACACTGTGAAACTGACACATTATTTCGAACTAGCGAGGGTGTAGTCTGATCTCACTAAATCAAACTGTAAGTGGATGGCGACAATGTGCGCATCTGGCGACAATAGACTTGAACACCGTTTCCGTACTACCGTTAAAGCATGAGGTCGAGCAAGCGCCCGGCCTTATTCGAAGGAAGAACACCCCCGTAGCTCAGTCGGATAGAGCGCCCGGGAAACTAGGATCTGGTGGCCGCCAGGCCCCGCCCGGGAGGTCATTGGTTCGAGTCCAATCGGGGGGCCCTTTGGGCCTCTCACCGTGAGCACACCATATCGGCACTTGGCGGCCGATGCAAAGAGTCGCCAAAACCTTACAAAATTCATCAAGGCTCGGTGATGCGCTCGCAGTGCGTCTTATCCCCAGCGGCAGATAGGTGGTGCGCCGCGATCCAGTCATGGGGGAGGAAAGCACACCGAGGATCTGGGGTGTCGGTCTCTACCCAAACCGCCCCGTAATACGCAATGGCTTCTAGCACAAGGGCGATCAGAAGCAGGCGCGCTAGACGCTTCACAGGGTCCGTGCCCGCAATCGCCAGCCCGCACCACATAGCCAGAAGATCCGCGCGCATCTGAGCCACCGCAGCCGCGCGGCCTCATCACCGGTACGGCGGGCTATGCGGGCCCTTTTCAGACAGCCCTTCGCCTTCGCAAAACTGGACCAGATACGTTCTTGATAGATCGCCCGCAATTCTCCCCGGTAGGTGTCCGAGATTTGCACAATTCCTTCCCCCTGTTTTGTGCTGCAGCGCAACCAAGTCGCCGTCCGAAAGATTACAATAGGCGCGCTCCAAAAGTGGTGCAACAGACACTATTTAGGAGCATCAGCCCATGATGGAGCGCAAAAGGGCGCCAAGCAGCATATCCGCCCCACACTGAGGACATCGTTGGGGCGCGCGTGGGTTGGATAGGTGGAACGGACGAAAGCGGCGCAGGCGCGTTTAGAGCGCTGGCGAAAGGCATTCTCTTCGGTACTGGCCGCGAGCCGGCGGGACGTGGATCTCGCGCAGTGGCAGGTGGCGGAGGAGATGGGATGGGCGCGGAATACGGTTACCCGTATCGAGAACGGCACTCGCTCGTTGGCCGTCGAGGAGCTGATGGAGCTCTGCCGGCTCTATAAGGTCGACCCGCTGGTTTTGCTGGGTCGCGTGACGCGCTGGTGAGCTGTGCGAAACGAAAGCGCCGCCCGAAGGCGGCGCTTTCCTACAGTCTCCCCCTATCGATCAGCCTGAAATACCCCACGAATCCTTGACCGTTTTCAGGAGAGATGCCCAGCCTGCAGCATCTCCGGCCGCGTCTTGCGCGGCCTCATTGATCAGCCGCGCCAACTCGGGCGCGTTCCGCGCGGTGAGAACCTGATTGCATCGAGCCAAGGATCTATTAGCCATGTCCTGCAGTAGGCTACTCAGATGAGCCTGGGCAAGGTCAATTTGATCGGGAGACGGCATTTTCGTTGGGAATCGAACTACGCTCATGTTGCGTCCTTTTTGGTTGGTATAGGGGCGATTAGTCCGCCGGCGCGGGCTCCGGCATTTCCAGCAGGTCCGCGGCAGCTTCCATGGTGCCCCGAACTGGCGATATGGTCTGTCCATTCGACGGTGGGGCTTCATCGGCGTCGATGCACCAGATCAGAAGGCGCTCCAAGCTCGTCAGCACGTCGAGGCCTTGATAAACGAAGCGTGGGTCGAGTGCGTCCGAAATCATCTCCAGCCCTTGCTCGACGCGACCCTTTGCGGCCCGCACGAGTTCGAGGAGGTCCGGGAAATCGTTACAGACCTCCAGGCCCGCTGCCTTGTACCCGTCAAAGGCCGCCACCCCAACTCGAAGCAGTTTGGCGGCCGAGAGCCGATAGTCCTGGAACGCCCCACGGTCGAGAGCCTCCGGCAGGTCGGAGTCGCTGGTATTTGAGGACTCCTCGCGCGCCACTGGCGCTGGCGCAGGGCCCCCGGCACGTGAGAACACCCTCAACTGCTCCTGCACGTGGGCGATTGCAGCTCCCACTGTTCGCAGGAGCCGGGCCATCCCGGCCTCCGCACTATCACTGACATCCTGTAAATTGACGGCCCAGCAAAGACTGAGCATCTCGCGGCAGCTCTCCAGCGTCTGGATAGGGCCAAGGTCACCATCTGTCAAAAGGGCGGCCGCCATCGCCTGGCGGTCGGTTATGCTGGCTAAAGCCATAATCGAATCCTCTTTATTCGGTTGTGGTTAGCCCGTCTGGCCGTGCGCTAACACGGTCCGGCGGGCGCTGGGTCAAACGGTTATCTTCCTCGGTCGCCTCCCTGTGCCGCACAGTCGTATGCGGTTCCTTGCATGTAAAAGGGCGGGTGCTGCTGGCACTCCGACGGTGACCGGGCACATCCCGCGGTCGTGATGAATGCAGCCACGGAACAGATCAATAGAACGAGGCGCATGAGTTCTCCGACGTTGCATCTACGTTGCAATCCGTCAAAAAACCCGAGAAATCTCCGGCGATGGAGCGATTCCTAAGTCGTTGACCTATTTGCGTTTATGCGCGTCTACAGTGCGCTTAAATGCGAGTCAAGCGACTTGAAAACCGGCGTCCCCGCAAGGGGACCGTGGGTTCGAATCCCACCCTCTCCGCCAATGTGACGCGGACGGCACGACGCAGCATGCGCACGCGCTGCACGTCGGCTGAGCCGCTATGACATCAGCATCTTCCGCGACTCCTCCGACAGGCACGTGATGTTGGTTCAGATCGGCATGACCCAGGCGAACCGCTACGGCCAGGCGAGGTAGACTGGGATCTCGGGGTCAGCCTGTAGCGGGGTCGAGTCGATGAGTATCACGCGAATGGGATTAGCGCTCGCATGGGTGGCGCTGGCGAGTTTCCTGGGCCAACCGGTGACTCGGGGCGCACAGGCCCTGCCGGCGTCGCAAGTGACCCGGCTGATCCTTCTCGGCACGCAAGGCGGTCCGCGGGTTACCGGGGAGCGCGCCGAACCGGCGAATCTCCTGGTCGTCCGGAACAAGCCCTACCTGATCGACGCGGGTAACGGTGTCGTACGGCAGCTGGCCCTCGCGCACTTTCAACCACCTGACATTCACCAGATCTTCATCACGCACAATCACGACGACCACAACGCGGATTGGGGTACCTTGATGGGCCTTGCCTGGACTGCCGGTAATACAGCACCGATTACGGTGTACGGTCCGCCCGGAACACAATCCATGCTGAAGGGTTATCTACAGTATTTCGCGCCGAACGCAGCCGCGCATTATCCGGAAAGCAGTCATGTGCCGCCGGCCGACACGATGCGGGCGCAGGAAATCGCGGACTCGGGGTTGGTCTATCAGGACGACAACATTCGCGTGACCGCGGTCGAGAACTGTCACTATCACTTTGCCAGGGAAACTCCGGGGTATGGGTGGCAGAAGTCCTACGCCTTGCGCTTCCAGACACCGGACCGGGTCATCGTCTTCAGTGGAGACACCGGGCCTTGCGGACACGTTCTGGGCGACTTCGCGAAGGGGGCCGATGTCCTGGTGCACGAGGTCATCGACCTGGAGGCCATCGCGCAGAATCTGAGCACCACCTCACCCGACAGGGTTGAACGGCTGATGAATCACATGAGGACCGAGCACAGCACCGCGGAAGAAGTCGGGCGCGTGGCCAGGGAGGCCGATGTCAAGCTGGTCGTGCTCTCACACATCGTTGCAGGCCGAGGCGGCACGAACGAAGCCTCATATGTCGCGGATGTCAGGAAGTCCTATTCCGGGCCCGTGGTCGTGGGCCGGGACCTGATGGAGTTCTGACGGTCCGAGACCTGACACTCGCCATGGCGAGCCATTGCGCTTCGATGTCGCCTGCCGTCTGCGGGCCGCCGAAGTAGTAGCCCTGCGCGAACTCGCACCCGTAGGCATCCAGCTCGTGTGCCACGCCGGCCGTCTCCACGCCTTCGGCGACCACCGCCATCCCGAAGCTGTGGGCGAGCTGGATGGAGCTGCGCACGATGCGCTGGTCGGCGGCATCCTCCGTCAGATTCGTGACGAAAGTTCGGTCGATCTTCAACGTGTGCACCGGTAGCTGCTTCAGGTATGCGAGCGATGCGTAGCCAGTCCCGAAGTCATCGAGCGAGAGCCGTACGCCGAGCGCTCGGATTTCATTGAGTCGTTTGAGCATCGTTTCCGGGTGGCGCATGACAGCGCTCTCGGTGACTTCGAGCTCGAGAAGCGCGGGGTCGACGGCGAGCGAACCCAGGATGGCGTGCAGCTTGTCGACGAATCGGCTGTCGAGGAGGTTGTTGGCGCTGATGTTTACAGAGATGGGTATGCGGTGTCCGAGGCGCTCCCACAGGACCACCTGCTCGCAAGCCGCGCGCAACATGTATTGCGCGAAGGGATGGACCAACTCGGTGCCGTCCGCCAGCGGCACGAACCGCGAAGGTGCGATGGGTCCCATTGTCGGGTGGGTCCACCGTGCCAGCGCTTCGAACCCGACGAGCTCTCTGTCCGCCAGGCGTACTTTCGGCTGGTAGACGACCGAGAGCGAGCCCTCGCGCAGGGCCTTGCCGAGCTCGCTCTGCAGCGCGAGCATTTCGGGGGTGAACTGATCCATCACCTCGTGATAGCGGCTGAAGGCGCTGAGCTCTTCTTTCGCCGCGTACATCGCGATGTCGGCGCAACGGAGGAGCTCGTTCGGCGTGCGCGCGTCCTGCGGATAAACGGCGGCTCCAATGCTCGCCGTCAGTTCGAGCTCAACTCCGCCGGACACCGTGGTTCGTCCCAGACATTCCTGCAGACGGGCGCCCAGGCTCTCGAGCGTCCGCACAGCCTCTCCACCCCGAGCCAGAACCGCGAGCTCATCCCCGCCGAGACGCGCGACGCAGGTCTCGGAATTGCCGAACCGTTCCCGCAGACGGTCGCCGATCTCCTCGAGGACGCGGTCTCCAGCGGCGTGCCCGAGGGTGTCGTTGATTTCCTTGAAGCGGTTCAAGTCGAGCAGCAGTACGGCGAGCGCCTCGTCGGGCGCGGCCGAAATCGCCCGCTCGAGCTCACGCATGAAACCGTCCCGATTCCTGAGCCCGGTGAGCGTGTCGTGTTGTGCGAGGTACTCTTGCTCAGCGACGTAGGCAGCCTGCCGCCTCAGCGCATGGTGCAACTGCCAGGCGAACACCAGTACCGCAAACACTCCGATCGCAAGCACGGCGATAGGAGCCGCAGCTTCCGCGAGCCATTGCCGGCGGAGCGAGGCGAGAGGGACGCTCGCGCTCACGAAGAGCGGCAGCGCCGAGGAACGCGCAAAGCCCACGAAGCCACTTTTCGAAGGGAGCGAGAGAAACACGCCACTGCGGCGATCACCTGCAAGCTCCAGCGACTGCCGTGAGACATGACCGCGGAGAGTGTTGAAGGTGCCCCCACCTGGAGCGTAGGAGAAGAGCCGTCGGCCGTCGGTCGTCACGAGACTCACGAAGCTGTCGGGGATCAGACGCAGACTGTCCGTGCTCTCGACCAGGCGCCGCACCGGAACGAGGGCGAAGGCAACTTGCGGCTCAGCAGAGCTTCCCCTGAAATTCAAAATGATCGGCAGGTACCAATCGTCCTTGGCTGGAAGTTGCAGGGGGTACAACACACCCAGGCCCGTTCCGCCCGGATCCAGCGCCTGGGCGATCGCTTGCAAGATGGCGGTGTTGGCCACCGGCTCTCCCAGGTGGTCGACCGCCAGAGTGCGGCCGTCAGCCGTTCGAATACCGAGGTAGCTCGAGACCGAGTCGAAGCGCGCCGCATCGCGTAGGATCGCGGTCGCGACCTCGGACTCGGGCGTGATTCCGGAGCGCTGAGCGACATCGTCGGCGATGCCCCGCAAACTGAAAGCGGACTGCTCGAGCAGTCCGGTGATGGACATTTCGAGGCCGAGCGCCAGATTGAGGATGCTCTTGCGAGCGGACTCCCAGGTCTCCTGCCGCTGCTGTGCAACGAGGTACACCGCCGTCCCGGCAAGCAGGAGCAGCGCAAGGACGACGGACAGCTGCGCCCGCCGATACTCCCTGGTGACGAATCTCGTATCCGGATGGAGGCGCCGAGTCGTCCACGAATGGCCCCGACCGCTCTCGGTCGGGACGCGCTGATCTCCGTTCATGGCCCAAATCATCCGAGTTGGAGGGAGGAGCGCCGCCGTTGCTCGTCTCAAGTCCTACCGAACGGAAGGACGCATAGCCGGATTCTGTGATGCGGTTCCGCGTGTGAGCAAGCGGGTCCGGGCGCATCCGAGAGGTCGCGCAAGAAACAGGCCGTAGGTCCGGTTCACCGCGCTGGCCGAATTCGAATATCGCGGCTCCTTTTTTTCATTTGACGCGGCTGCGGTGCTGAGACACCCTGCCGGGGTATGGTAGCGGTACCATGAAGAGGGGGCCG
>DAITMW010000251.1:0-11186 GCA_036834945.1 Steroidobacteraceae bacterium
GCGGAGGCCGGCCTGGACGGTACCCGTATGGCGGTCGCCGGCAATTCCGTCGGGGGTGCCATGTCTGCCGCCCTGACATTGATGGCCAAGGATCGCGGTGGCCCCGACATCCGGCTTCAGATTCTATTGATCCCCGCGACCGACACGAACTTCGAAACGAAGTCGTACGAGGACTTCAGTACGGGGCGGTTTCTCGCACGGAACTTTATGCGATTTGGCTGGAGCATCTACGCTCCGACACAAGAGTCACGTAAGAATCCTTATGCGGTTCCGATGCGAGCCACCACGGAACAACTACGCGGCCTCCCGCCGGCGCTTATCACCGCGGAAAATGATCCGCTTCGTGACGAAGGAGAGGCTTACGCGCGTAAGCTCAAGGAAGCCGGGGTCCCGGTCACCGCAACCCGCTACAACGGAGTGATCCATGATTTCGTTCTTCTCAACGGGATCCGCGACGTGCCGGCTACGCAGGCGGCCCTGCACCAGGTCAATGATGCGATTCGCGATGCGCTGGAGCGCGTGTCGCCCAAGGACAATAGGCCCGCTGCCGAGCCCCATTGGAGCTCTCGGATCGGCAGCGGCGATGCGGCCGCGGCTGAGTAGCTGCGATCTGGCTATTTGGCCGCGGCGGTCTCCGTACCGACCTCGGCCTTCGGCGATAGCGACGCGAGAAGGGACACGGTCGCCTCGCGACTTGCGGCGGCTTCCGCGCTGACTGTCGCCGGCGCACCGGGTCCCGCCGGAGGAGGATGTCGGGCATAGTCGAGCGCGAACTTTCCGGTTGCATCGGGGATTCGCGGATCGGCGCCCCGCTCGATCATATGCTTCACAACTTTGTCCCATCCCGCTTCGGCGGCGGCGAAGAGTGCCGTCTGACCCTCGTGATCGCGGCCTTGGACATAGGCAACGAGCTTCGCCGTGTGGGTATGGCTGTCAGTGACGCGGGCGTTGATGTTAGCTCCGGCGTCGAGCAGGAGATTGATTGTCGCAATTGCGCGGGCCTGGACGTCAACTTGCTGGTGGCCACCGGGGCGGGTGATCGCGCTACCGACGCCGCCTCGGCTCGAGCCACTCATGCCTGCGGCGGCCATCAACGGGGTAATCTCGAAAACGTTGGCCAGATCCACTTCGGCGCCGTGAGCCAGGAGGGCTTTGATTGCGTCGTCGTCGTAGTTCATGGCGGCAAGCATCAATGGACCCGTGCCACCGCGCATCATGTAGTCGGCGAAACGGCCTCTGCCGTTGCCGTTCGGGCGCATGCGTGTGAGCTCGTGATTGGCATCGACGCCCATGGCGAGAAGCCGGTTGACGAGATCCATCGCCGTGGCTTTGTTCTGGGGACGGTTCGATGGGAGAGCCTCGCCGAAGCCCTGGAAATTGCCGCTGCCGGCACCATTCGCACCACTGTAGGAGTTCATGTCCACAGCGACGTAGAGCGGCGTGCGGCCACTCATGTCCCACGCACCAGGGTTCGCCCCCTTGTCGAGGAGGAAGTTCGCGATGTCGTAGTCGCGATTGTCCAGTGCATTGATCAGCGGAGTGATGCCGTCCGGGTTGGGCTGGTTGACGTCGGCTCCGGCCTTGACGATCGAGACGGCACACGGGTAGCAGCCGGAGCGGGTGGCATAGAGCAGCGCCGTCAGACCACCGGTCGGGCGAAACTGCGCCCGGGGTTCCGATGTCATCTGGCGCGGCCAGTCGTCGTACTTCGCACGCACTTTGACGTCGGCGTGGTGTTTGAGAAGAAGGTCAACGACTTCCGGGTGATTTTCCCCGGCTGCCCACATCAAAGCGGTTTGGCCGCGAAAGCTTTCCACCGCGTTCACGTTCGCGCCGCGGCCGATCAGGAGCTGCGCGATTTTCACTGAGCCCAGGCTGGAGGCCAGCATGAGCGCGGTCTGGTTGTCCTGGTTCGGTGAGTTGGGGTCCGCGTGCGCGTCGAGCAGCATGCGGACGAGATCGTCATCGGCCAGCTTGGCCGCTTCGGTAAGCGGGGCTGCTCCGTAGTGGTTCGCAATGTTGGGCTTGGCGCCGGCTTTGAGGAGCGCGCGGACCAGCTCATGATCGACCTTGTACGTCGCCCAGAGCAGCGCCGTAGAGCCGTCAGGGTCAGTTGCATTTACGTCGATGTCGGGCGAGGTGATCGCAGCAAGCACAGCCTCACGTTGGCCAGTGCGGACCTCCTCCGCGAGAGTGTCCTGTCCGAACGCGGCAGCAGAGAACACGGCTCCGAGAGAGAGCAACGCGGCGGCAGCGGCCAGGCGTCTGGCACAGAAGGTCAACTTAAACAATGTTGCCTCCGAAATTGGTGTAGTGGGCCCAGTTGCTCTTGGAGACTTCGTAGAGGAAACGGTAGGGGTCGTCGAACTTACGCTGCACTTCGCTCAATACGCCGGCGTCCAGCATGTCCTGCGCGCTCCGGCCGTGGTCAGTCAGCTCGGTCGTCCGGTCGTAGAGGTGATGCATCATCTGCGTCTCGGCCTGCAGTTGGGCGCGTGTCATCACCGGTCCATAGGCGGGAATGATCTTTGTCTCGTCGTTGGCCAGTTTCAGCAGGTCGTCCATCGCGTCGACCCGGCCGCCGAGCCAACCGCCCGCGTACCAATCGAGCGCGGGATCCCGCAAGGGTGAAGCGACATCGCCGACGGCCAGTACGTTCGAGTCGCGGAAGAACACATAGATGTCGCCGCGTGTGTGGGCTTCGAGCAGGTAGCCGTACTCGATACTCTCGGCACCCGCCTTCATCTCGCCTTTCTCGCGGAACGTCTTCGTGGGCCAGGCGACCTTCGGCAGCGCCTTCACCCAGCGATCTTCCGCTGGCACGTAGTAATCCGTGGCCAGCCATTGGCGGGTAATCAGATGGGCATGAATCTCCGCGCCGGCCTTGCCGAAGAGCGTGTTTCCGCCGGTTTGCTCAGGATGGTAGTGAGTGTTGAACAGTGTTCGCACGCGTTCGCCGCCGAGACTCGCTCGGACGGCATGGGCGAGCGCCGCTGAGCCGCTATCGACGAGCACAACCCCATCGCCGGATGAGAGCGCGACAACATTGCCGGGTGCGCCGGTTATCAGGGTGACGCGGTCCGTCAGCTTTTCGGTCTGTAGCGCTGTTTTACGCGCGGCACCCGGCTGCTCACGGGAGGGAACTTGCTGACAGCCTGCGAGGCCACCGCCCAGGAGCGGTACCGAAGCCAACGCCGCGAGCCCGCTCAACGAGCTCTGGAGGAAATTTCTGCGGTCGGTCGTCACATCAGACCTCGGAGATGATCCCGGTGCTGTTGGCGAACTTGTCCTGCTTGATCCCGAGCTTGTTCAGGATCGTCAGGTGTACGTTCGCCAGGGGTGTGCGCGGAGGTGGCGTGACGTTCTTACCGCCGACGTGCGCGCCGTTGGCGCCGCCGACCAGGACCGCGGGCAAGGGGTAATTGTCGTGCATGTTGCTGTTTCCCATGTTGGAGCCATACAGGAACAGCGAATGGTCGAGAATGCTGCCGTCGCCCTCTTTTGTGTTCGCCAGCTTCTGCAGGAAGTCCGCGAACCTCTCCATGTGATAGCGCTGGATGACGGTCAGGCGGCGGATGCGTTCGCGATCGTTGGAGTGATGGCTCACCGGGTGGAATGAATCCGGCACGCCCACGTGGTTGTAGGTGCGGTTGGTGCCTTCGGCGACCATTACGTACGAGGCGATGCGGGTCATGTCTGCCTGGTAGGCCAGTGCAACCAGGTCGAACATGAGCCGCACTTGTTTGTCGAAGTCTTCGAGCTCTCCGCGCGGCGCGTCCGGCACCTTGATCCCCTTGAGGTCGCGGGTGCTGGCCATGTTCACACGGCGCTCGATCTCGCGGACCGTGTCGAGATAGTCCGACAGTCGCGCCTGGTCGCCGGGGCCGAGGTCGCTGCTCAGCGCCTTGGCACGATCGGAGACCATGTCGAGAATGCTGGTGTTCTTCCGCAGCAATGCCTCACGTTCGGCCGCAGTGTCACCCTCGCCCATGAGTTGGATGAATACCTTGCGCGGGTTGTATTCCATCGGGAGCGGCGTGTTGGGGCTGGCATAGGAAGTCGTGGAAGCGTAGTAACAGCCCGCGCCTCCGCAAGCAGCCACCTGGATGGTGGTTTCGGAGGCGACTTCCAACGAAGGTAATGCCGTGGTCTGCCCCAGTTTCTGGGCAATAACCTGGTCCAGCGTGATCGCCATGCTGGCGCCTTTCGCCGTGGTGTCCGGACGCACGCAGGAAAGCCAGGTCGCTGGATTCAGTGTGTGCACGGAACCGCCCGCGGCGGTGTTCTCGAGATTCTCAAACGTCGTGACGTATTTTTTCACGGGCTCCAGCGACGCAAGCGTCTGGCCGAGCTTGAAGTCCGCGCCCTTGCCGCTGCATGTCCAGGCATCGACGTCCTTGCCAAACGGCGTGTTGTTCATGATCGCGCCGTGCGGAAGATAGAAAAAACCCGCCCGGGTTTTCGGCACCGCCGCTGTTTGCGCGAGTGCCGTCGCAGCCGGAACCATGGCATCCAGGAATGGCAGGGCCAATGCCACGCTGCCTCCGCGCAAGAACGTGCGCCGGGACAGATACTTCTTCGTCAGGAACACGGCCATGGCCTATCTCTCCTGTAACGGCTTCGAGGTGTCCGAGCCGCTGGTATTGGTGGACGCTACCTTCGTCGGCGGTGTTTTGGCGCCTTTCGAAGGGGCTTCGGGTCCCTGGTGCCGGAAGGCGTCACTATTGACGATTCCGGTGATGAGATCCCCGAACCTGTAGTGGTTCGCGGCCGCCGCACGCACGATCTGCCGGACCTCGGGCATGTCGTAGTATTCGAGCTCGCGATTGAGCCCGTACATCATCAAACGCTTGGTCACCGTCGTCGGGAACTGGTCCGGACGCTGCTGACTCAGATAACGGCGCAAATCCGCAGGACCGTGTAGTACCAGCCCGCTCGACAGGGTCGTCGTCGTATCGAGAGGTTGCTTCGCGATAGCGTCCTCATCGCGCCAGCGCCCTGTGTTATCGAAGTTCTCCAACGCGAGGCCCAACGGGTCGATCTCGCCATGACAGGCCATGCAGGTTTTGTTCGTGCGGTGCGCTTCCAGTCGGGCGCGTACGGTTTTGGGCGCGTCGCCCAGGTGGACCGAGAGATCGGTGTTCACGCCGGGCGGCGGTGGCGTCGGTGGCGTGCCCAGAATCCGATCGAGTATGTATGCACCGCGCAGCACGGGCGAAGTGCGGTCACCGTAGGAAGTTCGCAGCTGCACGGCGCCCTTACCCAGGAGCCCCCAGCGATTCTCGTTTTTGAGCGTCACGCGCCGGAATTGCGGGCCGTAGACTCCGGGGATGTCGTATTGCCTGGCGAGTGACTCGTTGACGTAGGTCCAGTCCGCCGTGATGAGATCCATCACGCTGTGATTCTGGAGCAGTACGCTGGCCAGGAAGAGCCGCGCCTCGGTCTCGAAGTTGGTCCGCATGTCGGCGGTGAAGCGTTTGTCGTCGGGCTCGACCTGGCTCAACGTGCCCAGGTTCAGCCAAGAGAAGGCGAAGTTGTCGACCAGCGCGTGAGCGCGCGGGTCCTTGAGCATGCGCTCGACCTGCGCCTGCACGACCGCGGGATCGGCGAGTCGTTTGTTGACCGCGAGGTTGATCAGCTGCTCGTCGGGGCCTTCGCTCCACAGGAAGAAGGACAGACGCGAGGCGAGCTCGAGATCACTCAGTTGACGCGTTTGGTTGGGACCGCGCGGGGTCGCGATGGCGCGATAGAGGAAGTCGGGGCTCGACAGAATCGCTGTCAGCAACTCCGTCACGCCTGAATCGAAACCACCTCGTTCCGCACGGCCGGTTTCATAGAACCTCATCAGCAATTTGACATCGGCATCCGTCACGGGACGACGAAACGCCTGCATCGCGAGATGCCGCGCGATGCGCTCCGCGCACGGACGCTCCTCGGCCGCGCTCTGCGGCTGACAGATGAAGATCTTCGCGCGGCTGGCGCTCAGTGACAGTCCTTGGGGGGAATAAGGCCCCATGATCTGGACGCCGTCCCGGATGATCGGCATGCCCGTCGCCCTGCCGGTGCCGAGCGCGGTCGGCTCGTTGCTCAACGCCCAGGATCTTTCGATGAACGTGACGGTTACGGTGTGCGCGCCGGCTTTGATTTGTGCCGGTATGCCCGACAGTTTGGCGGTCAGGGCCGTGCGTCCCTTGGGTCCGTCACGGTCGGCGACGGCCAGGTCGTCGGGTCCGCCGATCTCTCTGCGGGCCACTTCCGCGCCGTCAACGAGTACGACGAGTGTGCCCCTGGTTTCCATGCCGCGCGGATACAGGCCGGCGTCGAAACTGTCGGCGTCCAGGAAGTTGAATCGGTACTCCCCGTCAGACGGGAAAACGTGCGTAAAGCTCACGCCTCCGCGGGTGCCGAGAGGATATCCATCCTTGTGGATGTATTGGGTGATGGAGCCAAATCCGGCCTGCCCGCCTCCTCCACCGCCACCGCCGTAGAACACGGTTTCGGTTTTCGGTAGCGGCTCGCCGACGGCGCGTTGCGCCACGCGGCGTGCGGCGGACAAGTATTGCTCCATGAAGGTCGGTGAGATGCCCAGGGCACCGGAGATATTGCTGAATCCCTCGACTTCGATCTCGGTGGGCAGGATCTGTTTGGGATCGACCTGGACGCCGACGAGGTCCTTGACGGACTGCGCGAACTCGGTGCGGTTCAAGCGCTGGATCGGCACGTGGCCGACCCGCTCTTTGTTGGCTGCAGCCTGGTCTTTGGCGGCGGCGTCGAGCGACGTCTCGAGGAAGTGAATGACGGCGTCGATCTCACCCTGCTCCGGCTGCTTCTCGCCCGCTGGGGGCATCAGGCGGCCGCGCAGTTTGACGATGGCTTTTTCCCAGACTTCGGGATCCTGGTCGGTGTGGGCCAGGTCCAGGGAGTCCATGGCCAGACTTCCGGCCCAATCCGTGGTGTTGTGGCACTTTTCGCAGTAATTCGTGGCCAGAGCGTCGAGCGGTTCATGGGCGGCGCTCGCCGGCCCTGAAGCGGGGGCGCTCGCCGGCTCCGGCGTGAGGTGCACCGACTCCGCGCCTTGCGCGAGCATGGCCGGAAGGCCCAGCCAGACCATGGGCAGGCAAGCACCGGCCAGTATCAGGGCATATTTGGACAGTGCACCGCTCTTGCGCATTCCCCCTTCCTCGCATTGGTCCTCAGCTCCTTATTTTGCCGCCACTTAGTGTGGGGGAACTAATGGATTGCGTGCGGGTGTCCATTTCGGCGCGACTCATGCGCGGCCGGCGTTGCGCGCGAAATATTGCGTCGGTGGGGCGCCGCCAAAAGGACGGCGTCAGAGAGAGGCGGGGTCGTGAGCCCAGGCGCCTGCTCCGCGCCACCTTTGGCAAACACATCGGGCCTCGCCAGGGCCTCGAGCCGGCGCGTCATTCGGCCGAGCACAATGGAATGGGCGTGCCGCGGTTGTCTGGTGATGCCGCCGTATCCGCCTAGTTTAGAGGATCTCCCAACAGTGTCTTCCATCAGCAATGCCGTCGAGTATGGATTGCGCGATGGTGGGTGAGCCGCGGGAGATCTGACGCTGTTTGACGCGTGCCTCGAGCGCACGCACGATGTTGAATAATTGCCTGTTTTTCTCAGATATAGAGCCTTACTTCCCTGGCGACTTCATGTTTGAATAACGGCTCACCGCTTCGGTGACCGCTCTCAACGTGGAGAAATGCCAAAACCGGCCGCGAACATTCACGATGCCTTCTTCAGAAAGGTATTGGGTGACGCGGAATCCGCCGGGACGTTTCTGCGCGAGCATTTGCCCCCGGAGGTGGCGGAAGTAATGGGGCCAGAGCCACCCGAGCGCGTGGAAAGCTCGTTTGTCGACGAGAAGCTGGCGCAACACCAATCTGATCTGCTCTTTCGGGTCCGGTTGCGAACTGGCAATGCCGTCGCGTTTGCATATGTGCTCATCGAGCACAAGAGCGCGCCGGACTCGCTTGCACGCCTGCAGTTGCTTCGCTACGTCGTGCGGATCCTGGTACGCTGGTACGAGCAGAACAAACAGTTACCCTTGCCGCCTGTGCTGCCATTGCTCGCGCACCATGGGCCGAGGGGGTGGAAGATCTCCTGTGAGTTTCTCGACTTGTTTGGCGAAGTACCGGCATCGATTCGTCAGTACTTGCCATCATTTCGCCATGCGCTAGTTGATCTCGCCCGGATTGACGATGGGTCATTGTCGGCACAGGTGCGCTTGCGGGCGTTTCTCAAGGCTCTAAAATATTCGGTACGCCGGAAGCTGGTGACGCGCTTGGATATCATCCTGGCGGAAGCACGCTCTCTGGACGTCGTGGATATCGCCCTGATCCTGACTTATATTGACAAGGGACCGGCTGCGGTGAGCGACGAGCAGATTCGGTGTGCGTTGCGGCGGCTGGTTCCGGAGCGGGAGAAAGAAATCATGACGCGGTTTGGACAGAAACATTTCGATGAGGGCGTCGCGAAGGGTCGCTCTGATGGACTCCAACAGGGTCGCGCGGAGGGACAGGCCAGCGCACTCGCCCGCTTGCTAGAGAAGCGCTTCGGCGGTGTTTCGGCTCGTGACCGCGAGCGTATCTGGTCGGCGGACTTGATGTCGCTCCAGACGTGGTTTGAGCGTGCGATCGATGCGCCCGACCTGACGTCGGTGTTTCGCACGAACTAAGCAGACGCCGAGTTCCCACGCTGAAGTCGCGCAGTGTTTTGCGCGCGAAATTCTCTGGATTCAGTGCGAGGTGATATCTAAACCTCGGAGTCCCTTGCCTCTCGGTGCCAAGGGTCGGTGGGAGAATCTCGCCAGGCTCGCCAGCCCCGGGGCAACCCGGCGAGCTGGCCTATGCTGCGATCCAGTTCGAACGCGCACCCGAGACACACAACGCGGCCTTCGGTGGGCTCGTTGGTCGTGCCGCAAAGAACCTGCCAGCCGCCGTCAGCATCGTGGGTAACGAGTAGGACCGGGTGAGCGTTCTCAACAACCGGCCTCGTGCTGATGGCAACGACATTGGGCGGATCGTCGAAGGGCCACTCTGTGGCTGAGAAATCATGCGGGTGAGTGTCCAGAGTGTCCATGGCTGTTGACTCGTAGAACCGGGTGATATTTCAGGGAAGCAGCGCTTGGAGCGCCTCGGCCCGGCCTATTTACCCCATTGATTCCTCCCCAGCAATCCCCTTTTTCCTCATGTGCCGCCGACCGCTGTACAGCACATGTGGGCTCATCCCAGTCTGACGGCAGTATTCGGCCACCCTGAGAATACCGCATTATGCGGCGATATATGTGCATATTGCACTCATTAGGGAGGTGCGCTAGATGGCTCGTGTCGACGTGGAGAACGGCGGTTGAAGAAAGAAATATTCCAGTTGCGCGAGGCGCTTCTCGATATTACCGGGGTCCTCAACAGACCTCAGCCGGACGCGGCGCTCATCGAGATGGCCGGTGTCGATCTCGATCGTGCGCTGTTTCCTTTGCTCGCGCGGGTGGAGCGTAGAGGGCCGCTGGCGATCGGTGAGCTCGCGGAGCTTTGTGGACGGGATTACACGACTGTCAGTCGGCAGGTGACGAAGCTCGAGGAGCTCGGGCTCGTCACCCGGCAGGCCAACGCAGTCGATGCGCGAATCAAGGAAGTTACGATCACCCGCAAGGGCCGAACGATGACGACTGCTCTGGATGGGGCACGTGAGAAGATCATGACATCGCTGCTGGCGGAGTGGGACAAGCAGGAGGTTGCCGAGCTGGCGCGGCTTTTGCGCAAGCTGGCGGATGATGCCCTGCGCTTCGTACGCAGCGAAAGAACCTAGTGACGTTGGAGCGGCTGCGCCAAGACTGGCGGTCAGGCCATCCGCGTGCGGCACAAAGCCCCGGCCGTCGTATCCGGCATCGCCCTCTCCACAACGTGGTCGCCGGTGCCGAAAGTGCCGGAAATCCGGGCAACGTGCCACAATGATCGGCCATCGCCGACAAGTCCGACCATTATCGATTTCAAGAGGTAGCGATCCATGACAGATTCAGTCACCACGGCCTTGTTCATCGGAGGCAAGGAGCGTCAGACCGCGGAAAAGATGGCGATCGCCGATCCCGCCAAGCCGGGTGTTGTCGTTGGTTATGCTGCCGCGGCCACCACGCAGGATGTGAGCGATGCCGTCGCCGCCGCGAAAGCCGCCTATCCTGCCTGGGCCGCCCTTTCGCCGCAGCAGCGCGCCGAGAAGATGATGGCAGCCCTCGGAGGCATCGCCGAGAACCGCGATGACGACGCGGCCATCCTGTCCCAGGAGAACGGCAAGATCCGTTTCGAGGCCTGGGTCGATTCGCTGGTGCTGGAGCTGCGGTGGAAGCTGGCTCTGCACCATGCCGACGAAGTCAACGCAGCGAAGGTGCTGCCTCCTGTTGCCGGTGCGATTCCGGTGCAAACCACGGTGGCCTACCAGCCGCTGGGGGTGGTCAGCATCATTGTTCCTTTCAATTGGCCGGTCGCCATCCTAGGGGCGGCGCTACCGCACGCACTCCTGGCCGGCAATACCGTCATCGTGAAGCCGCCCCTGACGGCGCCCCTGGCCACGACGCGTATCGTGGAGCGCATTGCCAAACAGCTGCCGCCGGGTGTCCTCAATGTCGTCACGGGCCCGGATGCCAACATGAGCGCGTTGATCCGCAACCCCGACGTGGCCAAGGTTTGTTTCACGGGCTCCGTCAACGGCGGCAAGAAGATGATGGAGCTGGCCTCCCAGAGCCTCACCCGCGTGACCCTCGAGCTCGGTGGCAACGATGCGGCCATCGTATTGAAGGATGCGATCCTCGATGACGTGCACCTGGATCGCCTGTTCGCGGCGATCTACGACACCACAGGTCAGATCTGCATGAACGCCAAGCGTCTGTTCGTGCACCAGTCGCGTGTCGACGAGGTGGTCAAGGGGCTGTCCGCGCGCCTGGAGAAGGTCAAGCTGGGGTATGGTCTCGACAAGGGTACGACAATGGGTCCGCTGCACTCGCCCGTGCAGAAGACCTTCGTCGAGGGGCTCATCAAGGAGGCCAAGGAATCCGGTGCGACGGTGCTGGAATTCGGTGAGCTGCCGGGCGGGGACATGAAAGGCGGCAACTTCGTGCGCCCGGCCATTGTGGTCAATCCGAAGCTCACTCTGCGCGTCGTGACCGAAGAGCAGTTCGGGCC
>DAITMW010000252.1:0-11177 GCA_036834945.1 Steroidobacteraceae bacterium
CCTCGCCGCTCCGCCTCCGTAAGGAAGCTGCCCAGCTCGCACTGACGGCCGTGCGACTCGATCGTGAGCCGGCTCGGGTGTAGCCGCGACGCGGGGCGGCGAAGTTTAACCTGCGCCCAATGACGGGGGAACACGACTTGTGAGCAATTGATCCGATCACGCGACTCCACGCTCACGTCCGCGTCCGTGACGGTGATCGTCTGACGGTGAAAGCGGCGCTGCAGGCTCACTCGCAAAGCCCATCCGAGACCCAGCATTTCCAGGCCCGCGAATGGCAGGATGGGCCAGAATCCCTGGATGGCCAGCATGCCGGCGATGGAGAAGGATACGAAGCACAGGCTCCCAAAAAACATCGCCGCACCCCGCACGCTCAGCGAGCAGTTGGGGCAGATCTCGATGCGCAGCGGCCCGGGCCCTGCGTTCGCGTTAGCCAAAGCGATCATCGAATGGCAGCGGTCACGGCTAAATTCACAATGGTAGCGTCATTATCCATCAAGCGGAAAGCGCCGGCGTTGTTCCCGGCCACTGCCGGGGAGGGCGGCGCAAACTGTTCCGCGGACTGCGCAGTGGCCAGTGCGGCTTGAAACACCGCGTAGCCCTGCCTCGAAACACCTCATTTAGCAGACGCGAGCAGCTCCGCCGCGGCGTCGGTCAACGCTAGCGGCAACGCGTCGGCCGCAAGGCGGGGCACGATCGCGAGCGGCGGCTCGCCGATGAGCCTGATCAGCGTCTCCAGATTTTCCGCGCGCCGCATCATCGCCGGGTCAATCGTGTTCGCGATCCAGCCCGCGAACTGCGCTCCATGCGCCTCGATGGCCAGCTTCGTCAGCAGCGCGTGGTTGATGCACCCGAGGCGCAGCCCGACCACCATCAGCACGGGCAGGTGGAGCGTCAGCGCGAGATCGCGAACGCTCGTGGCCGCGCCAATCGGCGCCAACCAGCCTCCCGCCCCTTCGGCGACGATCCAATCGGCGTCCGTCGCCAGAGCCTCGAAATGGCGCCGGATCTGGGCCAGATCGACCCGAATTCCGGCGTCATCTGCTGCGATATGCGGAGAAACTGCCGGTTCGAAGCAAAAAGGGTTCACCTGCTCGTAGGACAAGGGGACATTGGACGCCGCCAGGAGCGCCAGGGCGTCTTCATTTCGCAGACCCTCACTCGTTTGCTGAGCTCCTGAGGCCACAGGCTTCATCACCGCCACGCGAAGCCCCTTTGCAACGAGCCCCCGAACCAGGCCGGTCGCAACCACAGTCTTCCCGACCTCCGTGTCGGTTCCCGTGATGAAGACCCCCCTCATGCTCATCGATCACCCCGCCGCCGGATGGCTCCGGGCGCGATACGAGCTTCACCGCCGACCATCGCACTCGCCGGGCGACCCGCGGCACCCCAAGCCACTCCGTAGACCACTTCATAAGTGGCCGGCAGTCGACCGTCCCGCCGAAACTCCTCGTAGGCCTGCTGCATGCGCTTCATCCGCCCACGCCCGACGAGTCCCCGGGGACGGCCAGCCGTCATGTTGTGCGCCCCGATGGCTTTCAAGTCCCGCATCAACGCCGTCGCATCGGGATAGGTCAGCTGCATGCGATCGACATCCAACACCGGCTCCGATAGGCCCGCGCGCACCACCGCGTCACCCACGTCGTGCATGTCCGTGAAATGGTTGACATGGCTGTAGGCTTGCTCCGCGCCGTCCGCCTCAGCCCAGGCGCTACGCAGCTCCCGCAGCGTATCCGGCCCGAACGTACTGAAGGCAACGAAGCCGTCTGGCTTCAACACCCGCCGGATCTCGGCAAACGCCTGGTCCGGCGGATCGCACCACTGCAACATCAGGCTGCTGACGACGACATCGACACTGGCATCGGCGAGAGGCAACCGCATCGCGTCTGCGCAGACGCGCTCGAACCGACGAAACAGTTGCTGGTGGTGTCGTGCCTCGTGAAGCATCCCCGGCGCCAGATCGAGCGCGACGACCAACGCGCGGCGATACCGCTTCTTCAATTCACCCGTCATACGGCCAGTGCCCGCACCCAGGTCCACCACGACCGCCGGCTTGAAGTTGAACGGCTCCAGGCGACTCAACAGCTCCTCCGCAACCCGGGCTTGCAACACCGCTGCCGCTTCATAGGTCGCGCTGGCGCGATCGAACGATGCCCTCACCTCCGGTCGATGAAGACGGAAGGCCTCGGACTCGTCGGGATTCACGACGCCTCGCGCAATGCAGTCCCAGCCGGCGCAGCGGCGTCCCCGCGCAGAAACGCGCTCACCATCGAGGCAAACTCGGCCGTATGGGACAAGAATGGCGCGTGAGCCGCACGACGAAACTCAACATACCGTGCGTTGGGAAGAGCGTGCGCAAGGGCTTGCGAGGCCGCTGGCAGTGTGACGCGATCATACTGACCCGCAATCACCAGCGTCGGCGCGCGAACCAGGGGCAACATCGAACGCAAATCGCTGTTCTTGAGGGTGTTGAGGCCGGCCACCAACGCCTTGGGATGCGCCTCACCATGGGAGAACAATGAGGCATGCAATTCCGCGAGTACCTTGTCGCTGGCGGCGCTGCCACGCACCTGGAGCTCGAGAAATTCGCTGACCGTACGCTTGTAATTCGTGCGTAGTTGGGTCGCCAGCTTCTCCAGCGACGTCTCCGGCATCCCGTAAGCCCAATCAGCGCTGGCTGCGAACCGCGGTGTCGTGGCCACCAGCACGAGGCGATCGACACTTCCAGGCATGGCGGCCGCGAGGTCGATCGCGATCTGCCCGCCCATCGACCAACCTAACAGCGAATACCGGTCCGATATCGAAGCGAGCGTGGCATGCACCTGCCAGGCCTGCTCTGCGGGTGTACGCGCCTTCGGATTCCATGCGCTGCGCCCGTGACCCGGCAGGTCCACGGCGATCACCCGGAACGAGCTCGACAACTCGCGCGTCAGGCCGTCCCAGACCCGCAGATTCAGCCCCCACCCGTGAAGGAGCACCAGGTCGGGACCCCGCCCGTGCGTCTCTACGTAAAGATCACTCATTCGGCACAACTCTTGATCTCTTTGGCCTTCTCAATCCGCGCCAGCCTCCCGACGAGCGCATCCACCTGGTCCTCCGTGTGCGCCGCTGACAGCGTAACCCGAAGACGCTCGCTCCCCTTCGGTACTGTGGGAGCGCGAATCGCCACAACCCTGAAACCCGCCTCGAGCAACTCTCCTTGCGCCTGCAGAACGGCTGCGGAGCTTCCCAGCACCACCGGCTGGATCGGTGTATTGGAATCGAGCAGCGGGAGCCCGGCTTCGCGCGCGCCTTTCCGAAACCGCGCGGTTAACGCGAGCACCCTCTCGCGGCGCCACGATTCCCGCTGCGCGATCGCCAGAGCCTTACGCGTCGCCGCCGCGACAGGCTGGGGCAGCGCGGTGGTATAGATGTACGAGCGGGCCTTCTGGATCAGAAATTCGATGAGGTCACGCGACCCCGCCACAAACGCCCCGAATGACCCGAACGCCTTGCCGAGCGTTCCAACCAACACGGGAACCTCGTCAGCACCCAGTTCCGCCGACGCGCCACGGCCGTTGGCGCCCAACACACCGATCCCATGAGCATCGTCGACAACGAGCCAGGCCTTGTGAGCCCGCGCTATCTTCGCCAGCCGCGCAAGGGGAGCAATATCACCGTCCATGCTGAACACGCCGTCTGTCGCTACGAGCACGCTCTCTTGCGAGTTCTCGTCAAGAATCCGCTCGGCCGCGGCGGCATCCGCGTGAGCGTACCGCTTGAAGCGTGCGCCCGATAACAGCACACCGTCGATGATCGAAGCGTGACTGAGTCGATCCAACAGGACCAACTCGCCCCGGTCAGCAAGAGCCGCGATGACCCCGACGTTCGCCATGTAGCCCGTCGAAAACAACAGCGCGCGCTCGCGACCGGTGAAGGCCGCCAGCTCCTCTTCGAGACGCTCGTGCTCGATGCCGTGACCCGTAACGAGATGCGAGGCTCCGCTACCCGCGCCCGTACGGCTCGCGCACTCACTCATCGCCGCGGCTACCGCAGGGTGATGAGCCAGGCCCAGGTAATCATTGCTGCTGAAATCGACGAGCGTTCGCCCGTCCGAAGCCGTGACTAGCCGGTTACCGTGCTCGACAAAACCATCGATCGTCGTACGGCGACGGATCAGGTGCTGCTGCTCGAGCCCGGCGAGTACGTTGTCAAGCGACGGTTTCTTCATGTGCGATGCGCTCGCTCCCACCGCAGCTGGCCGTTTCAGGGTCCGCCGGCAGTTGCTCCGGCTTCAATCCCAACCGCGCGAACAACTGGCGATCACGCTCCATATCCGGATTGCCGGTCGTCAACAGCTTCTCACCGTAGAAGATGGAGTTGGCGCCGGCCAGAAAGCACAGCGCCTGCATCTCATCGCTCATGGCCTGCCGCCCCGCGGACAACCGCACATGCGACCGCGGCATCAACAGACGCGCGACCGCGATCGTGCGCACGAACTCAAACGAATCGACATCAGCCGCTCCCGCGAGCGGGGTACCGGCGACCCGCACGAGCTGGTTGATCGGCACGCTTTCCGGGTGCTCAGGCAAATTGGCCAGTGTCAGCAGCAGGCTCGCACGATCGGTGGATGACTCGCCCATCCCGACGATACCGCCACAACACACCTTCATGCCCGCATCGCGGACTGCCTCGAGGGTATCGAGCCGATCCTGGTAGGTTCGTGTCGTGATGATCTCGCCGTAATACTCCGGCGAGGTGTCCAGATTGTGGTTGTAGTAATCGAGTCCCGCGTCCTTGAGCTCGTGCGCCTGCTCCGGAGTCAGCATGCCGAGAGTCGCGCAAGTCTCGAGTCCGAGCGCTCGCACCTCGCGGATCATCTGTGCAACCACCGCAATGTCTTTCCCCTTCGGGGAACGATATGCAGCGCCCATGCAAAAGCGAGTAGCCCCGGCTGCCTTGGCGCGCTCCGCGCTCTCGCGGACCGCGGCGACCTCCATAAGGGTTTCCCGCTCGAGCCCGGTGTCGTAGCGCGCGCTCTGGGGGCAATACGCGCAGTCCTCGGGACACGCCCCGGTCTTAATGGACAGCAGGGTGCTCGTCTGCACCGTGTTCGGCTCGTGATTCGCGCGGTGAACCCGCTGCGCGTGGAACAGGAGATCCATGAAGGGCAGCGCGAAGAGCGATTCGACCTCGGCCAGCGTCCAGTCGTGACGGATCGTTCCAAGAGATGCGGAGGTCATAGGCGGCGATTTCCCAGATTGTTCTGTGGTGCGGCGCGCCGATGTTCCGGGGCCGGCGAGCCAATGTCAACGGATAAGCTCGCGCATAGTTGACAATTGGTTATTTTTTGAGCAGAAGATGGACCACGAGAGCCACCCCGACGGCGATCGCACCCAGCACTGCCACGAGTACCGAAGCCGCCGCGCAGTCCTTCACGATCCGGATGCTGGGGTGGATCTCAGGGTGCAGGTGATCCGCAAGGTGCTCCACCGCGGTATTGAGGAGCTCGGCGGCCAGCACCCCGGCGCTCGCGAGCAACACCAAGGCCCACCAGGCCGGGCCGGGCCGCAAGATCAACATCGCCACGATCACGAGGGCGAAAACGCCGACCTGGATTCTGACGCTGCGCTCGACACGCACCGCATGCCCGAGACCCGCCAGCGCGAAGCGCAGCCGTGTCAGGAAGGGTTGATTCTTGGTCACACCCCTTCAGTTTCCGTAGAGGTACTGCAGCAGGATGCCGACGAAGATCACCATGCCGACATAGTTGTTGTTCAAGAAAGCCTTCAGGCAGCCCGCGGGCTCGCGCTTGCGGATCAGCCACTGCTGGTACAGGAACAGCACACCCGCGGCGACGATCCCCGCGTCATACCATTTACCGAATTGCATGGTGCGGCCGGCGAGCACCAGGGCGAACAGCATCATCGCCTGCATGACGCCGATCAACAGCTTGTCCATGTCGGCGAACAGGATGGCACTCGACTTCACACCGACCTTCAGATCGTCCTCACGATCGACCATCGCATACATCGTGTCGTAGATCGCGGCCCACATGACGGCAGCGATATATAGAACCCAGGCCACGCGCGGCACGGCCCCACGCTCCGCCGCGAAAGCCATCGGCACGCTCCAGCCACCGAAGGAGATTCCGAGGTACAGCTGCGGCATCGGGAAGAAGCGCTTGACGAAGGGATAAGACACCGTCAACGCGGCACCGATGAACGCCAATTTGATGGTCAGAGCATCCAGGCGTGTAACGAGGTACAGAGCGATCGCGATCAGGAAGACAAACAGGTAGAGCGCTTCGCGCGGCGATACGCGGCGCGCGGCGAGAGGACGATCCCGGGTCCGCCTCACGTGCGGGTCGATGTTGCGGTCGGCAAAGTCGTTGATGACACACCCGGCCGCGCGCATGACGAAAGTGCCGGCTATGAAGACCAGCAGGACCTTCGGGTGCGGCCGCCCGCCGCCGGCAATCCACAAAGCCCACAACGCCGGCCACAGGAGAAGCCACGTGCCGATGGGACGATCGAGGCGGGCCAGCAGCGCGTACTCCTCGATCCGCCGCTGCACGCGATATAAGAACGGAGCTTCCCGAGGCCGTAGCTCATCGAGCGGAAGTTGTGGTGCGACCGCGGCCATTCATCTACCCCACGCGTCCATAACGCTCTCCCGACCCGATCCACCGGGCCGCGAGTGCGGCAATACTATCTGTCGGGGGAGCTGTGTGGGAGCCAAGCAGCAGGTCTGCCGTCTCCTGCACGCGCGGCAGCAGGTCGGCATCGCGCATGAGGTCGGCGACGCGTAGTTGCGCGAGACCGGTCTGGCGTGTCCCGAGCAACTCGCCCGGACCGCGCAGTTCCAGGTCGCGCCGTGCGATCTCAAAGCCGTCGTTGGTCTCACGGATCACCTTCAGGCGCTCGCGCGCCAGCTGCGACAGCGGCGCACGATATAACAGCACGCAGGTGCTCGCCTCGGACCCACGTCCCACCCGGCCGCGAAGCTGATGCAATTGCGCGAGGCCCATGCGTTCGGCATTCTCAATGGCCATGAGCGTCGCGTTGGGTACGTCCACCCCGACCTCGATCACGGTCGTGGCGACCAGAAGTTGGATCTTGCCTTCCTTGAAGGCCAGCATCGCCTCGTCTTTCTTTGCCGACGGCATGCGCCCGTGTACCAGGCCCACGCGCACTCCCGGCAGCGCCTCCGCGAGCGCCGCGGCGGTTTCCTCCGCTGCCTGGGAACGAAGCTCCTCCGACTCCTCGATGAGCGGGCAGACCCAGTAGGCCTGGCGGCCGGCCTTGCAGGCCTGCACGATCCTCATGACCACCTCGTCGCGCCGCTGTTCGGGGACGACGACGGTACTGATCGGAGTGCGACCGGGTGGCAGCTCGTCGATGACGGAGATATCCAGATCGGCGTACGCGGTCATGGCCAGCGTGCGCGGAATCGGGGTCGCCGTCATGATCAGCTGGTGTGGGATCCGCCCGTTCTTCTGCCCTTTCTCCTGGAGCCGCAGACGCTGCTGCACGCCAAAGCGATGCTGCTCGTCGACAATGACGAGGGCCAGATTGGCGAAATCAACACCCTCCTGGAAAAGTGCGTGTGTCCCGACGACCACGCGGATCTCACCCGATGCGATCGCCTCGAAAGCGCTGCGCCGCGTGCGGGCAGGCTGTGATCCGGATAGCAGGGCCACCGTCAGCCCGAGCGGCTTGAACCAGTCGCGGAAGTTGCGCCAGTGTTGCTCAGCCAACAATTCAGTCGGTGCCATCAGGGCGGCCTGCAGCCCGCTACCGGCCGCGCGTGCCGCGGCCGCCGCGGCGACCACCGTTTTCCCGCAACCCACATCGCCCTGCACCAGCCGGACCATCGGCAGCTGCTCTCGCAGATCAGCGTCAACATCCACCAGCGCCCGGCGTTGCGCGTTGGTCAGCTTGAACGGCAGCGCCTGGATGAACCGCGCCTCCAATCCTTCGGCGTCCTGTAGCGCGGGCGCGGGATCCGTCTTGGCCGCGCGTTTCAGGAGCTTGAGGCTGAGGTGATGGGCCAGCAGCTCTTCGAACGCCAGCCGTCGTTGCGCCGGATGCCGTCCGGCGGCCAGTTGGTCCAACTCCGCCTCCCGCGGCGGACGATGCATGTAGGTGATCGCGTCCTTCAACGAAGGAAGGCCCAATGGCGCGATCACATGAGGGGGGATCCAATCGCGTACGCCAGAAGTCTCGAGCTCGCGGAGAGCTTCGCTGATCAAAGCGCGCAACCGGCCCTGCGGCACGCCTTCCGTAAGCGGATACACCGGCGTAAGCGTCTCTTCGAGCGCCTCGGACTCTGGGTCCTCCGCGCGTACACGACGATACTCCGGATGAACGATCTCGAGCCCGAAGGGGCCACGCCGAACCTCACCGAAACAACGTATCCGCTGGCCGCGGGCGAGCCCGTTCTGCTGTGCCGCCGAGAAGTAGAAAAATCGCAGTGTCAGGAAGCCCGAGCCGTCCGAGATCCGGCACAGCAACTGACGCCGGCGACGATAGGTGACCTCGGTGAGTTGGATCTCACCCTCCACCGCGGCCCGTAGACCCGGCGTGAGCGAGCCGATCTGCCACACCCGCGTTCGATCCTCATAACGCAGGGGCAGAACGAACAACAGGTCCTGCACCTGCGTGACGCCAAGGCGCTGCAGCTTCTCCGCGAGAGCCTCACCGACACCGCGCAAGGCTGTGATCGGCCGCTGCTCCCGCGGTGTGCTCACAACACGCTTGGCGACGGCTTCAGCCAAGATACAGAACGCATTCGATCTCGACTCGCGCGCCGCGCGGTAGCTGCGCCACGCCGACAGCGGCACGTGCCGGGAAGGGCTGAGTGCAGTAGGTCGCCATGATCTCGTTGACCTTGGCGAAATGCCCGAGATCGGTGAGGAAGACATTCACCTTGACCGCGTTGGCCAGCGAGCCGCCTGCCGCTTCGGCGACGGCTTTGAGGTTTTTGAAGACCTGGTGGACTTCGGCCTCGATATCGCCGGAAACCAGCTGCATGGTCGCGGGGTCCAGCGGAATCTGGCCCGACAGATACACCGTATCGCCGGCGCGGACCGCCTGGGAGTAGGGGCCGATGGCCTGCGGAGCGTTGCTGGTGTGGATCGTCTGGCGGCTCATGTCATGCGTCCTCAACAGGGATTATTCGGGATTCTCATCAGTCTGATCGGAGCCGTCGGCTTCCTGCTCGCCACGGACCGGCTCACCACGCACACTGCGAATATGCGCGTGCGCGGCGATCGTCCGTGTGACACGCGTGACGTCGGGCATACGCCGGATGACACGAACGATGTGGGCCAGGTGCTTGCGATCGCGAACGCGCAGCTCGAAGGTCAGGATGGAGGCATCGCTGTCCTGCTCATCGATCGAGACGTGGTCGATGTTGGTTTCGGTGCTCGCGATGGCTGCCGCGACGGCCGCGAGCACGCCGGTACGGTTCGCGACGTACACGCGGATCTCGGAGCTGAACTCGCGGTCGGGACTGGTCTGCCAGCTGACCGGCAGCCACTTCTCCGGATGCTTGCGGTAGTCCTCCACATTCACGCAGTTCTCACGGTGGATGACGACCCCGCGGCCCGTGGACAGGAAGGCGAAAATAGGATCGTAAGGAATCGGGAAGCAACAGCGGGCATAGGTGACCAGCAGGCCTTCGGTGCCCGCGATCGCGAGAGGTGCCGGTGCCGTGATCGCACTGCCCTCTTCGCTGTCGACACCCTGGATACCCGGCTGCCCCTGACCTTGCCCACTGGGCAGGAGGCGGCGCGCCACCAACGGCGCGAGCCGCTCGCCGAGGCCGATCTTTTCGTACAGCTCGTCGAGATCCTTCATCCCGAGCTCGCCGAGGGCGGCGCGCTGCATGTCAGGACTCACGTCGTCCAACGACACCCGGAATTCCCCGAGCGCCTGGTTGAGAAGCCGCTGGCCCAGGGCAATCGCTTCCGTCCGGCGCAGGCTCTTCAGGTAGTGCCGGATCGCGTTGCGCGCTTTCGCGGTAACGACGAAGTTCACCCACGAAGGATTGGGCATCGCGCCTTTGGCGGTGATGATCTCAACGGTCTGGCCGTTGCGCAGTACCGTGCGCAACGGCGTCAGGCGACGATCGACTTTGGCCGCCACACAACGATTGCCGATATCGGTGTGCACCGAGTAGGCGAAGTCCACCACCGTCGCGCCGCTCGGCAGACGGAGAATCGTGCCCTTCGGGGTGAACACGTACACCTTGTCGGGGAAGAGGTCGACTTTGACACTCTCGAGAAATTCCTCGGAGGTGCCGTCCTCCTGCAGCTCGACGAGATTCGAAAGCCATTCGCGGGTGCGTACCTGTTGCATGGAGTCGGCCGAAGCCTCGCCCGACTTGTACTTCCAATGCGCGGCGATGCCTGCTTCCGCCACACGATGCATGTCTTCCGTGCGGATCTGCACCTCGATCGGCACACCATTCGGACCAAACAGCGTCGTGTGCAGCGACTGGTATCCGTTGACGCGCGGAATCGCGATGTAGTCCTTGAAGCGGCCCGGCATCGGCTTGAACACCGCGTGCACGATACCGAGCGTGCGATAGCAGGTGTCCGGCTTGTCGACGATGACGCGGATGCCGTAAACATCGACGATATCGTTGAGTATCGCGCGCTTGCGGCGCATCTTGTTGTAGATGCTGTAGAGATGTTTCTCCCGGGTCTCGACGCGGGCCGGGATACCATTCTTCAACAGCGCCGCATTGAGCTGCTGCTCGATCTTCTTCAGGAATTCCTTCTGATTCCCGCGTGCTTTTTTGAGCGCGCGCTCGAGAACCAGGTAGCGCCGGGGATACAAGGCCTGGAAACCGAGGTCCTCGAGTTCCAGCTTCATGTTGTAGAGACCGAGCCGCTCCGCGATGGGCGCGTAGATCTCGAGAGTCTCACGCGCAATGGCACGCCGCCGGGCCGGCGCCATTGCCTCGATCGTTCGCATGTTGTGCGTCCGGTCGGCGAGTTTCACGAGAATGACCCGCAGATCACGCACCATCGCGAGCAGCATCTTGCGGAACGACTCCGCCTGCGCTTCCTCGCGGCTCTTGAACTTGATCTGATCGAGTTTGGTGACGCCGTCGACGAGCTCAGCGACGTCCGCTCCGAAGCGCGCCGCGAGCTGGTCCTTGGGCGTCGGGGTATCCTCGATGACGTCGTG
>DAITMW010000253.1:0-11171 GCA_036834945.1 Steroidobacteraceae bacterium
GCGGCCCCCGCAGCCAACGCCACCACGACACGCGCGAACGATTGTCCGTCCGTCACCGTGTCGAATCCAGTGCCATGCCAGTACTTCTCGAAGACAATGTGTTCGTGACGAGTCACGATCAGCGCGTCCGAATCCCGGTCCCCCGCATATTTCGCCGCGTCGGCCAGCGCTTTGGCGTCCAGCGCCTCCACCTCGGGAGCGACCCGTGGCGGCGGTGGTTGATCGCCACCTGCAATACGTTCCCGCGGCTGATAGAGCGGCCACGACGGGGCAGAGTTTCCGGTCACGGCCAGGAAGTAGCGCTTCCAGAACATCGGCTCGCGCGCGATGACCACTACCGCAAGCACGGCCATCACCAGAACGATGTACTTCCCAAACCCTCTCACTAAACGCAAACCTCGTCGACGCTACGCTTTGCGGCGCTCACGCCTCAGTGACCGCACCGGCCCACAATACCTCGCTTCTCCGCCCGCCAGCTCGAGCTCGTGAGTGACGCAGTCGGGCCATTCCGGCCGGTGGTGAGTCGTCATCACCACAGCCGCGCCATCGGCGACCATGGCCTCCACCTGACCCCTGAGAGCCCGACGTGTCGGACCATCTACTCCCGAGAACGGCTCATCCAGTAGAAGCAGATCAGGATGACTCACCCACGCGCGGGCGAACAGTACACGACGAAGCTGCCCATATGACAGCTCGCGCAGCGTTCTCTTCGCGAGATCGGTGAGACCGACGAACGCAAGCGAGCGACGCGCGGCGGCACGATCGGCAGCGGTGGCCGGGTCATTCAGTCCGATGCTCGAATGCCGGCCCGATTGCACGACCTCGGCGACGGCCAGATGCTGCGGGTGATCCGCCTGCAGGTGCGGAGCCACGAGTCCCACGCGCCGCTTGAACAGCTCGAGCGGCACTCCGGGCTCGATGCCAACACGCTCGATCCGGCCACCGATCGCTACGCCATGATCGCCATACAGCGTGCGTAGCAGGGTGGTCTTTCCCGAACCATTGCGCCCGTGCACGACCCAGCATTCACCCGGACGGACTTCGAGGGAAATACCTTTCAGCGCGGGGTGCTCGTCCAGGTAGACATGAGCGTTCGTCAACCGAACGAGAAACGAGTGCCGCTCGCGGCGCCGGGTAGTGCCGAGGGAGGCTGGCTGGCTGACTTCATCATGCACTGCATTGAGCCAGCGCTCGAGTGGCGCGCGACGCAACCTGCCGCGGTAGACGACGCGCCCCCTTTCCAACACCAGCGCGTGAGTGGCGCTCGCCGGAATGTCCTCCACACGATGCGAGGCCAGTATCCATGGCAGGCGCGATCGCGCGGTCCGTTCCAGCCATCGCAGGGCGCGCCCATGGTTGATTTCGTCCAGGCCGTTCAACAGCTCATCCAACAGCAACAGTTTCGGGGCCGATGCCAGGGCCCGGGCGAGCAGCACCAGGCGCCGCTCGCCGTAGGAAAGCGTGAGGAAGTGCCGCCGTGCCAACTGTCGGATGGCGAGGCGCCCCAACAACGCGTCGATGCGGCGGCGATCGCCCGAGTCGATGGGATTCAGAGGAATGTCCGTGCGGTACAAGCCGGTGCCGACGACCTGCTCCACCGTATGATTCCAGCCATAGCGCTCATACTTGTCCTGCCGCTCCGGCCCAACATAGGCGATCTCATCCTGGACCTCGAACGGACCCGGCCACAGCTCGCGACGCCAGGCATAGCGACGCACCTCGCGTCCGGTCGGAGTCGGCCAGACCGCGCCGGCGATCAGTTTCAACAGCTGTGTTTTGCCGGCTCCGTTGCCACCGGCCAGAACCCAACGCTCCCCGGGACGGATCGTCCAGCTCACATTCTCCAGGACCGTCCGTCCTTCCCGCTCGAGACGGATATCCGCCAGGCGCACGCCGACATAACGCGCGTCCCCGCTCTTCATTCGCTGCATCGCTTGAACATTCACGCCCGTCCAAAAACACATTCTCGCACGGCTCGTCGCAAAGGGGCGACACGCGCTCGAGCCCATGGTCCCGCCCCTGTGACCGCAATCGCAAATTCGGCTTCTGTCGCGCCGGCGCGTCGACCCCGGCTCATCCGCTCGTGCTACCGTTACGCTCGAAAGGGAACACCATGTCAGATTCAATTCTCGCAGCCATTATCGCCGCGACGGCCACCTTGTCGGCGTCACTTTTGCAGCTCAGGTTCTCCATTGCCCGGGAGCTGGCCGCCCGCGCCCAATCGCCCAATGGTCGCAAGAAGAGCCGCGCTCCGTTCATCGTCCTGTTCGTCATGATCGGAGCGGCCGGCGTCGCGGGCTTCTCCTTGTCGCAATGGCTGATGGAAAACGAGCGCGCGGCACAAGGGACCGTCGAGCACGAGTTGCGTGCGCGCGTGGAAGAAGTCACGCGCACTGCAAACCAACTTGGCATCGCTCGCGCCGAAATTGAAGCAGGCGTATTGCGCAGGATCGGCGCGGATGGCATTGCGGTCATGACGACCGTTGCACCGTGCCGCCCCGCCGTAGTCGTGAGTGCCCCGGGCACCAGCGCGCCTCCGGGCGTGTCGTCCGAAGCGACACCTCCACCATCGACCCCGGCTTGCACCGAAACCGAGGCCACCTCGATTACGTTGTGCGCGACGATACCCAACAGCGCGACGGTGACCGAAGTGGAGCTCTACGCGCGGCCCGTGGATTCCGAGACGCCTTGGAGCAATAGCCGCCTGCTTCCGGGAACCGAAGCCTCACAGGCTCGCTTCGCGGAGAAGTACGTGGAGAGCCCGGGAGTCGACCCGGGAACCAAACAGGTGTGCGAAGGATTTTCGCATTGGTCCGCCGAGCATGCGCGCGTTGCACGAATGGTCGTCCGCTATCGCATCTAGGGGCCGTTTAGGTATATAGTCATCAAGCGTGAATCCTCGCGCAAGAACGGGGACTGCCGATGATTGGAGCCTGCGACCCGGAACAGATTCGCCGCTGCACCGCCGAACTCAGAGACCGCATACCCGAGCTGCTGGACCGGCACGAGCCGGTCGTCGTGGTGGCGGCACTCACCGAGCATATCGGTGGCTCGCTATTTCTTACCCAGGACGCCCGGATCTGTAGTCCGGAAACCGCGCGAGCCATCGTCGAGCGGGTGCGGCAAATCGCCTTCACCGGATGACATCCAACGGGCCGTGAGGTCATTGACCTCACGGCGCCGCACGGGCGCGGGGTTGAAGTTGAGTCGCACGTGCACGTGACTCGGATGGCCCGTAGCGCTGCGTGTCCGCTCATGCGCCGCGAGGGTGGCGAGGTCGGAACTTTCGCCAATCAACACAGGGCGCCACTGGCCTGATCCGAGACTGGCGGCGAAAATGAAGTTTCCGGGCCCGGGACTCAGACGCGCCGGCCACGGATGGACGTCATAGGTATAGAGCTCGCCCGAGAGGCCGGGCCATCTATGCCGCACCGGCGCGCGCGCCTGGTGCCGGCGGGAGCCGAGCAGAAGTCCGAACGCACCGGCGGTTTCGAAGCCCAGCGACTCGTACAACCGACGGGCGGACAGATTGTCCTCGCCTGTAAAAAGGATCAACTTCTCGAACCCGTGGTGCTCCGCGCTGTCTTCCACCAGATGGCGCATCGCCGCTCGCGCGAAGCCCTTCTTCCGGTCAGCAGGCCTCGTATAGACACCTCCAACCTGTCCTACGCTGCCGTAGGCAGCATTCAGCGCGACCGTGGCGGCGAGCTCCCGCCCGGCAAAGGCACCCCACCACCAACGCGCGCGGGCACGTCGTGCGAATTCGGCTTCATGGGCCGCATCGATCACCGGCAGCGGCATGCGCATCTCGGCCAGGTAGGCGGTGTTGAGTCGCTCCCACTGTTCGAAATCGCCCGGATGGAGCGGGCGAACCGACATGCCAGCTGGCAGTGGCCGCGAGGGTGCGATCATTTCCTTGGCGAGCGGCAACCGGTAGAGCAAATCCTTCGAGGAGCTCTGACCGGGCTCGAATCTCGGGTCCGCCAGCAGTAACTCCCACAGCGCCGCTGCAACAGCCCACTCCCCGGCGACGCCGCACACCTCGATCGGCTCCGACTCGCAGGCCTCCAGGATCGCTTCCGCCAGGTCGGCCCGACCACCGGCCTGAACCAGCAGGTTGCCGCGACGGGTCAGACAAAACACGGCGACGAGCCGCCCGTCCTCCTCGGCGAGCTGGTAGTTGCCCGAGTTCCAGCTCTCTCCCAGACGTGGCCCGAAAATGGCGAGGTTGGACAGCAGAAACAGCGAAGTCTCCACATGAGCTTCCAGAAAGCAGCGGACACGCTCCAGATCCTCCGTGTCGACATTGCGGATCATGTTGGCGCAAAGCTCGGCAGTGGCATGGATCTTGCGAACCAACAACACAACGAGTGTCGACGATGACTCCAAGAACCGAGGACAGCGACGATTTGTCGAGCGCCCTGCGACAGAAAGCCCAGGCGCTCGAGTTGGAAATCCGCGAGCGCAAGCGGATGGAAGACGCTCTTCACGAAGCCGAGCGGCGCCGCGACGAGTTTCTGGCGACCCTGGCACACGAGTTGCGCAATCCCTTGGCTCCGATACGCAATGCTACCGAGATCATGAAGGTGGCGGATTTGGATCCGGCGCGCGTGTCCGCTGCGCGTGCCCTCATCGAACGGCAGATCGTGCATCTGGTCCGTCTGATCGACGACCTGCTGGACGTCTCGCGGATCACGCGCGGGCGGCTCGAGCTGCGCGTACACCGGACCGACCTGATGACTGCCGTGGAGGCGGCGCAGGAGACTACGCGGCCACTGCTGGAGCGCAAGCGCCAACAACTGCGGATCGACGCGCGCGACACGCCGCTCGTCGTCAACGGTGACACGACACGCCTCGCACAGGTCCTGACCATTCTCATTGACAACGCCTCGACTTACTCCGACCCCGACAGCCAGATCACCCTGACATTGTCCCGGCAAGCAGGGACGGAGGTCAGGATCGCCATCAGCGACCGGGGCGTCGGCATCGCACCCGAGTTGCTTCCCTGGGTGTTTGATATGTTCGCGCGCCCGAGCCCTCCGTGCCTCGGCGCGCGCAGCGGCCTCGGCATCGGCCTGACATTGGTCAAACGCCTGGTGGAGCTCCACGGTGGACATATCGAAGCGCATAGTGAGGGCCTGAATCGAGGCAGCACATTCACGCTGGGCCTGCCTCTGGCTGAAGGCACCGCGAGCGCGATCGTAACTCATTCCCCACACATGCGGCGACCGTGATCGCCGCGTGAAAATGGCGCCGAACCCCGACACCACGGCATATCCGGCATAATCGCGACCCTCGAGTCTGCGTTGGAGTCGTTGATGTCCGCGCCCCAATCTGGATCTGCCACGCGCCGTTGGGCCGTGCGCATCATGGTGGCGCTGGCGCCGATCTGGCTGATAGGCATCCTGGACCGGGGACTGTGGACGCCTGACGAGCCCCGCGAAGCGGATATCAGCTGGCGGATGAGCCACCAGGCCGACCGCACGCTGCCGGAGTTGGCCGGCACGCCGTTTCTCGAGAAACCTCCACTGTCATACTGGATGTCCGCCGCCGGCCTGCGGCTTTTCGGTGACTCGCCGGCGGCTGCCCGGTCTCCAAACATCCTGTACGCCATTCTGATCGCCCTCGCCGTCGGGGCACTGGCCCTTGCCATGACCGACGGGGCTGCCGCCGTCATGGCTGCCCTCGTGACGGCCACCAGCATCATTGTCTTTCGTGTGACTGTGTGGCTCGCACCGGATGCCTGCCTCCTGGCGGGTTGTGCGATCTCGCTTCTGGGCGCCTACCTGGGCTACACCTCGCCCGCCGGCCGGCGAAAGTTGCTCGGCTACTGCCTCATGCACGCCGGCGCCGCCATGGGCTTCATGGCCAAAAGCGCCCCGGGCTGGATGGCTCCGGCGCTCGCCCTGGGCGCTCTGATTGCGTGGGAACGGCGTTGGTCCGAGCTGGCTCGCTGGGAGCTGTATGCGGGTTTCGTCCTGCAGGCTTTGATCATCGGTCCGTGGATTTACGCGGTCACCCGCACGGCGGACGGACGCGATGCGCTCCTGGCTCTGTTCTGGCACAACATCGTCGGCCGCTTCGCCAAGATTGCAGCGCCCGCCGCCCTCGACTACACATCCGGCCACAAGGCCGCCGTCGGCAAATATTTCATCGAGCTGCCGGTGTACCTGTTGCCCTGGACGCTGTTGGTCGTCGCAGCCTTGCGCCGCGCCTGGGACAGGGTCCGTGTCGCCGGCGTAGTGGGGACTCCTTGGCGATTTGCCATCGCAGCCTCGTTGCCATTCCTCGTTGTCCTGTCATTCGCGGCGACGGCTCGTGACATCTACTCGGCGCCGGCGTTGATCGGTTTCGGGTTGCTGGTAGCTCTGTGGATGCGCGAGGCCCGGCTCGCCGCCACCCGCCTCGACAGATGGGCACTGCGCTGGACCCGTTGGCTGGTCGCTCTCATCGCGCTGGTGTTCGCCGCATTTCCCGCCGGACTGGCCACAGAGGACTTCAAGGTCCGGTATGTCCTGGCGAGCATCGTGGTGTTGGTCGTGACGTTGACGACGATGTACCTGTCGGCGCGGGCTCAAAAGCAGGGCAACCTGGGCGGTAGCTTTGGATGGACCTACACCTCCTATGTCGCCGCGGTCTGTATCATGGCGCTGGCAACCTTTCCCACCATCGACCGTTGGCAGGATCTGAAAAAGCTGGCCGGAGAGATTTACACAGATACCGCGCACTCGGACCTGGCACTTCTAGCCCCGGACGAGACCACCATCGCGATGCTCGACAACGGGCTGCGCACGCGTTTCGAAATTCTTGACACTGACGCAGGTCGCACGCCGGAGCAGCTAGTGTCGGACTGGTTCAACACCCACGGCGCCACCGCACGTATCCTGGTACTGCTGCCGGGTCACGCCTCTGGTGACCTCACGCGCTTGATGGGGCGCTTCCGTCCGATCAAGCCACCTGACGACGGTATCGCAGGTGCACTAAAGTCGCGCGGCCTTGCTGCCGTGGAGCGCCGCTACGAGCTCCCACAGGGACGGAGGTATGCCCTGATCGGACCAGACCAACGATAGCCGCCGGCTACAGGTAAGATTGCGGTATAGCATCCCTCGAGGACACTTCTTTGAGTCAGATCGATACGGATCTCTCACGCAACCTGCGCGATCGGCACATCCAGCTCATCGCCCTCGGCGGCACGATCGGCGTCGGGCTTTTCCTGGGCTCCGCGAAAGCCATACACAAGGCCGGGCCGGGCCTGTTGCTCGCCTACGCCATCGGCGGAATCGCCATCTTTCTCATCATGCGCGCGTTGGGAGAGTTGCTGACGTACCGGCCCGTCGCGGGCTCGTTCGCCGTGTATGCCGACGAGTTCTGCGGACCCTTCGCGGGATTCGCGACCGGCTGGTCCTACTGGTTCATGTGGGTGGTGACCGCGATGGCCGAGCTCACGGCGATCGGGGTCTACGTGCGCTTCTGGTTCCCGAACGTGCCGCAATGGCTCCCCGGCCTGGTGGCTCTCGTCGCCCTCTTCGGCGTCAACCGGCTCGCCGTGCGCGTCTTTGGTGAGCTGGAGTTCTGGTTTGCGCTCATCAAGGTCGTCACCATCGTCGGCCTCATCATCGGCGGGCTCGTGGTCATCTTCTTCCACGTCGGCGAGCTCGGCACCACCGCGAGTTTCAGCAATCTATGGACGCACGACGGCTTTCTGCCGTTCGGCATACTGGGCGTGTTGTTGACGTTGCAGATGGTGACCTTCGCCTACCAGGGCGTGGAGCTCATCGGCGTGACCGCGGGCGAGGCTGAAAATCCCAACGTCGTGCTGCCGAAGGCGACGAACGGGATTACATTCCGCATCCTCATTTTCTATATCGGCGCGCTGGTCGTGATCATGTCCCTGGTGCCCTGGACTGACCTGAGTCCCGACACGAGCCCGTTCGTGTTCGTCTTCGAGAAGATGAAGGTGCCGGCCGCGGCGGCCATCATCAATCTCGTCGTGATCACCGCCGCCACCTCATCCTGCAACAGCGGCATCTTCAGCACGGGCCGCATGCTCTACTCGCTCGCGCAACGTGGACAGGCGCCCGCCCCTCTGGCAAAGCTGAGCGCGGAGCACGTCCCGGCGAACGGCATCAATGTGTCGGCCGCCGTCATGTTGATCGGGGTCGTGGTGAACTACCTGGTGCCTGAAAAGGCGTTCATGTGGATCACGAGCATCTCGACCGTCGGAACCCTCTGGACCTGGATTATCATCATGATCGCGCACCGGAACTATCGGCTGGCGGTTGCGGCGGGTCGCATCCGCGCCTCGAGCTTTCGCATGCCCGGAGCGCCGTACGCGAACTGGCTGGTCGTCGCATTCCTGGCCGGCGTCACCGCCATGCTGTCGTTGGATGCCGATACCCGGGTGGCGCTGTATGTCGCGCCGTTGTGGTTCGGTTTACTGGCCCTGGGCTACGCACGTTGCAAGTCGGCACCCGTGCAACAGGGCGCCTGAGCGCATTCCGGGGGAGTCTCGTCATGGACCTGAGCCGTCGTGAGTTGTTGGCCGCCTCGGCACTGCTGCTGGCACGGCCGAGGCTGTCACTGGCAACCCCGCCGGCTGCCGGTGCCGCTCCGATCGTCACGCCAACCGCCAGCGCTCCCCCGATCGTGCTGTGTTGGAACGAAAACCCTTACGGGCCTTCGCCGGCGGCGCGGGCCGCCATAAGCGAGGCGATCGTCTCCGGGTGTCGCTACCCTGACGACGACATTGAAGCGTTGGTCGCCGCGCTCGCCACGAAGGAGGGATTCTCAGCCGATCACATCGTCACCGGAACGGGGTCGGGCGAACTGCTGTGCGCACTCGGTTTCATTCATGGTCACGGTGGCGGCGAGATCATTGCCGCTGCGCCCACGTATGCCGAGCTCACGAGCTACGCCACCCACGCCGGAGGACAGATACGGTTTGTTCCGGTGGACAAGCAACTTCGCCACGATCTGGCCGGGATGCACGCCGCGGTCTCGGCTAACACGCGCGCCGTCTACATTTGCAACCCGAACAACCCGACCGGAACCGCCCTCCCCGCCAAGGACATCCGCTCATTCGTCGAGGCACTGCCCGAACGGGTCACGACGATTGTGGACGAAGCCTACATGGACTTCACGGACGGGGACGGTGTCGGCTCCGTCGTCGACCTGGTCGGAAAGGGTAAGCGCGTCGTCATCCTGAGAACATTCTCGAAAATCCACGGCATGGCGGGAGTCCGTGTCGGCTATGGTGTCGCGCGTCCTGACATCGCCGCCACACTCGCCTCGACGCGCATGAGCTCGGCAAACATCTTCGCGATGCGGGCCGCTCGCGCCAGCCTCGGGGACCACGCCTTCCTGACTGACACCCGGCGCCGGATACTCGAGAGTCGCGTCCGCATCACGACGGAGCTCAAGCGCCTGCGGCTTGCGTATGCCGAGCCACAGGGCAACTTCGTATTCTTCGACACCGGGATGCCGTTGCCCCTGTTCACCCGCGCCATGCGGGAGAGAAATATCCTCGTGGGCCGGCACTTCGCACCCTTCGACAGCTGGTGTCGGATCACCATCGGTACCGAGCCTGAAGTGTCAGCCTTTCTCGAGGCCCTGCAGGCCGTCACGCCGGCACGCCGCGCCTGAGCCAAATCCCGACGCCATCAGCCCCGGCGCTTCAATCCGATCGCATCAACGCCGATCACATCAGCCCAGGCGCATCGATCCGATCGCATCGAATCCCGATCCCATCAGCCCCGGCGCTTCAATCCGATCGCATCAAATCCCGATCCCATCAGCCCCGGCGCTTCAATCCGATCGCATCAAATCCCGATCCCATCAGCCCCGCCGCATCGACCTGGTCGCATCAACCCAGCCTCATCAATCCCGATCGCTCGGGTACACTGAGCGGATTGGCCCGCGGGGCCCATCGCCTGGCCCTTTGACGCGGGATCGAAACCCCTTCTCATGTCTTTCTTCATACTGTTTGTCGCCTCCCTCTGGGCAGGCATCCAAAACGCACTGGCCGGCGGCGGCTCCTTCATCACCCTGCCGTCCCTGATGTTGACCGGCATGGACGCGCGGGCAGCCAACATCACTTCGTCAATCGCGCTCTTCCCCGCCCAGATCGCCACGGGCTGGACGGGACGCAAGCATGTGGAGGGCGCAGCCGGACTGCCCTTCCGGGCTCTCGTGATCATCAGTCTGGTCGGCGGCGCCCTCGGCGCCGGACTGCTACTCGTCACACCTTCAACATTCTTTGCGCGCCTGGTCCCATGGCTCGTGTTGTTCGCGACCACCGTCTTTGCATGGGGTAGCTTTGGTCCGCGCCGACAGGCCGCGCCGCGACTGGGCCGCTTCGGGGCCGCGACCGCGCAGCTGTGTATTTCGATCTATGGCGGATATTTCGGCGGCGGCATCGGCTTCCTGATGTTGGCCGCATTCACGGCCGCCGGCATCGTGCTCCGTGTCGCCGGCGCGACCAAGAACGTGTTGGCCGCCGTCATGAACGCCTCGGCGGTGGCGATCTTCGTGTTCTCCCCCGAAGTGCGCTGGGTTGCCGCCGGTGTGTCCAGCGCTGGCGCAATTATTGGAGGAGTAGTCGGCGGGCTGATGCTGCACAAAGTCAACGAGCGGGTGTTGCGCGTGGCGATTGTGGTTATCGGGATTGCGTTGACTGTTGGGCTGTTCCTGCGCGCATCGCATAGCCCCTAGCCGCTGCCGGCCCTACTGCTGTCAGCCCTATCTGCCGTCAGCCCTACCGCCGTCAGACCTGCCGGCCTCAGCCTCACGGCTACCAGCCCTCGCCCACCGCCAGCCCCTCACCGGCCACCAGTCCCTTGCCGCCGTCAGCCGGCATCAGCCCTGCCGCCATCAGCCTCATGGCCGTCACACCCACGGCCACCAGCCTCACCGACCGCGGGCCCTACCGCCGCCATGCTCACCGGCAGCCCTCCACACCCCCCTCGCTTACGACTTCTTTACTTCGGATATATCGTAAGATATATTCTCAGTAGAGGTAAATCATATGTATCGACATTCCCATCCTTTCTGCGCGGGCCGCGGCGGCCATCGCCACTTCGCTGGCGGCGGCGGCCGGCACGGCTTTTCTGGTGGTCCCTTTGGGGGCCCTTTCGGCGGCGGCTTTCGCGGAGGCGGCATGCGTACCGCCCGGA
>DAITMW010000254.1:0-11114 GCA_036834945.1 Steroidobacteraceae bacterium
CGCTTTATAAACCGCGAGCCACTGCGGCGCGTGCACGAGTGCGTCTTTGGCGTCCTGGCACTCGAGAGCGAGCCGGTGGACCCGCGGCTCTAATGTGAGGCCGCGGCGTCCGCCTGCAAATATTTCGCGAGCCAGCTGTGCACTTCCTCGTAGAAGTGCCGGCTGTCCTCAGCCTTGGTGATCCAGTGCCACGCGTCGGGCCAGACCAACAGGCGGCTGGGCACGTGCATTCGCTGTAAGGTGGCCCAGTTCTCGAGTGTGTTGCCGAGGGGTACCCGGAAGTCCCGCTCGCCGATGCTGAGCAACATCGGGGTTTTCCAGTTGGCGCCGTAGGTGATCGGGCTTTGCTCGCGCCAGATCGCGTTGCCGGCCCAAGGTGGGCCGCCGTTCGTGACTTCGCGCTCGTAGATGTAGTCGCTCTCGCCCCATTGCGTGGTGAGGTCGACTTCGCCGGCATGGCTGATGAGGCACTTGTAGCGGGTGGTGGTGGCTTCGATCCAGTTGGTGAGGTGGCCGCCGTAGCTGGCGCCCGCCGCGCACAGGCGCGTTGCGTCGATGAACGGGTAGCGTTTGATGGCCTCATCGACGGCCTGGTTGAGCTCGTCTCCCGGTGTTTTCAGGGGGTCGAGCTTGATGGCCTGCGCGAACTTCTCGCCGTAGCCGGTCGAGCCGGTGTAGTCGGTGAGGAGGATGACGTAGCCCGGGGCTGCCAGGAGATGGTAGTTCCAACGCAGTCCGATCTGGTCGGGGTGGTTGGAGGCGGCGCCGCCGTGGATCACGTTCACCAGGGGGTACTTTTTCGCCGGGTCGAAGGCCGGAGGTAGCACGATCAGGTTATGGATGGTGCGGCCCTTCGCGCTGGTGAAGGTGAAGTGTTGGGGCGGTTGCCAGTCGATCGTTGCCGCCGTAGCCGTATTGAACTGCGTGAGATTGGAGTGGCGCCGGGCCGCCGGGTCGATACGCACGATCTCCAGGGGGCTCACCGAGCTGCCATAACTTGCGATGAGCTCTGGCTTGGGTGATTTTTGGGCAATCACCAGAGCTGTGTAGCCGCCCACGGTGGGTTCGAGCACCGCTGTTGGCTTGCCGCCGTTCGCGGGTACTCGGTAGACCTTCTCGTTCGCACCGTCGGGTGCGAGCAGATAGACGGAACGACTATCGGGAGTGATTGCGTAGACCGACACCTCACGGTCGAAGTCGTCAGCGACCTGAGTCGCTGCACCGCCGGCGGGCCAGGAAACCTTGTCCAGTCGCGTGAGATGATAAATCTCGTCATCCTGTACCGTGTACTTGAAAAACAGGGTCTTGCCATCGGGGCCGAACGTCGGCGCGTCATACTCACCCGAGGCGGGCGTCACCAACCGCGGCTCGCCGCCCTCTGAGGGCATGCGATAGAGGTGGAAACCAACGTGCGCGAACGCTGCATTCCAGCGCTCCGTGGTCGCGACAAACACCACCTCTTTTCCGTCCGGGCTCCAGGCCGGTGCGAGGTTGGAGCCGGCACCGTCGGGATCGGGGATTCCGGAAAACCCGGCGTCGTGGGCCAGGGTCGAAGGGGAGAGGATGTCCTTGGCGGCCACGCCGGGTTCCAGGGACTGCACGAGCAGGGTGGGTTGCCGATCGTCCAGCCACTGGTTCCATTGACGTATCGGGAAATGCTCGTAAGTCCGGACGTTGTATTTGCGTGCCTTGTGCTCGGCTGCCATTTTCCGGTTGGCGGCATCGTCCAGGGCGTTCGCGTAGACGGTGGACTCGAACAGAATCGCCTTCCCGTCGGGGCGCCATTTGGGCCGCGAGGCGCCGGTCGAGACATTGGTGAGGCGGCGCGCTTCGCCACCGCCGACGAGGTCGAGTACGTAGATCTGCTCGGTCTCGTCACCCTCCCGCTTGGAGGCAAAGGCGATGCTGTGGCTGTCGGGTGACCAGGAAACCCCGCTTTCGGGGGCGCGGGTGTTGGTTATACGCCGTGCCGGGGCGCTGCCGTCCGCCGGTACGAGCCAAAGGTCGCTGGCTTCCTTGTCGGGCTCGTAGGAGGGCTCGAGGACCGGAAAAACCACCCATTTACCATCCGGACTGATGACCGGCGCGCCCACCCGCTTCATCATCCAGAGCAACTCGTGGGTGATCCGAACTCGGGAAGCGTCGGCGGCGGTCGTGGTCTGAGCTAGAGAGAGGAACAGTGCGGCGGCCAGCGCCACCGCCGTGAGGCGGGTATGTGAATTCATTACGTTCCGTGCGACCATTCTTCTTGCGCGTTGGGGCGCAGTATGACCCATGACCAAACGGAAAGTTAAAAAGAGTGCACCGTCCGCGAGCCGAGCCTCGGCTCTGCGCGCGCCGTCGGTAGCGCCGCCTTTTCTCCGCTGGCAGCCGACGGTTTCCGAGACTGGAGAGTTGCTCCTGCGACGCCGCGAGGGGCCCGATCCGGGCGCAGCCGAGGACATGCACTACACTTTTTCGCAGAGCCTGATTTTCCTGGCGCGCCGCTGGCGCAACCTGATGAACCAGGAGTTGAGCAGTGTCGGTCAGAGCCAGGCCCGCTGGGGAACGCTCTACTGGATCAACGTGTTTGGTGACAGTTTGAACCAGACGGAATTGGCCGATCGCATCGGTGTCGAGCAGCAGACCCTGGGCAGGGTGCTGCGGGACCTGCAATCGGAAGGTCTCATCGAGCGGGTGCCGAGCAAGCACGATCAACGCGCCAAGGTCATCCGGCTCACGCGGGCCGCCGACCCCGTGATGCGTCAGATCAGTGCCATTCAGGAGACGGTGCGGCGCAAGCTCCTGCGCGACATCGATCCGAATGACCTGGGCACCTGCATGAGCGTTTTCGCCGCGATCCTGGCCAACATGGACTCACACTGAGTCGCGCGGCTCAGGCGGCCGCGTGCAATTTTCCCGAGCGCTCCAGTCGGCCGATGACGTAGCTGCAAAGGGCGAAGATGCCCGGGAAGATCGCGAGGATCGCGAAGATCCGTTGCACCGGCATTCCCGAGCTCAACATCACGCCGCCCAGGAGAGGTGCCAGAATCGAGCCGAGCTTGCCGATTCCGGACATCCACCCCGTGCCGAGCGCGCGATGGCGGGTTGGGTAGAACGTTCCGGCGATACTGATGATGCCGTAGTGGCTGCCGCCGATGAAAACATAAAGGAGCGCCATCATCGCCACGGCGATCATCGGCGGAATGGGGGCGAGCCCGATGATCAACAGGGCCGGCACCGAGATGGCCGGCATGACGGCAATGCTGATCACCCCCAGCCGATCAGTGAAGCGCATGAGCGCCACACCGCCGAGGGCTCCGGCAAGGGAATTCAGGGACACGGCCCACGCAGCCGTCGACCGGTTCAGTCCCATCTCCTCGAAAACCGTGGGTCCCCAGGTCGTGAAGAAGAACGCGAGCATGGAGCTCGCGACATAACCGACCCACAGGAGGGGGGTGATCCACCGCACCTGGCCGGCAAACAGCGGCGTGGGTAACCAGGACTGGCGCTCCGGGGTCTGCGGCGCTTCCAGGATGTAGCGGCTGCCTGGAGGATCGTTGCGACCGGGGTCGACCCAGCGCACGACGCTTGCCAGGCGCGCTGAGTCCGCGCCGCTGGCCGCGAGATAACGCAGTGACTCGGGCAGAAAGGCCCACAACATCCAGGCGGCCAACAGCGAGGCGACGCCACCGAAGATGAAAATCGCCTGCCATCCGAAGCGCGGGACCAGCGCGACGGACACCGGTCCCGCGGCGGCCACACCGATTCCATACCCGAGCATGATGAGAGTCACGGCCGTGGCGCGATAGCGCGTCGGCACGTATTCCACGCCGAGCGCCCAGATGATCGGCAGTGCGCCGCCCAGCGCCACACCGTTCAAACATCGAACAACCAACAATTCCCAGTACTGGTTGGACAGGGCGAGCAACAGGGTGAGAACCGCGAATATCACGGTAGCGGCGATGACGGCGCGGCGGCGTCCGATCTGATCACCCAGGGCACCGAACAGAAATCCGCCGAACAGCGTACCGAAACCGCCGGCGGCGAAGACCCTGGCGAGCTCGCTCTTGTCGAAGGAGTAGGCCTGCGCCAGGTAGGGCGCCGCGAACGCGATGGCGTTGGTGTCGAAGCCATCGAAGAAGGTCACCACCCAGCAGATGAACACGAGGCGCACCAGGATTCGCCCCGGCTGCTGGGCCTCGATGATCCTGGCGACGTCGATGGTTGGCGGCTGGACCGAAGCAGCGGGTGTCATGAGCATGCGCGGCGGCCCTCGATCCCGCGCCGCGCGTCAGACGGCCGGATCGAAAACTGTCGTGCGGCGCATGTCGCGCCGGTACACGGTATCTTCAAACGGCGTGGCGCGGTGCATCGTGCAACGATTGTCCCAGATCACCAGGTCTCCGGCCTGCTTCCAGGATACCGCGCGCACGAACTGCGGTTGGGTCGCGAATTCGATCAACTCGCTCAGCAGCTTCCGGCCTGCCTCGACCGGCCAGCCCACGATGTGGGAGGCATGGGAAGCGATGTACAGCGTCTTACGGCCCGAGCCGGGGTGGACCTGGACCAACTTGTGGCGCGCCGGTGGTTTCGCCTGGCGCTCCGCTTCGGTCGGTTCCGGATAGCCGGCCAGCATCCGCGAATGCCAGAGCCAGTGCTCCGCCCAGAGGTCCTCAATCCTGGCCTTGAGCTCGGCGGGCAACGCGTCGTACGCGGCCCTGGTATCGGCAAACTGCGTGTCGCCGCCCTCGGGCGGCACTTCGTGCGCCAGGAGGAGCGAGTAGGAGGCACGGTGGGGGTTGAAGGAGGAGTCCGTGTGCCACAGCGCGTTGCCCTTGTTATAGATGCGGCGGCGCTCGTCGACGAGAATCTTGCCGTTGGAATCGAGATTTCCGGCGTCGAACAGCTCGGGGTGTTCGAAACGGGTGACGTTCTTCCCGAAAAGCCTCGGGGCGTGCTCGAGGTTGCCCAGTTGGCGACTGAAGGCGATATGCGATTCATCGCGCAGGGCGGTCGCGCGGAACACACATACCGCATAGCGGTCCATGGCAGAGATGATCTCGCCAAGCGTGGCAGCGTCGATCGGCCGTGAAAAATCCACGCCGGCGACTTCAGCGACGAAGGAAGGTCCGAGGGGCTTTGCGTCGAGGGTCATGGGTGCCGCCAGATACGAAGCATGCTTTCATTCTAGGGCGCGCTGGTTTACTGTGGCAAACACTTTACAAAGGAGAATGCTCCGATGCGCGTGATGCGGCCTGTAGCCGATAGCGAGGCGTACGAGATCCTCCAGATCCGGCCCCTCACGGGCGCCCTGGGCGCCGAGATTCGCGGTGTCGACCTGTCGCAACCGCTCAGCTCGCGGGCCCGCGAGGAAATCAAACGCGCGCTCTACGATCACCTGGTCATCTACTTTCATGATCAGCCCGGGTTCACCCGGGAGCGGCATCTCGAGTTCGCGCAGATGTTCGGCCCGCTCCAGAAAATCCCGCACATCTTCAGTGTCGACGGCTACCCGGACGTGCAGATGGTGCGGCGTGAGCCGGGGGAGTCGCGGCGTTATGTGGGCGAGGGCTTTCATATCGACTCGACGTTCATGAGAACGCCCCCGACCACCGTGACCATGCATTGTATCGACGCGCCGGAGGTTGGCGGCGATACGGCGTTTGCCAACCTGCAGCTTGCGTATGAAACGCTGTCGGACCCGATGAAAGGCTTCCTCGCTGGATTGCACGCCGTCCATAGTGCCGCGGAATTGTTTGGATCGAAGGCGCGTGATCCCGGCAATGTCATGATGAAGGACATGTCGGTGGCGGAAGGAGACGCGGAGGTCACGCATCCGGTTGTTCGTACTCACCCTGGAAGCGGTCGCAAGGGCTTGTTTGTTCACGCTGCCTACACGCGGCGGCTCGTGGGTTTCGAGGAAGAGGAAAGCCGGGCCATTCTGCGGTTTCTTTATGGACACGCCGCGCGACTGGAATACACCTGCCGGGTCAGGTGGAGTCCCCACATGGTGTTGGTGTGGGACAATCGCTGTACATACCATAGTGCGATCGGCGACTATGACGCGCTCAGATACATCGAGCGGGTTACCACCGGGGGCGAGGTTCCTGAATGAAAAGAAGCGACGAGCGGATCCTCACCACGCATGTCGGCAGCATCATCCGCCCTGACTCCCTGCTGGCTTTCCTCAACCCGAAGCACGACGTCCGCGACCCGCAAGCTCATGCCGAGGCTCTCCACGAGTCGGTAGCCGACGTCGTGCGCAAACAGGTCGCGGCCGGCATCGATATCGTGAATGACGGGGAATATGGCAAGTCCAGTTGGGCCAACTATGTTCTGGAGCGCATCAGGGGATTCGAGGTGCGGGAAGGTCAATTCGACTCGCGCGACTGGCTCGGTCGCGAGCGCGAGCGATTCCCCGAACTGGTCGAAGCGGAGTTCGGACAGTATCAAACCCGGCCCACGCAGGCTTGCGTCGCTGCCATCGAATACGACACGGCGGCCGTGAAACGCGACGTGCAGAACCTCAAAGACGCGCTCGAGGACAGTGGTGCGACGGAAGCCTTTTTGACCGCCGTCGCCCCGGCCAGCGCCGCGTTCAACGCCGTTGACGACCATTATCACGACGAACGCGACTATGTGATGGCGATGGCCGAGGCGCTGCGGCAGGAGTACCTGGAGGTGTACCGCTCGGGCCTGGTCCTGCAGGTGGACGACGCGGTTCTGGCCAACATGTACGATCACCTGGTTCAGAAGAGCCCCAGGGACTATCGTAAATGGGCCGAGCTGCGGATCGAGGCGCTCAATCACGCGCTACGGGGTATTCCCGCGGATCGGGTCCGCTATCATGTTTGTTTCGGCAGCTGGCACCTGCCGCATACTGTGGATGCACCGTTGGAGGAGATCGTCGATCTCATTCTGCAGGTGCCGGCGCAGGCCTACTCGCTCGAGGCCGCGAACCCGCGGCACGAGCATGAATGGCGCGTTTGGGAGCGGGTCAAACTGCCACCCGGAAAGATACTGATCCCGGGAGTGATCACACATCACGTCGTCACTGTGGAGCACCCGCAGGTCATTGCGGATCGGCTCGTGCGCTTTGCGCGGATCGTCGGGCGTGAGAATGTGATTGCCGGCTCCGACTGTGGTTTCGCGCAGCAGGAAACCATCCGCCGCGTCCATCCGAAAGTGATGTGGGCCAAGTTCGAAGCGCTCGCGGCGGGAGCCCGTCTCGCGACCGCGGAGCTGTGGGGCAGGGCAGCCGCCTAGTCGCTCAATGACCGGCCAACGCCCTCCCTTCCTATTTGTAGGGCGCTGCCTTATTGTGTGTTCCCATGACGCCCCAAGCGGAAGTCGTGGGCGCCCGCGAGGCCGATCCCGCGGTGCGCTGTTGGTCGACCCAAGACGTCCAGGCACGAGATGCTCTCTCGTACTGGTGTGACTCCATTGGTCAAGTCATGCTGGAGCTGGATATCGAGGCCGCGGGCAGGGACGGGTTCAGTGCCCAACTCGACCAGTACAGCCTCGGCCCGGCGACGGCCAATTTTCTCCGCGCCACATCCCAGTCCGTTGCCCGCTCGCGGCGGTGTATCTCGCGCAGCCATCAGGAGGCCTTCCTCCTCGTGCATCTACGCGAAGGCGCGTTCGAGTTCGCTTGCCAGGGGCAGGCAACCCAGGTCTTACCCGGTGACTGCGTCCTGATGGACAGCCGTGAGCGCTACGAAGTGCGCTGTCCACAGCCGACGAGATGTCTGATTCTCCACCTACCGCCACAGTGGCTGCGTGGCTTTCTACCCAGGCCCGAAGTGATCGCGGGACGCGTGCTGCGACCGGATCGGGGTTGGAGCGCCGCCCTGACCGCCGCCATCGCTGCACTGCAGCCCGCCGAGCTGAGTCAGTTGGCGCTACCGCCGGGAGTGGTGGCGGAGCAAGTGGCCTCCCTGCTGGCGTTGGCGGCTGGCCCGGCGCACGGCATGAGTGTGTCAAGACCGGACCAACTCAGTGGCCGGCTGTACCAGGCACTGCGCGACCGGTACCACGAAATCGGCCTGACACCGGCGGCTATAGCCCGGGAGCTTGGAATCTCGGCGCGCTATGTGCATTTCCTGTTTGCCAAACAATCGACGACGTTCGGTCGCGAGATCCTGCGGGTGCGGCTCGAGCGCGCCCGGGACCTGTTGAATGACCGGCGCTGCGCGGATGCACCAATTGGGGACGTCGCGGCGCGCTGCGGGTTTGCCGAGGCAAGTCATTTCGCACGCTGCTTCCGCAGCACCTTCGGCCTCGCCCCGAGCGACTACAGGCGCCGCTCGCGCAGCCAGGATGTGCCTGCATAGCCGGTCCCCCGGCATCCTCACAACAAACACCCTGCGTTGCACTCACAGCCGAGCCGCATTGCACTCTAATCCGCGCGCGGGGCCTGAGGCTGGGTTAGTCTCCCCAGGGTCGGACGAATAGCCGTTGTACGTTAGCAACAAGAAAGGACGCGGCGTTCCCATTGCGCGGTGATGCGCTGTGTCGCTAAAGTTGCAGTAGAGGGCTCGTCCAGAAGAATTGCTAGCGGCGTTGATTCTTGAGGGGGAATCATGGCGATAGGTCTGATTGATGGGTCTCGCGTGAATGGGGCCGTGGGGCCGCTGTCCGTGCGGGGAGTGGTCAGCGGCATTCTGCTGCTGGCGAGCGCGGCGTCAGCTTTTGCCCAGGAAGCACCCGCAACTGCCGCACCCGCCGACACGGGCCTGGCGGAAATCGTGGTTACCGCCGAGCGACGCGCGGAAAATATCCAGAGCGTGCCCATCGCGGTGTCGGCCTATTCGGCCGAACAACTCCAGAGCCGTAACCTGATCAACGTTCAGACGCTCGGCTCTCTGTCTCCGGGCGTGAATCTCGATGCGGGCGCACCGTTTTCGGGCGACCGCTCGGTCCTGTCGGCCTCCATCCGCGGCGTCGGCCAGGACGACTTCGCGTTCAACATGAATCCCGCGGTAGGCGTCTATCTCGATGGCGTCTACCTCGCACGCACCATTGGCGCGAACCAGAGTCTGCTCGACGTCGAGCGCGTCGAGATCCTCAAGGGGCCGCAGGGCACCCTGTTCGGTGCCAACACCGAGGGTGGCGCGATCAGCATCGTCACTCACACGCCCGGCAACGAAATGAAGATGACCGCGCAGGCCACGGGCGGCAGTCTGAATCGGCGTGACTTCGGTTTCACCGCTGATCTGCCGATCATCAGCAACACCCTGCTGTCCTCGATCACGGTGTCGTCGCAGGTGCGGGACGGCTACGTGAAAGTGATTCCCTATCCGACCGACTCGGTGTTCGGCCAGACGCCCTTCGTCGTCGACCCGCAAACGGCTTATCCCAAGTCGGGCTATACGACCGGCGACAATTATGGCGGCTACAACGTGCAGGCGATCCGCGGGAAACTCCTGTGGAATGCCTCCGACAAGCTCACTATAACGGGCACGGCGGACTGGACTCACCAGGATCAGACGGCTCTCGGCTACGTGGTGAAGAACACGTATAACGGGAATCTGAACACGTCCACGTTCGCGACCCTTTATAACCTGTGCATCAGTAACAACGCGCAGAGCTTGCCCGGCGCCATCGTGCAGTCGGGCGGCCCGCCTCCGCTTCCGGATCTTCCCGTGAACGCGATGTTTGCCGGGAATTGCGCGAATCCCCGCGCCCGGGTACCCGGGTTGTCCATCGGCGGTGCGCCTTTGTTGGGCGCGGGATACGTCGGAGGACCGCCGGGGCCTTACAACTATTTGAACCATCCGGCGAACATATACAACCCGGACGGCGTCTATAAGGGCAGTGCACAACCGCGCCTGTGGATGTCCTACGCGGCTTCGAACACAGGCAACATCGATACCACCTATGCCAATGGTCCGGATTTCGCACGCCAGAACGCCTTCGGCTTCTCGGTGACCGGGACCTACAACCTGACGGACAACGAGACTCTCAAGTCGATTTCGGGCTATCGCCAGATCAACTGGGAAATCGGCACCGACCTGGACGGCACGCCGGAGACCTTGCAGGAAGTGAGCGACCACCAGCATCAGTGGCAGGTGTCGCAGGAGTTCCAGATCGTCGGCAAGGAGTTCGACAACCGGCTCAACTATGTCGCGGGCCTGTATTACTTCGAAGAAGCCGGCTATGTGCACGACTACGTGCCCTTCGAGGGCATTCTGTACGTCTACGACTTCCAGAACGACGTCAACACGAAGAACTCGGCCGCGTTCTTCCACGCCGACTACAAGCTGACGGATGCACTCAGCTTCACGCTCGGCGGCCGCTACACCGACGTGCAGGCGGAGTTCATCGGCGGACAGGGAGACCTCAATAACTTCCCGGCAGGCGGCCTGACCCCGGGAGGCAGCGGGGTACCGCTGCGTTACTTCCCGACGGGCGACAACAGCCAGTCCTGGCGCATTTTCGACCCGACCGTCGGCGTGCAATATCACTTCAACGACGACGTGATGGCGTACCTGAGCTGGGGCAAGGGCTTCAAGGCCGGCGGCTGGACAACCCGCCTGTCGGCGGTGATTCCGGATGCCAAGGACGCGGAGTATTCACCGGAAACCACCAAGAGCTGGGAGCTCGGCCTGAAGTCGAGTTGGTTCAACCGCCATTTGCGCGCCAACGCGGCCCTGTTCTACACGGACTACGACGGAATTCAGCTCAACATTCAGCAGGGTATCTCGCCGGTGTACACCAACGCCGGCAACGCGAAGATCAAGGGCGCGGAGCTCGAGATCCAGTCGATCGTCGCGCAGGGCTTCTCGCTGAACTTCGCCGGCTCGTACATCGATGCGTACTACACGCAGGTGAATGCGAACGCCAACATTCCGCAGTACATCCTGCAGGATGGCACCACGGTATGCCCGGCTGGCCCGCCGATCTGCGGCCAGACGTGGGTCGGGAAGTCGGCGTTGAATGCGGAGCTGCCGAAGACGCCGAAATACAAGTTCTCCTTCTATCCGCAGTACGACATCTCGCTGCCAAACAATGCCACGGTGCGCTTGATCGGGGATTTCACGTACACCGCGCATATGTACAACGACTCGTTGAACACCCCGGAGCTGTATCGTCCGCCGACCCGCATGGTCAATGCGGCGATCCACTACATC
>DAITMW010000255.1:0-2890 GCA_036834945.1 Steroidobacteraceae bacterium
GCCGTGGCGGCTGTTGTGTCAGCGTATCGCTGAGGATGTCGAGGAACGTGTGCCATCCCATGGCGTTCTGCTTCTCGAAACGTTCCAACACGGGCATGTGGTCGAGGCGTAGCAGAACCTGGTCGCCGTGCGCCTCGAGCGTGAGAGTCAGGTAGGATTCGGGGTAGGCTGACATCGCATCGGGGCCGTCGCCGGGCGCGAAGACATTCCAGGTGTAACTCAGTCGTGTTGGCGGCGACCATTGGGTCACCGTGCCGCGGATGTGTCCGTCCATCAGCCTGACCGCACCGCCTACGCGGGGCTCGATGCTGCTCTGATCGCCAAACCAATTCGGTAGCAGCTCCGGGCGTGTCAGGTGATCCCACACCCGCGTGATCGGACCCGGAAGGAGACGCTCGAGCTTTACGCCCGGCAGCTTCAGGAAGCTCGCGTGCACATCGGGCTCAGTCATTTTGTCCTGCGTCATTTCCGCAGCTCCTGTTCCAGGGCATCGAGTTTGTCGGACCAGAATGAGCGAATCCGGGTGACCCAGGCGGCGAGCTCACCTACGCCGGCCGGATCGAGCTCGTAGATTCGCTTCTGGGCTTCAGCGCGCACGCGAACGAGGCGCGCGTCACGCAGCGCTTTCAGGTGCTGTGAGATCGCTGGCGCCGTAACGGAAAAGCGGCGTGCGATATCGCCCGACGACATGGCTCCTGTCGCAAGCATCTCGACGATGCGCTGACGGGTGGGGTCGGCGAGGGCGGCCAGCGATTGCATATGACCTATATTGAAGTAATGGCTTAATTAAGGCAATGCGCAAGTTTCAGTCCCGGCGGATCACAAGCCGGGTTGCTGGGTTGCCCGTCAGGGGAGCTCGTCGTGCTGTGGCAGCGTGTCGGTGATCTCGAACCAGGGCGCCTTCGAGCCGACATAGATGTGATGGTCAGGCAGCCGGTTCGGTATCCCTTCGAGTACGCCCAGGCTCACGTGCATGAACTGCCGTTCCCGCACGGCGGCAAATAGAAACACGTGACAGCGGCTGCAGCGCGCGCCATACCCGTCCGAGCACTCGCCTTCAATCAACAAGTCCTCGTTACCAGCGGTGACCTGCACCTTGTCGATGGCCACGCCAGCGATCGCCGCGAACGCGGAACCGGTGCGAATCCGGCAGCGCGAGCAATGACAGAAGAATGCGTACTCGAATGTATTCTCGACGGTGAAGCGCACGTGGCCGCAGGAGCACTGACCCTGTAACGAGCCGATTTCTTCCGCGGTCGGCGTCGCGTCTTCCTCCTCTTCCTGGGTGTCGGTGATGACCGAGCCATCGGGACGGAAGAAGTTGGGACGGGCGCTGACCAGGTCCCGCAGGTCCATGCCGCCGAGGAGAATCGGGATCTCGGGCGGCAATGCCTGGGCCGGGGTGTTGGGGTGGTAGTTGCTCCCCGGCGCGGTGGTGGTCACATAAGTGCGCAGATTGACGACGTCGCCGAAGTTGCCGTCATCGGCGTCGACTCCGCCCCAGGCCAGCGAGCCGGAATCCGCTCCCATCTGGCGCCGCTGTGCGATCAGGGTGATCGCGGCCGCGACCTCGCGGGCGGAGAACTCGACATTGGCGCCGGCGAAAGCCTTCTGCAGGTCGGCGAGATCCTGCGTGGACAGAGCGTCCTTGCCTGGGGTGAAAATCAACGAGCCGTTGGCTACCGAGAATCCCCAGTCCTTCTGTTGCAACTGGGGTGGCAGGGTGGATACCGCCTGGAAGAAAGACGACTTCAGCGTCGCGGAGGCGGTCCCCAGGTTGTTGGTGACGAGATTGGCGGACTTGTCGCTGGCCTCGTGGTTGGCGAAGGCGTTCAGCAGTTGGATATAGGCTCCCACCCCGCTCTGGGACAGCAAGCTCGGGGAGGCAGGTGCCTCGGAGCCGTGGTAAGTGTCGGCGCCAGCAGGTCCGGGGCGTTGGATCAGCGCGGGAAGGTTGGTCTGGGCGGTCACTGACAGAGTTGTTCCCGGTTGGAGTGCGACAGACGGGTTCGACTGTCCCGTGATGCCCGCCCCAGTCTGCCCGGAGAGACTGAAAGCAGGGCTCGCGCCGGTTGACCCGGCAAGGTTCAGGGCGCCTGGCTGACCGGTAACGGCCATCCCGGGCTGACCGGTAACGTTCAGGGCCGGTGGCTGACTGGCGAGCGTGAGAGCCGTCTGACTGTCGACTGCTACCGCCGGCGGACCGGAGGCGCTCAACGCTGTTTGTGCGAGTGCGTTAGAGCCTCCCTGACCGCGGGACTGAGTCTGCGCAAGCGTATCGGTCTCGGCTCCCTGAACCATCGCGTTGAGCAGGTTGCTGAGCTCCATCGGCCACTCCCAAGCTAGAGAGGCTCACTCTAAACGCCACCTGGCCGGAAAACTCGAACCCTCGTCGCGACTTCGCGAAGCGGCAAATTCTTGCCGCTGCCCGCCTGCCGCGGCAGCCATTTGCCAGCCGCCCGGCGGGAAGCTCAACGCCGGCCCGCCGGGCTACCGCGCTTTCGCGGCAGGACCTCGTATATAGATCGGATTACCCACGAGCGCGAGGTGAGATGCGTCATCACGCACATCAACACGTATCCAATGCCGCCCTCCATCCGCCCGCCATGGAAATCCAAACGATCGCGGCGCGGCGCCGGATCCGTCCTGGCCCGTAGAAGCGTCTCTCAACAATGGAGTCTGCTTGCCATCCACGATGACTTCCACTTTACCGTCAGACACGCCCCCAACGACCCCATCGAAGCGCACGCGAGCGCCCCGAGCTAACGTCAGCGATTCGCCCATATGCGCGACCTGACCCCCCGCGGTTGCGGTCAGATCAAGGGACCGGTTTCGTGTACCCGCGACATCGATGAAGACGCGCCCGCGTCGAATACCCGCGACGATCCCA
>DAITMW010000255.1:2990-11077 GCA_036834945.1 Steroidobacteraceae bacterium
GTATCCGCATCCATCCCGTTGACGACTTCGATGCCCTGCACCCGCGAGTAGTCGACAGCGCCGTGCGCCGTCCAACCGCAGCCCATGCACTGCTCACCGGACGGGCGCACGGGATGATTGATCGAGATCACCCCACCGAGGCCGGCGACATTCGCCAGCAACGAGTTCCAATCCGGCACTCCGGCGCCGCCCACGCGAAAGTCGGTCGTGGCGATGGTGCCAAAGAGATTCGCATGTCCTTCAAAGGTCGTGATCTCGCGCCCAGGAATCAACAGCAGGTCGTCGTAGTAGGGCTGCAGCTCGCGAATCGCATCCGCGTGCGAGATGGTGTTGTGATCGGTGATCGCGATGAAATCGAGCCCGCGCTCGCTTGCTGTCCGAGCCGTGAGAAACAGGGGGCAGGGTACCTTCTGTTGCTGCCGGCGGCTGGAGCAGGAACCGTCGCTGTGGGCGGTGTGCATGTGCAAGTCGCCCCTATACCAACCCGGCCCGGAGCGGATCACCGGTCCGGATGGGGTCGCGCCGCCGCGATCGAATCGGATGTGGGCCGTGTATTGCGCCTGGGTGTCGCGCCTGATGTTGGGAACTCCCAGCATCAGGTTCCACGTCCCCGGCCGGATAGCTCCCGGCAAATACGAGGGTGTCGCGTCGGAGGCGGAAATCGTGAAGCTGCGCTTGTTACCCCCGCTCCAGCCCCGGAAGCCATCCTGCCCACGGAACCCGTCAGGCCCCAGTATTCCGAGGTCGATGGTCGTACGCAGATCACGCGTGGTGTAGTCGAAATCCACCGTTATGCGCGTAGTGCCCTCCGGTACCTCGAACGGCACCAGCCGCCAGGTTTGGTTGTCCGCACCCGTCAGCGTGCCATGTAAGACTTGTCCCTCCGTCTCGAGTCCGACACCGCGGCATCCCTCGACCCCACGGGCAGGATTTCCTCGCGCGATCGCGCCATCAGGAAGCCGTACCTGGTAGCTCCCAAAGCGCGCATCCGGATCGAAATAATCGGTGGAAATAAATTGCGCGCCACTGGCGAGCGCAGCTTCCCGGCGCCGCGTGTCGTTGCTACGCGCTTCGCGAGTATCCGCATCCGCTCGCGTTCGCACCAGGAAGCCAGATGCCACGTCGCGCATGATCCTTTCATGTTCCGCGATTGGATCGTTCAAAACGAGGATCCCCGCGAGTGGTGAGCTCTCCGGGGCACCCACGAACATGACACGGCCTTCCAGCGACCTGCGGCGACCTCGATAGGCCCCTATCTTCCGCGCGCCTTCATCCAACACAAACAGAAACCGCCCGCGCGCGTGCTCGAGCGTCGGCCACCGGCCAGCGAGCACCGCATCGCGCAGGGTCGCGTACCGACCCTGGACATCGTCCGGCGTAATCAGCTCATCCGCACCGAAAACCTGGCGAGTCTCCGCGTCGAGCCGATCGAACGCCGCCGTATCGAACCGCAACGGCTGTGCTGATCCGGGCCCGAGGCGGTCGTCCTTGGCGTTGACCAGAATGAGAACCGGAAGGTGACGCGGATGCGCCCGCGACCAGCTTTGCAGCGTCCGCAGACAGTCGATCCAGGTAACGCAACTGCTGCGGAAATCGATATCCGCGAGATGCATGACCTTGAAGCCCGGTCGCGCCATGGCCGCGCGTTGCTCGCCAGCCCACGGCGGCTCGGGAAATCCTTTTCGATTCGCACCCGGTGGATGTAGGTAGCGCCCGCCCTCAGGGTCGCTGTAGACGTCCAGCTCGACCTGCCGGACGCCACGATCCAGTTGATCCGCCAGCGCCGGGAACCCGTAGTCAATCGAGTCCGCGCCCGCCGCATCGACCGCCCGGTGAGCCGCGAGCTCCCCAGGAGGCAGCGGCTGTTTGTAACTGTTGTGCGTGCCAATGACTTGCACATCATTGACACGCAACTTGCTATCGACCTGGTCGCGGGCGCACACCGCGCTGGCGACCAGAAGGCCTGTCAGCAGAAACATCGTGACCCGCTCAGAACCGATACATCAGTGACACACGGAAGTCCCTGCCAAGAATGGGGCGTGCGATGAACGTGCTCGCGCCCACATCGGCATTCTGAACTTCACCGACGCGCGGATTACCCTCGGTCAACCCGAACGAGTTCGTCACGTTATCGACGTACGCGTACACATCGAAACGGTCCGTGACAGCAAGACGCGCGCTCGCGTTGAGAACATCGTAGTGAGGCAGTACCACGGAGTTCGCGGTATCGACATAACGCGCTCCCTCCCATTCCCAGGAAGCCTGGACACGCAGTCTCTGGTTGAAGAGGTTGAAGCCCGGGACGATGCGAACGCTGACCTTGGGCACGCGGATCAGCTGGTTGCCATCATAGTCGCGCAGTACCGGTTTGCCGCCGACGTTGTCGGTGTAGCGCAGCCCATCGTACTCCGGCTTCTCCAGGGTCGAGCTGAAGGTGAGGTCGAACCATTCAACCGGGTAGAAGCCGCCTTCGAGCTCCAGGCCGTAGGTGCGCGTGTCGGCATACAGGTTCTGCTGGACTGTCGCCACGCTGTCGTTCAGATTGAAGACGTTGTTGACGAAGGCCACGTTGTTGTACTTGGTCCAGAACGCCGTGGCATACAGATCCGTCCATTGATTCGCGTACTTGTAGCCGATCTCGCCGAGCTGCATCGTCTGCACGATGGGCTTGGGGATGGTGTTGTTGGGAGCGGTCAGCGAGTACGTCGTATAGCTGGTCAGGCTCGGCAGGCGGAATGTCGGCGTGTAGCGCGCGAACAGGCCGGAGCGATCGGTGAATTGCCAGTTTCCTCCGAGGGTCCAACCCACCTTGCTGAAGCTCTGGTTGAAGTTCGCGAACTGCCCGCTGCCGTACAGCATCGACGACGTTGCCGAGGTGTTGCCCTTGTCGAGCGCCTGCTCCTCCACGTTCGCGGTCATCTTCTCCTGTTCCCAGCGCGCCCCGGCATCGATGCGCAGGTCGTGGGTGACCTGCCATTCATCCGCCAGGTAGAAGGCAGTGGTCGTCGCCTGTCCGCTGGTGTTGGCCCACTCGTAGCCATAGTGATAGATGCCATGATCGGTCAGGTCCCCGGCGACGGAGCCGTCGGGGTTGATCGCCACGAGATCGAGCAAGCGGGCATTGTTCTGGACGTTGAGCAGCGCCGTCGAGGAGTAGCGGTCGAAATCCAGGTCGACGTTGGCGACGTAGAAGCCCAGCGTCGCATCGTGCGTTTGCGAGCCTACCTCGAACTTCCGGCTCAACCGGGCATCGTTCATGAACTCACGGAAGGGCGAGGACAGGCTGCGCAAGCCACCGACGACGAGCAGCCCGTTCGCTGTGTTGAACTGGGTGCCCGGCGAGTCCGTGTAGCGCAGCTGCAGGGACGTCGCACCGGGATAGTATTGGCTCAACAACCCGGCCGACTGCGTGATGAAGGAGGCCGCGCTCTGCACCGTGTTGGGGTAGACACCATTGCGGATCGTGTTGGTGTCGTCATAGCGCAGGCGATCGTTCAGGATGAAGCCGTCGCCGAGCTCGAACTGGACATTCAAGGTCGCCTGGGTGCGCTTCACCTGGGTCCCGAGCGAATTGTCGAAGGCATACGGGGTGCCGCTCTGGGTCTGCATGCTGCTGAACTCGGTTTCCGGTCCAGCGAGCGTCCCATAGTTACCATTGAATCCAGGTACCGCGCGGATCTTGCCGTCCGGCTGGACACGCATCGGAATACCCAGGTCGAGATAAACCTTGTCGTCGAGCCGCTTGACGTCGAAGGAGATTTTGCCGCCCTCGAATTCGTGCGCGAGCGTCAGGCGGAACTGGCCGCCGTTATCGCCGTGGAAGCCCGGATCGCGGATGCCGTCGTCATACCGGTAAAAGCCGCCGAACGACACCTTCCAGTCGCCGATCGGTGCCCCGTACCACATATCGATGCGATTCAATCCATAGTCGCCGTACGTGTACTTGGCGACTCCCGAGGCGTGGTCGCCAACGGCGCGGGGGATGTAATTGACCGCGCCAGCCGGCGCGTTGGAATAGAAGATCGATGACGGACCACCGCGCACGACCTCGATACGATCGATGGTCTCATCGAGCCGGAACGCCTGGTCCGCGTTCAGATAGCCGAGCGCCGGATCGTTTTGCACCGGTATGCCGTCTTCGAGCAAGGTGATCGAGCCGAAGCCATCGACGGGTATGCCGCGGGCGCGCACGTTGCCGCTCGCTTCTCCGCCGGATGATTCGACCCAGAAGCCGGGCACGGATTTGAGTGACTCGGTGACACTCGTCGGTCCTTGCAGCCGCATCCTTTCCTGATCGATGTTGGTGACCGAATAGCTGGTCTGCGCCTTGGTGCGCTCCTCGACACCGGCACGGCCGGTGACGACGATCTCATCAATGTTGGCCGCGCTCGTCGATCCATTGCCGGCAGGCGACCTGTTGGTTGTCTGGACAGCGGTGGCCGCGGCGGTGCTTCCGCTTCCGCTGTAGGTGGCTGATCCGTCCGAGCCGCCGGGCGCCTCGGTGGTGCCGGCGGCAGCCGTCGAGGCGCTGGATTCCTGCGAGTTTCCCGGACGCCGGATGATGACGGCATCGGACTTGGGATACTCGAAAATCAGACCGCTGCCGGCCAACAGTCGCTGTAACGCCTGGTCAGTGGAGTAGTTGCCCTGCAATCCGGAGGTCTTGAGGCCCGCGACGTCGGACTTGGAGAACAGCAACTGCAAGCCGGCCTGCGAGGCGAATTCCTGCAAGGCTGCGTCCAGCGCCTGCGCACTGATGTGGTAGTTGCGAGTTTGCGAGCCGCTGGCCGCCGTCACTGGTTGCGCCAACGCGGTTTCGCCGGCGACGCAACCCAGGCCCAGCAGTACGGAAACTGCCAGGGCAACACCACGCTTAACTCGCGTTGTTTCCGCACCACGACCTGCTTCTATACAAATCATCACGCTCGTTTCCTTTTCGCTTACACGTCGTGCCAACCTTCGGATGTGCAACGACAATCGGTTCGTTGAGATCATTAGGACGAGGTGCGCTTCGCGACCCGCAGTGTTGTCACCAAACATTCATCCGCCGTGCTGTCACAAAAAGTTCATCGAACGGACCGATAAGGGCACCCTGAGGCGCGGGGATTTGCGGGTTGGAAGGACAACGACGTGTCGAGTGCTGATCACTGGGCGACAGTGGCATGCGGCTGTAATCCAGCCGAAGCTTGCGTGCATCGCCGTGGAATTGAGCTGGAGCGGCTCGCCGCGCGCTATTACGAAAGTCTCGTGCGCTTTTTCAGACGCCGCAGCCACTCGACCGAGGATGCTGCCGATCTCGCACAGGACACGTTCGCCCGGCTTTCGGCCGCGGATCTTCAGCAGATCCGCAAACCCGGACCTTTTCTCTTTACGACCGCCATGAATCTGTTACGGGATCGTGCTCGATCGGCCCAGGCGCGCCATGAGGCGCACAGCGTGCCCGCGGAGGAGGCAGAGCTGATCTGTCCCGCGCCCCAGGCGGAGCGCGTGCTGGATGGCGAGCAGCGCATGCGCGCCCTGGAATCGGCGCTGGAGGAACTCAGCCCGAAGTGCCGTGCGGTCTTCGTGCTATTCCATTTTGATGATTTGTCGCAGCGGGAGATTGCGGATCGGCTGCGCATTTCCGTCTCTATGGTAGAGAAATACGTCAAGCAGGCCGTGAGTCACTGTGAGCACCGTCTGAAGGAACTGAATCCAGAGGTGGCCAACAATGGAGGTTGTGCGCCATGACTTTGAAGAGGGACGAGCTGTCGGTTGCGCTGGAGGCATTGCGCGATCGCCCCATCGTCAGGGAGAGCCGCGATTACGCGCTTCGTTGGGAGCACACGCGAGCCCACGCTGCCTCGCTGCGAAGCAAGGTATTTCGTGCGGCCGGTGCCTTGGTTGCCGCTTGCGCGATCGCGGGCTTCGGTCTCTTCATGTTTCACCAGACCGTGCATTCGACGAGGAAGGGGCTGGTCGAAACGGCTGCCGGGCAGACACTCGCGGTCGTCTTGGAGGATGGCTCGCGCATCGTGTTGGATCGGAGCTCACGGCTGCGCGTTGCGTATACCTCTACCGGGCGTGACCTCGAGCTCCTCGGCGGCCAGGCGCGCTTTGAGGTGGCCAAGGATGTCCACAGGCCTTTCCGTGTGCACACGAATTCGGCCGTGGTGGTGGCCGTCGGAACGACCTTCGACGTGGCGGCTCTGCCGTCGCGCACCAAGGTGACCCTCATCGAGGGCCGGGTGAATGTGAGTGCGATTTCAGCACCACGCCTGGTGGAGGTGCCGGTCAAAGTATTGAACGCCGGGGAGCAACTGGAAGTCACGGCGGATGGGGAAGTGCTCGAGCACGAGGCCGTCAATGTCGAGAACGTGACGGCCTGGCAGAGAGGTATGGTCGTCATCGACGATCAACCCTTGCCCGAGGCGCTGGAAGTGATGAATCGCTATTCGCCGATCCACATTGTCGTGCAAGGTGGCCCGGCATTGCAGTCACGCCGTGTGAGCGGAGTATTCCGCGTCGGTGATGTCGAGACCGAGTCGATCATCCTGCGGAAGTACTTCGGTCTGAGGGAAACCGGACGCAGCGAGAGCGAGATCGTGTTGGCCAGATAGGCCGGTCAGTGTGCGGGAACCGTTACGCCGATCATCGGTCCGAGCGACGACCGCTCGTCGTCGCGGCCCAGGCTGTGGACATAGAGACTCGAGACGCTGCCGTCCAGGTACAAGGCCTCCGGACACTTGAGCCGATCGCGGAAGAGCAGGGCAAATTCGTAGAACGTGACGGGTTCGTCGCTGATCGCGAAGATCACCTCATTTGCGTTCACGACGCCGATGCCGTTACGGATGTTGCGCGAGGTGCCCTGCGGATTGAGTCCCGGATGGATGACTCCCGCGCTCACCAGCATCGGTCCGGATTGCGTCGCGAGAATGACGGGGTCTGCCACCGAGCTGTACAGGGAGCTCTCGACGATCCGCGCGCCGACCGTCGTCAGGACGAACACGCCATTGGGCTTCATGTAGAAATTTCCGAAGCCGGTGGCGAGATTGATGCGGTGGATCTGGCGGCCATCCATGACCAACAGTCCCAGCGGAGAGTAGTCCTCCCGGAACATGCCGGCGTTCATGGCGAACCCGAGCTGCTCTCCCTGGCTGCGCAGCGAATCGGCGAGACGCCGCAGGGACTTGAACGGCATCCCCGCGGCATCGTAGAGGAACAGTTGCAGACGATCCGTGCGCAGATCGACGTGGCAAATGGTGGAGCGGATCTCCCGAAACGCGACCTGGCTGCATTCGAGCGCTGCCGCGAACGCAGGCGCCAGGCAAAGAAGGCCTGAGAGGCAAACACGACGCGCGTTTTTGGGGAGAAACCGCTCGATCACCTAGTTACCGCCCAGGGGGAGGTTGAAGCTGCAGATCTTATCCGAGCCTGCCTCCGCGTGGTACGTGACGTTATTGAGCGTGGTCGCACGGAGCCGGAAGGCGTAATTCGCACCAATCTGGACCTGCGGGCCGCCTTCGGGGGTGACGTACACATCGTAAGTCTGCGCTGGGATGTTCATGACGAACCAGAAGCTGTACTTCGTCCCGCCGGTGTACGGGATCGAGGCCAGCGAGCTGTAGCCGGTCCCGTTATACGCATCGATGAACCCGGACGGGTTGAAGCGCACGATCGCCGCCAGGCTGGTGTAGATCGATTGCGGGCCATTGGAGAGGCCGACCACCGCGTTGATCTTGTTGCCCGACGGTGTTGCGTTGAACTTCACCGTTGGCGAGCCCGTTTGCGCGATCAGGGCCGTATTCGTCCATGCCGAGGTCGCCGTGCGACAGACCTCCACGGTATGGGTGAGCGCTTCGAACAACGTCATGTGGTTGCCCTGGTCGTTCTCGAGGCTCTGGGTGAGCAGGCCGTCCTGGATCCAGTTGTAGGTGTTGGCCGTACCGTGCAGTCCGGTGGTGCCCGAGCCGTCCGCCATGGCGGCGACGTTGAGACGATTGTGATAGGCGTTGTAGCCGATCGCGTAGGTGGTTCCCGGCCCGACGGCAATCTGGTTCACGTGCGAGGCGCCGGAGCCGGTGCAGTAGCCCGAGGGGGCGGTGATC
>DAITMW010000256.1:0-10952 GCA_036834945.1 Steroidobacteraceae bacterium
CCACAACGGGTTGCGGCCCCAGCGCGCGGCATGACGGCCGCTCCACGGCACGGGTAGCGCCGGCCGGCTCGCTCTAAACCGCGCGATTTCATCAACTTACGACATCAAACATGAGAAGTCGATCGGTTGGCATGGCTGTTGCTCTGTAGTGTTTGCCACTAACACAGGAGCCTCATTCATGAACAAGTCCGATTCTCTCGTTCGCCTGGCCGTCTCGAGCCTGCTCGCCCTGGGCGCGACTGCCGCCGCAACGAGCGCGCTGGCCGCGGATGCCGACCACGAACAATGCGCCGGCATTGTGAAAGCCGGCAAGAACGATTGCGCCACCAGCACCAATGCCTGCCACGGCCATGCAACCGTCGATAGCAGCACGGAGGCGTGGATCTATGTTCCGAAAGGGACCTGCGAGCGTCTCGTCGGTGGCCATATCGTGCAAGTCAAGGAACCCCCGAAAAAGTAACTGTTGAAATGCCGCTCCGGCGTGGCGCCGCAATCAGCGTCACGACACGCCGGAGCCGGGATGGGAGAGGTAACGTGAACAGAAAGCCCGACCCCCGCGTCAGATTCGAGCCGGATACGGCGCAAGATCGTGTGCGTCAGGATCACTTGCTGACCTGGCACCCACGCACGGCTCTCGCCACTGATCGCGTCCACCCCTTGCATTGGATGACCCGCTCGTCGCGCGGCCTCTCGTGGAATCGCGCGGGGCTGGTGCGGCCATGAGATCGCTCCAGAAAACCTGGGCCGTCGTGCTGGCCGCCGGCGAGGGGACGCAGCTTGCGCAGTTGACGAAGGATGCGAGCGGCAACGCCGTACCAAAGCAGTTCTGCTCGCTCAACGGAGGGCCCTCCCTTCTTCACGAAGCCCTCCAACGTGCACGGCATGTCGTTCCGCGTGGGCGGCTTTGCGCGATAGTCGCTGAGCAGCATCGCCGGCACTGGTGCTCAACGCTCCAATCCTTGCCCGCGACGAATGTGATCCGACAGCCAGTCAATCGCGGCACGGCCAATGGCGTCTTGTTGAGTGTTCTCTCCATTCTCCGGCGCGACGCGCTCGCCCGGATCTTGTTTCTGCCAGCCGATCATTACGTGCGCGACGAACGCGCCCTCGGTGGTGCGCTGCGCGAGACCCTGACCCTGCTGACCCGCACCCCGGAGAAGTTGGTTCTGATCGGCATCGAGCCGGAGGAGCCGGATCCGGAACTCGGCTACATCGTGCCTGGAGAGGTCCTGCCTGACGGCTCACGCACAGTGCAGGCATTCGCCGAGAAACCGGACCGCGCCCGCGCTCGTCAGTTGCTCTCGGCCGGCTCACTCTGGAACAGCTTCATTTTCGGGACGTCCGGACCGACGTTGCTGCGGATGATCCGGGCACGAATGGGTGACATCGTGGACCGGATGGAAGCGGCGTTGGCGCGTGATGCCACGAGCGACTCTGGGGCGCTCGAGGAGCTGTATGAGCAGTTGCCGACAATGGATTTCTCCCGTCAGGTGATCGAGGGCTCGGAAGGGTTCCTCCGCGTCATCAGGGCTCCGGCCTGCGGCTGGAGCGATCTCGGCACTCCGGCGCGCGTCGCCGCCACCCTGCGACGCCTGAAGGCAGAGCAGGTGTCCCGCGGTGGTCTGTCATCTTCGATAGGGGAGCTGTTCGGGACACCCGCGGTCGTCAACCTTGCCACACGGTATTCGCAGCCATGAAAACATCTCTGCGGACTCTGATCCTTCTGGTGTCAGGTCTCCATACGGCCGTGGGTGCCGATCTGGCAACGCAAGCCGTGTTGACGTTGGATGGTGCGAAGCACGTCGCCGAGGCCGCGGTCGCCTATGCGCGTGCACATGGTGCACCAGGGGCGTCCATCGCCGTGGTCGATGCCGGTGGACATACCGTCTACCTGGAAAGGCTGGATGGAACGTTCGGCGCCAGTGCGGATGTGTCGATCGGCAAGGCGCGCACCGCAGCGAACTTCATGAAAGCAACGCGGGCGATGGAGGACTCCATCAACAACGGACGCCCTGCCCTGGCATCGGTTATCGCAGCGACACCTTTCACACCCCTGCGAGGCGGTGTGCCGATCGTCGTCAAAGGCCAGGTCGTCGGGGCAGTCGGGGTCAGCGGTGCTGCGACAGCGGAGCAGGATGACGAAATCGCGACCGCCGGTGCGCGCGCTCTGGAGAGCCCCCATGCGGAATGATGCCGCCGCCCGAAATAAATGGGCCTCTACACCGGTCTTGATAGCTGTCATCACTCTCGGAATTCTCGCTTGGCCGGCATCTCAGCGTGTCTCGGCGGCTTCAGTAGCCGCGGAGACCGCGGGAGGCGCCGCCGTGCGAGTCGACCTGGCCACGGACATCGGAGCAACCCTGATGCAAGGCACCTGGCGCTACAGCGACGCCCAAATTGTGGAGACGGTGTTCCCAACAGCGGACGACCAAGGCCAACCGACGGGTGCGGCGGCTGTGACCCATGACATCACTCCCCGCGCGGGCTCGGCGGACTTCGATGACTCCGCCTGGATGGTGATCGCCCCACGGACGTTGGCGCAAAGACGAGGCACGGGTCGTCTGTCATTCAACTGGTACCGGATCAATCTCACCATACCGGCACGCATCGAGGGATTCGATCCAACAGGAGCCACCGTGTGGCTCGAGACACGGTTGGACGACTATGCGGAAGTCTGGGTGGATGGCGAGCTCAGCCGCTCATTCGGGCAATCGGGCGGCTCCGTGGTCGCCGGCTGGAACGCATCCAATCACCTCATCGTCGGCCGGAATGTTCGCCCGGGGCAGCACATTCAGCTGGCGATCTTCGGGATGAACGGCCCGATCTCGGATGCCCCAACCAACTTCATCTTCATCCGTGAGGCGCAGCTCGAATTCACGCCGGGCAGTGAGGTGCCCCTTGCCCTGGTGCCGCAGGAAGTCAACGTCACAGTCGACCGCATCGATCCCAGGATCAACGCCATCGTTGCCCCGAACGCCAAGCTTTTCAAGGTGGCTGAAGGCTTTCAATTCACGGAAGGACCTGTCTGGGATCGCCAGCACGGGCGCCTTCTGTTCAGCGATCCGAATCACAACACCATCTACCAGTACTCCCCGGCGGGAATGCTCTCGGTATTCCGCGAAAAGAGCGGCTACGACGGCGCCGATATCGCCACCTACACCCAGCCGGGCTCCAACGGACTCACGTTGGATTCTCGAGGTCGACTGACTATCAATGAGCATGGACGTCATCGAGTTACCCGGCTGGAGCCCGATGGCACGCTGACCGTGCTCGCTGATCGTTACCAGGGCAAGCGCCTCAACAGTCCGAACGACCTGGTCTACAGGTCTGACGGCTCGCTGTACTTCACCGATCCACCCTTCGGCTTGCCGGGGTTCTTCTCCGATTCCCGCAAGGAGCTGGCCTATAGCGGAGTGTTCCGCTGGAAGTCCGGGCGTTTGCAGCTGCTTACCGCCCAGCTCCGGGGGCCCAACGGGATCGTGTTCTCGCCGGACGAGCGCTTCCTGTACGTGAGCAACTGGGATCCCGAGGCGAAGACCGTGACCCGGTTTCCGGTGCAGGCGGATGGCGCCCTGGGAGCTGGACAAACTTTCATCGATCTTACGAAGCAGATTCCAGGCGAGGAAGCCCTTGATGGCATGAAGACCGACGTGCAGGGACACCTCTATCTGTCAGCACCCGGCGGTGTGTGGATTTTTGACGCCGATGGCACCCACCTCGGCACGATCGCAGCGCCCAAGGCCGTTCACAACTTCGCCTGGGGTGGAGAAGACGGCCGCACCCTGTATCTGTGCGCGCGCAGCGCGCTCTATCGCATCGACCTCCTCGTCCAGGGGGTACGGCCGTGATCCGGACGCATGAGGAGTTGGAACTTCGTGAGACCGCCCTTTCGCGGTCCGATCTCGCCAGCCAAGCCGCATTGGAGCGTGAATGGCTCGTCACCAACGGGCTGGGCGGATTCGCTTGCGGCACCCTCTCTCAAGCCAACACCCGGCGCTACCACGGCCTGCTCGTCGCATCGTTGCATCCGCCGGTCGATCGGGTGCTCATGGTGGCCAAGGTCGACATCACCGCACGCTACCGCAATGAGCCGTTCGAGCTCGCCACCAACGAGTATGCCGACGGGACTCTGGTCCCGAGGGGCTTCGAGTCTCTGAGCGCCTTTCGTCTCGAGTACGGTCTACCGGTGTGGACGTACCAACTGGGTGATGCCGTACTCGAGCAGCGGGTTTGGATGGCGACAGCGGAGAATACGACCTACGTGCGCCTCGCTCTGCTGCATGCGACCGAGCCGGTGCACCTCACGCTGCTCCCTCTGTGCACCTACCGGGATTATCACTCCCACAGTCGGGGAGGATGGTCTCTCAACGTAGCGGCGAACGAGCGCGGCTGCAGGATTGTCGCCTTCGAGGGCGCACGACCCTATCAGCTGTCGATCGATCGAGGGGAGTTCGCCGAGAAGCCGGACTGGTACTGGGGATTTCACCATCGGCTGGAGGCAGCACGCGGGCTGGACACCGCCGAGGACCTTTTCCGTCCAGGACTCATGACGCTGACTCTCTCTCCCGGTGAGTCCGCTACTTTTACCGCGACCGCCGAAGACGGTACACCTACGCCTGCGGCTGTATCGCTCGAACGCGAAACACGGCGGCGGGTGAAGTTGACTCACGGTGAGCAGACTACTGCGCCCGACTGGGTCCGCCGGCTGACGCTTGCCGCTGATCAGTTCATTGTCAGCCGAAGCACTACTAAAGGCATCGCGCGCGGTACTTCGGTGATCGCCGGCTATCCCTGGTTCAGTGACTGGGGTCGGGACACGATGATCGCCCTTCCCGGCCTGACGCTACCGACCGGCCGACTGGAAGAGGCTGCCTCGATCCTGCGCACGTTTGCGGGACGCGTCAGCCAGGGGATGCTGCCGAACCGGTTCCCCGACAACGGCGAGGTTCCCGAATACAACACAGCGGACGCTACGCTGTGGTACTTCCACGCAATTCAGGCGTATTTGCAGAGTGCGCAGGACAACTCGCTGCTCGGCGAGCTCTACCCCGTACTCAAGGAGATCGTCGATTGGCATCGACGGGGGACCCGATACGGCATTCACGTGGACCCGGGCGATGGCCTGTTGTACGCGGGAGAGTCAGGAACCCAACTCACCTGGATGGATGCAAAGATCGGCGACTGGGTGGTGACACCCCGTACGGGCAAGCCAGTCGAGATCAATGCTTTGTGGCACTACGCGTTGGTCCGGATGGCAAGCTGGGGGCGCGCGCAGGGCGACACCCAGTCCGCCTCGGTGTATGCGGACATGGCCCGACATATCGCGCACTCCTTCGAGGCGGCGTTCTGGTTCGAGGGTGGCTCATACCTCTACGACGTCGTCGATACGCCTGAGGGTGCTCTCGAAGATCCCACACTCCATGCAGACGCCAGCCTGCGACCCAACCAGATCTTCGCGGTGTCCCTCGGAACAGGTCTTCTGACTCCCGAGCACGCACGCGCGGTCGTCGACACCTGCTCCAGACATCTCCTGACGCCGGTTGGCCTGAGAAGCCTGTCGCCACACGATCCGCGCTACGCCAACACTTATTCCGGTGGTCCCCGCGATCGGGATGCCGTGTATCACCAGGGAACCGTCTGGGGTTGGCTCCTGGGTCCCTTCGCCCTCGCCCACCATCGTGTGTACGGCAACGTTGAGCATGCGTTGTCACTGCTGAGCGGCCTGGCTGCGCACCTGGACGAAGGCTGCCTCGGGACCCTCAGTGAAATCTTCGACGGCGCCTCTCCACATCACCCGGGGGGTTGCTTCGCACAGGCCTGGAGCGTGTCGGAAACGCTGCGGGCCTGGCAGACGCTTACCGATCCAACTCGACACATTGGGGATTGACATGACGAAGCTCACAGCTGAGCAGAGCCGCCTTCAAGCTTCTCCTGGAACCGATCAGGGTTGGAAGAAATGGGGGCCTTACCTGTCAGAGCGCCAATGGGGCACGGTGCGTGAGGACTACAGCGCCCACGGTACCGCGTGGGACTACTTTCCGCACGACCACGCGCGCAGCCGGGCCTACCGCTGGGGGGAGGACGGAATAGCGGGCTTCTCCGACAGCCACCAGCGTCTGTGCCTCGCGTTGGCGCTGTGGAACACGCACGACCCGATCCTGAAAGAGCGGATGTTCGGCCTGACCAACGGAGAAGGTAATCATGGCGAGGACGTCAAGGAGCTCTACTACTACCTGGACGCCACCCCAACGCATTCCTATCTGAAGATGCTCTACAAGTATCCTCAGCATGAATATCCGTATGGCCGCCTCGTGGAAGAAAGCCGCACGCGCGGCATCGGTCACCCGGAATTCGAGCTGGTCGATACCGGCCTCTTCGAAGAGGGTCGCTACTTCGATGTGTTTGTCGAGTACGCGCAGGCCTCTCCCGAGGATATCCTGATGCGGGTCACCGCGGAGAACCGGGGTCCGCAAGCCGCACCACTGCATCTGCTCCCTCATGTCTGGTTCCGCAACACCTGGAGTTGGAAACAGCAAGCTGGCAAGCCGGTCTTGCGTGCCGCGGGAGAGCGGACCTTGCGGGTCGATCATCCGACGCTGGGCACCTACTATCTCTATATCGACTCACCCGGTGTCATGCTCTTCTGCGAGAACGAGAGCAATCCCCAGCGACTGTGGAACGACACTTCCCGGAGCGGCTATTGGAAGGATGCCATTCACGAGCGCGTGATCCACGGCCGCGTTGATGCGGTGAACCCGGACCAGAGTGGCACCAAGGCGGCGATCTGGTACGAGGCCGAAGTACCTGCCGGCGGACGGCTGCAGCTTCAGCTGCGACTGTCGAAAGCCGGTCACAACGCTCCCTTCGCCGACTTTGGCGCGATCCTGGAACGCCGGCGCGTCGAGGCGGACGAGTTCTTTGACTCACTGCAAGAGGGCATCGAGAGTGCGGATGCACGTGCCGTCCAACGGCAGGCGTTCGCCGGGATGATCTGGAGCAAACAGTACTTTTACTTTGACGTCCCGAAATGGCTGGAGGGGGATCCCACACAGCCGCGACCACCGGCGCAGCGGCGCCACGGGCGCAACAGCGAGTGGGAGCATCTCAACAACGCCGACATCATCTCCATGCCCGACAAGTGGGAGTATCCCTGGTACGCCGCCTGGGACCTGGCATTCCATTGCATTCCGTTCGCGCACATCGACGCCGAGTTCGCGAAAGAGCAGCTCATCCTGCTCACGCGCGAGTGGTACATGCATCCCAACGGGCAGATTCCCGCGTACGAATGGGCTTTTGGCGACGTCAATCCTCCCGTGCACGCCTGGGCGAGCTGGCGCGTCTTCCAGATCGATCGCAAACGTCGCGGTGACGACGGAGACCTGCGGTTCCTCGAGCGCATGCTCCATAAGCTGATGTTGAATTTCACCTGGTGGGTCAACCGCAAGGACGCCGAAGGCCGCAACGTATTCCAGGGCGGATTCCTGGGGCTGGACAACATCGGGGTGTTCGATCGCAGCAGCCCCCTGCCCACGGGAGGACACATCGATCAGGCGGATGGTACGAGCTGGATGGCGATGTATGCGCTCAATCTCATGCGCATGGCGCTCGAGCTGGCCCAACACAATCCCGTCTACGAAGACGTCGCCACGAAGTTCTTCGAGCACTTCCTGCACATCGCACAGGCCATGACCCGCATCGGCGGCAATGGAGATGGCGTGGGGCTCTGGAACGAAGAGGATGAGTTCTTCTATGACGTCCTGCATCTGCCGGATGGCACCACGCAGCCCCTCAAGGTGCGCTCCATGGTAGGGCTCATCCCGCTGTTCGCCGTGGAGACCCTCGAGCCCGAGCTGCTGCAACGGGTCCCGAACTTCAAGCGGCGCCTCGAATGGTTCCTCAAGTATCGGCCGGAGCTGGCCGCCCTGGTGTCTCATTGGAACGAGCCCGGTCGCGGCCAGCGGCGGCTGCTGTCGCTGCTGCGCGGCCATCGGATGAAGCGATTGCTGCGCCGGATGCTCGACGAGGCGGAATTCCTCTCGGCTCATGGCGTGCGTGCATTGTCTTGCGTACATGCTCAAACGCCGTACGTTTACCAGCACGGCGGCATGGACCTCACGGTCCGCTATCAGCCAGCGGAATCCGACAGCGGCCTCTTCGGGGGAAACTCCAACTGGCGTGGCCCCATCTGGCTCCCCGTCAACTTTCTCATCATCGAGTCGCTGCAGAAGTTCCATCACTACTACGGCGATGACTTCCGGGTCGAGTATCCGACCGGGTCGGGGCGATTCGTGAGCCTCAACGACGTGGCCAGCGAGCTCGCCACCCGCCTGACCAGGATCTTCCTCGTGGGCGAGGACGGGCGGCGGCCCGTCTTCAATCACCACGAGCGCCTGCAAACCGACCCGATGTTCCGCGACTACGTCCTCTTTTACGAGTACTTCCACGGAGACACGGGCCGCGGTGTGGGTGCGTGCCACCAGACCGGTTGGACCGGGCTGATCGCCAAGCTGCTCTTCCCGAGATATGCACAGGCCGCGGTCGAGCCGGTTGAGCCCCTTCGGGTTGCTGCCCTCTGATTCTCACCAAACATCACACTGAGGTTGCCACGATGGACACTCCGACCTGCTACGCCCACCTCCCGCGGCCCGTCATGCCGCGTGTCCCCCCACAGAAACTCCTTTTGGGTCAGAGAGCGCTCGTGACCGGCGCCAGCTCTGGCATCGGGCGAGCGATTGCGCTCTCTCTGGGAGATGCGGGTGCCGATGTCGTCATCAACTACGTCTCGGGTGACGACAAGGCAGAGGCACTCGCCGATGAGATCCGGTCGAAGGGATCGCGCGCCCTCGCCATCCGTGCCGACGTCTCCGACGAGGACCAGGTCCGGGAGATGTTCCGCAAGACGATCGATGAGTTCGGCACGCTCGATATCCTGATCAACAATGCCGGATTGCAACAGGACGCACCCTTTCACGAGCTGACGCTCGCCCAGTGGAACAAGGTGCTGGCCGTCAACCTGACCGGACAGTTCCTGTGCTCGCGCGAGGCGGTCCGGGAATTCATGCGGCGCGGTGTGAAGCAGCACGTGTCCTGCTCTGCCGGGAAGATCATTTGCGTCAGCTCCGTCCATGAAGTCATTCCGTGGGCAGGGCACGTGAATTACGCGGCGTCAAAGGGCGGCGTCATGCTCATGATGAAGAGCCTCGCCCAGGAGGTCGCACCCTACCGGATCCGGGTCAATTCGATCTGCCCGGGAGCGATCCGCACCCCGATCAACATGGAAGCCTGGGATACGCCGGCCGCCTACAACGAGCTCATGAAGTTGATTCCATACAAGCGCATCGGCGAGCCCGAGGAAATCGGGCGGGCCGCGGTATGGCTCGCATCGGATTACGCGGACTACGTACACGGCATCAGTCTGTTCGTCGATGGCGGCATGTGTCTGTATCCCGGCTTTGAGACGGGAGGCTGAGACGACCATGTCGTTGCAGTCCGCATTGCGCGAGCACTGGCCCGAATACCTGATTGAGGCGTGGGCACTCGGGTGTTTCATGATCTCGGCGGGAATGTTCGCGACGGCTCTGGGCTCGCCGGCATCGCCACTGTATGCGCTCGTTCCGAGCGCAACCGTGCGCACTGTCATTGTCGGGCTTGCGATGGGCGCGACAGCCATCCTATTGATTCATTCACCGTGGGGTCAGCGCTCGGGAGCCCACATGAACCCGGCCGTGACGCTCACTTTTCTGCGGCTCGGCAAGGTGCACCCATGGGACGCGCTGTTCTTTGTCATCGCACAGGTCGTTGGCGGAACGCTCGGGGTCATCGTAGCCGCGTCCCTCCTCGGGGGCGCATTTACCGACCCACCCGTCCGCTATGCCGCCACCGCGCCGGGTCCCGGAGGCGCTGGTGTCGCCTTCATCGCTGAAGCGGTGATCTCGTTCGGACTCATGGCGACGGTGCTGGGATTTTCAGCATCACCACGCACGGCGCGCTTTACCGGTCTCGCCGCCGGTTGCCTGGTGGCGCTTTTCATCTGTGTTGAATCTCCCCTTTCGGGCATGAGCATGAATCCGGCGCGCACATTTGCCTCAGCCGCGCCCGGCATGATGTGGGAGTACTTCTGGATCTACCTCCTTGCGCCACCGCTGGGCATGTTGGCGGCCGCACAACTTCACCTCACCATCCGCGGCTCCGGGGCTGCCGGATGCGCAAAGCTGCTGCACCCGGAGAACGTTCGTTGCATTCATTGCGGTCATGATCCCGAGCCGGTTGACACAGGAGCATTCGAACATGAGCCCCGTTGACTACGATGCCATCGTTATCGGTTCCGGTGCCGGGGGAAGCGCGACCGCGTACCGCCTTGCCATCGCGGGGCTGCGCGTTGCCCTGTTGGAAAAAGGCACGCACCTCCCGAAGGACGGCAGCACCCTCGATATCGGACACGTGGTGCACAAGGGAGCGTTCCTCAGCAAGGAGCCCTGGCTCGACGGCCTCGGGCGCGCTATCACGCCCGAGGAGCATTTCAACGTCGGGGGAAAGACTAAATGGTATGGCGCGGCGTTGTTCCGCTTCGCGGACCACGAGTTTCTTCCTGACATCGAGCATGGTTGCCTCGGATGGCCGCTGGGCGTGAAGGATCTTGCTCCCTATTACGACGAAGCAGAGCGCCTCCTGGGTGTACGATCGTTTCCCTGCGAAAGCGATTTGGGACGCATCCTGGCCCGGCTTTCCAGGGCGGACGGCGATTGGAACGCGCAGGCGATGCCCATGGGCTTGGCCGCCGGGATCGCCGCGGATCGCAAGGAGGCCGCGCATTTCGACGGATTCGCCTCCGTGAAAGATCTCAAAGGCGAGGCGGATCGCTCCCTCCTATCTCCTCTGCGCACGCGTGCGAACTTTCACCTGATCGTGAATGCGCAGGTTATCGGGCTAATCGGTGCAAGCGCGCAAAACTC
>DAITMW010000257.1:0-10842 GCA_036834945.1 Steroidobacteraceae bacterium
GTCTGCATCGAACGTCCTCTCAAGGGTGCATTGAGCAGAACTCATGAAACAACCCAGAGTCGAGAACGTACCATTACCACACCTCATCGATATAACAGGAGGCCCCGCCGTGAAGTACGTTCCCCTAGGCCGCTCAGGCATGAAGATCTCGCGCTACGTTCTCGGAACCCTGACCTTTGCAGGCACGCACGGCTTTGAAGCGCTCGGCGACATCGACGTCAACCGAGGCCGCCGGATGGTCGACATGGCAATCGACGCCGGCGTGAACGCCTTCGACACCGCCAACCTCTATTCGAAGGGCGATGCGGAAACGGTCCTCGGCGAAGCGCTCACTGGAAAACGCGAGAAGGTCCTGCTGTTCAGCAAGGGCCGCTCCGAAGTCGAGGAAGGACCGAACGGCGGCGGCGCCTCGCGCGTTCACCTGACGCGCCAGCTCGAAGGCTCCCTGAAACGCCTCAAGACCGACTGGCTCGACCTCTATTTCATCCACCAATGGGACGGCGTCACGCCGATCGAGGAGACCGTCGAAACCCTGTCCGGCTTCGTCAAGTCCGGCAAGATCCGCTACTGGGGCGTCTCCAACTACAGCGGCTGGTCACTCGCCAAAACGGCGATGATCGCGCGCGCGCCCGGTTTCATCCCGCCCATCGCGCACCAGATCTACTACACGCCCGAAGCACGCGAGGCCGAATACGAGCTGATCCCCGCAGCCGAAGAATTTGGCATCGGCTCGATGATCTGGAGCCCCCTGGGCCAGGGCCTGTTCGGCGGTAAGGTGAAGGCCGACGGCCAAGCCCCCGACGGTACGCGCCAAGGTCACGACAACTGGAAAGAGCCCTTCGTCTCCGACTGGAATCGCTTCGGCCGCGTGCTCAAGGCGATAGAGGAAGTCGCGGCCGAGGTGGGCCGCTCGATCCCCCAGGTCACGCTCGCCTGGCTCCAGGCTCGCCCGGGAGTTGGCTCGATCGTGATCGGCGCGCGCACGGAGAGACAGCTGGCGGATAACCTCGCCGCCGCCGACCTGACACTCAATGCCGAACAGACGGCCAAGATCGAGGCCGCCGGCCGACCCGCCCCCCTCTATCCCTTCTGGCATCGCGCCATGTGGGGAATGGACCGTCCGACCCCGTCCGAGCGTATCTATCTGGAAGGCCACCGCCACACGGTAGGCCTCTAGGAGCAACGCCCTGTGGCCGCCCAAACCCAGACCAACACCCGCCGCGAATTCCTGGCGCTGGTGCTGCGGCCGCAGGCGCAAGCGGCGCCCTGATGCTGTCGTCCCTCGCGACTGCCGCCACCGCCGCATCTCAACCGGCAGGAGTTACACAAATGCCCAACCGCGCACAACAGATCTTCAAACCCGAATTCAAATTCGGCCTGGGCGGCGTCCCGCTAGGCAACGAATTCAACAAGCACATCGACAGGGAGGCCGAGGCCACACTGGAGGCCGCCTGGGATGCAGGTGTTCGCTACTACGACGTCGCCCCCTGGTACGGCTTCGGCCTGTCCGAGCGCCGCTTCGGCCACTTCCTGCACAACAAAACCCGTGACAGCTATGTGCTGTCCTCAAAAGTCGGCAAGCTGTTCAGGGCATCAAAGAACAATCGACACGCGGACATCTTCCCGCTGTCCGACTCACCGAACGACCTCGTCATCGACTACACGGCCGATGGCGTGCGCCGCTCCGTAGAAGACAGCCTCCAACGGATGGGCGTCTCCCACCTCGATGTCGCCTTCGTCCATGATCTCTCACCCGACTTCGCCTGGTTCCCCAACGGTTGGGAGGAGCAATACGAGATCGCCCGGAAGGGCGCATTCCCCGCCCTGTCCAAGATGCGTGACGAAGGCATCATCCGGGCATGGGGCGTCGGTGTGAACACACCCTACGCCATCCTGAAAGTGATTGAGGACGCCGACCCCGATGTCTGCCTCTGCGCCCGTCAATATTCTCTAATCGACCACGCCAACGCCCTGAACCAGGTCTTCCCAGCCGTACGGAAGAAGAACGTCTCGCTCGTGATTGGCTCGTCCCTGAACGCCGGCTTCATCTCCGGAAGCCCGCGCTACAACTACGGCAAAGAGAACTTCAAAATCTCAGCGCCGGTTATCGAGAAGCGTGAGCGCCTGCGCGCTGTGGCAGCTCGCCATGGCGTCGATCTCCGTACGGCCGCCTTGCAGTTCTCCGCTGCAGCCTCAGAAGCCGTCGCGCTGGTGGTCGGCGCGCGCAGCGACCAGCAGATCCTGGAGGACTACAACTCCCTGCAGGCCAAGATCCCGAGCGACTTCTGGGCCGAGCTCAAACAGCACAAGCTGATCGAGCCCAACGCGCCGACCCCCGCGGCCTGAACTCTTCAGTGCATGGAGTCAATCAATTCCTTGCGTCGAGACAGGAGATAACTCTTAACGGCCGCGACGTCCGCTTGAGACAGGAAATAAAACTTCGGCATCCCGAGAGCCTGATAGGCGCCCTGCCGCACGATCTTATCGAGAGCATCGTACGTCGCCGGCAGGGCGTATCGCAGGTCCGCGACGTCCCCGCCGCTCACGGCGCCTATACCGTGACACATCGAGCACCGCCTCCCGAACAGCGTCGCGCCGCGCTCCACTTCGGCCGGTGTTGCCGAAAACGCGATAGCAGTCAACGCCGGCTTCTCGATCCCGCGGACCGGCTGCACCCCCGCCTTCCCATCGAGCACAAAAGTAAACAAGCGCCCGGGCGCCTTGTATTGATGGGTAGGATTCGGCGCATAAAGCCCACCAGCGCCGCCCCACCCCACCAACACAGACACATACTGCTTCCCATCCAACTCCCACGTGTTAGGCGCCGCCATGATCCCGTTGCCGAGCTGCATCTCCCAAAGCTTCCGACCGGTATCCGCGGCATACGCCACCAACCGCCCGTCGCTCAGCCCCTGAAACACAAGATTACCCGCCGTGCTCAGCGTGCCCCCGCCAGTGGCCTCCTGATACTTGATCCGCCAACGTGGTTTCGCAGCCACCGGATCCCAGGCCAATAATGAGGAAGCCGCGCCGACCTCCGTGCCGGTACCCGGCTCGTACTCCGAGGCCGGCAGCAGAGGAACGCCCTTGCCACCTGAAAAGGCGGCGCTCAGGTCGATCCCCATGTTCCAGAACCCCGGCACGCGACTGAAATCATGCTCCCGCACGTACAGGAAACTGCTCTCGAGAGCAGGGATGTACACGAGCCCCGTGCCCGGATTGAAAGACATCGGCTGCCAGTTATGAGCGCCACCGGGCCCGGGCCACTGAGTCACGGCCTGATCACCATACCGGGCCTGTTTGGTCTCGACAGGCCGCCCGGTCTTCAAATCGACACCCTTGGCCCAGGTCACCTTCGCATAGGGCTGAGCCGAGAGAATCTCCCCCGTGATGCGATCGAGCACATAAAAGAACCCGTTCTTCGGCGCCTGCATCAGCACCTTACGCTGGCGGCCTCCGATCTCGAGCTCCGCGAGTGTGATTTGCTGAACAGCGGTGTAATCCCACTGATCGCCCGGCGTGGTCTGGTAGTACCATGCCAACTCGCCAGTCTCCACATGCAACGCGACGATCGACGAAAGGTAGAGGTTGTCGCCGCCACCCGGACTGCGCAACTTGCGATCCCACGCCGACCCATTACCGGTCCCCACGTAAAGCAACTTCGCTTCCGGATCGTAGGCAAAAGAATCCCAGGGAGTCCCCCCACCACCGCCATTCCTCCACCACTCTCCCGTCCAGGTTTTGGCGGCCTTACGCAACGCCGCACTCTCGAATCCTTTCGCAGGATCCCCCGGCACGACATAGAAGCGCCACGCGAGCTTGCCAGTCTCGGCATCGTAAGCGGACGCAAAACCCCGCACCCCTAACTCGGCACCGCCGTTACCGATGATCACCTTGCCATCGACCACACGCGGCGCCCCGGTGATCGTGTAGGGCTCATCCACCGGCGTCGTCTGCACCTCCCAGCGCAAAGCGCCGGTGGCCGCATCGAGCGCAGCGAGACGGCCGTCGATGACGCCGACGTAAATTTTGCCCTTGTAAAGTGCCAAGCCGCGATTCACCACATCGCAACAGGCGCGCTCCGCTCGAATGCGATCGGCCTTCGCATCCCAACGCCACAGCTGGCGTCCAGTGCGGGCATCGACCGCGAACACGTTGCTCCAGTCTCCACTGGCATACATCACACCATTGGCGACCAGCGGCGTGGCCTCGAGTCCGCGCAAAGACTGAGTATCATAGGACCAGGCGAGCCCCAGCCGCCCGACGTTGTCCGCGTTGATCTGCTTCAGCGGGCTGAACCGCGTCTCGGCGTAGTCGCGGCCGATGGTGAGCCACTGGTCGGGCGAACGGCCGGCGCTCCGGAGTGCCGCGTCATCGACCTCCGGGACCTTCGTGCTTCCCCAACAGACCGACGACGCCAACAGCGTAACCATCACGACCACCGCCGTGAGTTTTTCCCGAGTCATCACCGGCCCCCGTCAGACAGCACTGTGCTGCCGGGCTCCAGACTACGAAAAGATATCCCTCGTTGCAAAGCCCGCTATCGTCGATGTCCGCGGAAAGAACGTACACTCATTTGCGAGTCGAACCGCCGCCTGCCACCCGCCGCTCATACCAAGCCATCAGCGGCTGCGACGTCATACCGTGGGCAATGAGAGATATCGCCACGACCGACAACGACAGATCCACGAGCGGTTGCGAAATGGCACCCTGTACTCCGTGCGCCAGGGAATAGGCAAGGTAATACACACTCCCGATCCCCCGAATCCCGAACCAACCGATCAATCCACGCTGCAGCGATGTTGTCGGCGTGCCCAGGAGACTCACCCACGTGACCGCCGGCCGGATGACCAGAAATAGCGCGGCGCTCAGCCAAACCGCCCTCCCATCCCAATGGTGAGCGAGGCTGAGACCTACCAGAACAACAAGCAAAACCTCGAGCAGACGCTCGACTGTATCGCCAAACGAAAACACTTCCGCGACCAACACCCCGGCGGCGACCGCAGGCTCACTCAGCTCCCGTGGGGTTACCACGTTGGGAGCGACAAGCGTCTCAGCGGGTGGATGCGCCTGAATAGAGGGATCTTGCGCATCCGGATGTGGACTCTCCTGCACTGTCGCGATTTCCGCACTTCGCAGGCCAATCCCCGCCGCGAATACCGCCAGAAAGCCCCACGCCCCGATGACTTGGGCAATCGTGTACGACAGGCAGATCAATGCCAGGGCGAGAAAATCGTTGGGTCCCGCGGTATCCCGGGTGCGCGCTCGCAACCGGATGGCGAGTCTGCCTACGAATCGACCCAACAGAAACCCTACCACCAGGCCGGCTGGAACGGCCCACAGCAGATCTTTGATCACCCAGGAACCGACGAGCGGCCCCAACGACTCCGACTGGAGCCAGGACAAGGCCAGCACGACGAACGGAAAAGCAGCGCCATCGTTCAACCCAGCCTCACCCGACAACGCATAGCGCAGGCGATCCCGCTCACGCGAATGCCCTACCGTGACATCCCCTGCCAACACCGGATCCGTCGGAGCCAGGATAGCCCCCAACAGAAGCGCCACCGCCGGATCGAAACCGAGCCACTGCCACGCCACCCAGGCGACCCCGGCAATGGACCCCAGCATGACGACGCTGGCTAGACGATAGGCCGCCCTCCACGCCCGATGTCGTGGCGATAACCGCAAGCGCAGCCCGCCAATGAAAAGTGACAACGTGACGCCGAGCTCCGTCACATGCTCCAACCAGGAGTTGGCGGTACCCACATCCAAACGGAGCAGCCCCAGCCCCCAGGGACCAATGAGACAGCCGACCCCGAAATAGATGACGGAAGTGGAAACCGGCAGGCGCTGCACGAAGGCGGAGGCCAGTGCCAGGGTCAGCAGCAGCACCCCGCACAACGCGGTCCAGAGCAGAAAGTTGGAAAACACCGTCGAGCCCGTACGCGAACGCGGCGTCCGCCTCCTGCCTGACCTACCCAATCACAACAGTCTAGCGGCTCTGGCGCCCGCTGTGTCTCGCTCGCTGTTGCAGCGCTCCGGCTTACTACTCGCTGTCATTCCTGGCGGCCGAAAATCTCAGCGGCTTGCCCATCCTCATCGCGCGGTGCGGTGAGATGCGCCGACGGGTTCGGTTTGCCCGACAGGCCGAGTCCACGCTTGATGATGATAGCGGTACCATAACTCCGTACCAACGCCCAGGGACTCGCCATGATGGTCTCCCCAGCTCCGCCCCCGCCCCCAGCCCAGCCGAGCGTAAAAAAGTGGTGGCTGCGAATCACACTATGGCTCGGATCCGCGCTGCTGATTGCGCTAGCGGTCATCGGCACCCTCGTATACGCCTTCCTACACAAGTTCTATCCCGCTGTCCCAGCACCGAACTTCCCACAGCCCCATTCGGTGGCGGAAGCACAGCGCCAGGACCTCGAGTATTTCCGAAACTACCTCGAATACAACCGCACCTACACACCTGAAGCCCGCGCGGAAGCCGCTCGCCTGCTCGGTGACTACGAGGCCCGAGCCGGACAACTCTCGACAGCACAATTCGACCTCGCGGTCGCACGGATGACCGCCCTCGCCGACAACGGCCACTCCAAGGTCTACCCGGATAGTCTCCGCCAACGACACAACAGGCTCCCCTGCCTGCTCTACCATTTCAGTGACGGTTACTACGTGGTGCGCGCCCGACCAGCGTGTCAGGCCTTGCTGGGCGCCAGGTTGGTCTCGATCGACGGCCACTCGACAGAGGAAATCGCAGGTCGGATGTACCGATACGTCCTGGGCCCGCGGACCCACTACGACCAGTACTACTCACCCTTCTACCTCGAGTCGCCCGAACTGCTCCATGCCGCCGGCCTGGCGATGGCCGCGGATCACGTCACCCTGCATGTTCTCCTGCAGGATGGAACGCAAGTGGACCTGCCCATGACAGCCGATCCACCCGACCCGAAATGGCAATGGTGGGTCTATTCGAACTACTACCTGACCACCGAACCGATCCCGGGAGCACCCTCAGACTGGAAATCGGTTCTTCCAAGGGATGCGCGACTCCCCCAGCACCTGACCGAGTTCAACATCCCGTTCCGCACCAGGAGCTGGCCCGGCATCTACTACGCGGACTTCCGCTCCAATATCAGCGAGAACGGCCACCCGATCGGGCCGTTCGTAGCGAGCGTTGCAAAGGAAATCAGCACCCGCAAGCCCCGCATCGTGATCATCGACCTGCGTTTCGATCAAGGAGGCGACTTCACCACCACAGCGAGCTTGATGTCCCGCATTACACGACTCGCTCCAACGATCGAGCGTGTGTACATCCTCATCTCCGGATGGACCTTCAGCGCCGGTGAAACCAGCGCCGCGCTCGCCAAGGAACACGGAGCGGGTAAAGTGACTCTCGTGGGCGAGCCCCTGGGAGACCGCATGCGCCTATGGGGAGAAGGACGGAATATGACACTACCCAACTCCCAACTCGAGCTGCATTACGCAACCGGCCTGCACGACTACTCGAATCCCTGCTGGGGCCAGGAAGGCTGCTTCTGGACAACCCACTTCTTCCCGATGCACGTGAAGACGCTCGCCCCGGACGTGCCCGTGCCTTATACGTTCGCCGACTACCGCGCCTTACGAGACCCGGCACTCGACTACGTGTTGCAACAGTCCGGAATCTCCATCCCCCGCACTTGAATCAGGGTTTGGGAGTCTGTTCCTCGGGAGCTGCCGGCGCAGCATTCATCGGAGCACCGTTCGGCACTGGAACGCAATGGTCCGACACCCGCCCGAACCCGGGAAAGCAGACCCAATCGCGCCCGGACGCCTCAATGTACCCATGAGGCGGCGGCTTGATCTCCTGACACTGCGCGCCGAGCTTTTGAAAGCCCCACTCACATTCCCAATGATCGCCGTCCCCGACAAAGGCGGCATGCGCAGGCGCGACGCCCGGCACGCAATGCTTACCCGTCCGATGATAGCCAGCGCGGCAGCGCCACTGCCCGTCGAAGAACTCGAACGCACCCTCGCTGGGTAATATTTCACTGTCGTCCATGCAAAGCCCCGCGACCTGCGTAAAACCTTGATTGCAGGTCCACCCCTGCGCGCCAGCACTGTAATGCGCATTCGACGGAATATTGCGATCGGGCTCCTCAGCATTGCCCAGACCCAGCCAGCCCAAGGCGCAAGCCAATATCACGTATCGCAAAGCCACGACCCTTTTGCGCGCTTCGAGCCACATATCATGTAGTGAGAGATCACCGAGCGGTATTCAGCCTGCCAAAATACCGTAAGACACTGAAAACTTCGAATAAATCCCGCTAGCCGGCCGTGACGCGAGCGTTCTGGAACGAAACCCGTCCGTCACGGCGGAGCCGAAGTCACCCGATCGGCTCGTTGGCCGGCATGACTGCCCGCAGCAACTGATCCGCTCCGGTCTATGGCTCGACCTCGATTCAATCCCGCGCGCGCCCGACGGTCGCAGCATCATCCATGATGCTGCCCTTTCGATCGTTGGCTCCATCACACCGAAGCCACACATGCATTCCGCCGCGGGCTCTATCCAACAAGATGCCCCTCACTGAGCGCCTGATCAACGCCCTGCTTCTCCACCTGCGGGCGGCTGTCGTTATGTTACCCCAGGCTCCTTCCCATTCCCGTCACTATCCAGACGCCCGCCTCCCACAAGGATTCCTCCCTCCTCCCACAAGACTGTCGGAACTTCTTGCCACTCCCCCGATCTATGATTCTTGCCACTGGCCAAGTTGGTCGCAGCGACGGTCGGCTCATCCTGCAGGAGAGCCGCACTCATCGCCTGCCGGTCCGGTTCTCGTAGCGGTTGTACCCAGATAAGCCCAATGTCGGTTCGCGCCGATGGAGAAGTGCGCCCGTGAACAATGTAGGCCTCTCGCCTGACCAAGGAAGGGAACCGAGCGGCGCTGCATCGCAGCTGATCTTTCCGGCCTTACCCCATCCGCTGGCACTGCGCGCCCTATGGCTCTACATGGCCTTCGGAGCGCTGACCCTTTATGCCCCATCCGACCTCGCAGCCGAGGTGGCGCAACCCCCGCAGCGCGTCACGCCCAACTTTAAAGACGCGGACATTTCCCTCATCGCCGAGGCGGTATCCGCCGTTACGGGCAAGACCCTCATCATTGACCCCCGCGTGCACGCGCAGGTCACCATGATTTCCTCCACACCGCTGAGCCCGGAAGGGTTCTACCAGGTCTTCCTTTCCATTTGCTCCGTTTACAACTTCGTCGCCGTACCAAGCGGCAACCTGGTCAAGATCCTCCCAGACGCCAACGCAAGACAAACACCCGCTGCGGATCCTGGAGACCCGGTCAGCGCAACGTCTGACGAAATGGTCACCCAAGTGATCGACGTCAAGAATGTCAACGCCGCGCAGCTCGTCCCCATCCTCCACCCCTTGGTGCCACAGTATGCTCATCTGGCCGCCTACGCGGCCGGCAACGTCCTGATCATCTCCGACCGCGCCAATAACGTGAATCGCCTGATCCGTATCATCCGACGCATCGACCAGGTCGGCGACCAGGACGTCGAGATCCTGCCCCTGCAGAACGCATCGGCATCCGACGTCGTGCGAGTCCTGAACTCCCTGTACCAGGGAGCCGCGGCCGCGGCCGAAGGCGGCGCGCCTTTGAAGATCGTCGCCGATGAGCGCTCGGGTAGCGTCCTGGTCAGCGGCGACAAAAACCAGCGGCTGCGTGTCCGCGCCATCGTCGCCCAAATGGACACCCAAATAGAATCAGGCGGCGACACCCGGGTGCGCTACCTGCACTATGCCAACGCGGAAAAAATCGCCCCCAAACTGAAAGAACAGATCACCGGCATCGCGCAACAAAGCGCCGAAGGCGCATCGGGCGCGACCAACTCACCGCAAGCGCAAGCAGAAAAAAACTCCCTGGTCTGGGCCGACCCCGCCAACAATGCACTGATCATTACCGCCCCGCCTAAGATCATGCGCCGGGTCATGGCCATCATCGACAAGCTCGACATCCGCCGCCCACAGGTACTGGTCGAGGCGATCATTGCGGATATCGACGTCACGAAGGACGCCGAGCTGGGTGTCAACTGGGCAGCCTACGGCGCCGGCTCGAATGTCCCAGCGGCCGGATTTGTGAGCCCCGTCGGAGGCACCAGCATTGTCGACCTGGCCACGGCAGTCGAAAACCCCGCGAATGTGAGCACAAGCCTATTGAGCGGCACCACACTGGGTATCGGCCGGATCGGCTCGGGCTCAGTGAACTTCGCAGCGGTGCTGCGCGCCGTCCAGAGCGACTCGCACTCAAACGTCATCGCAACACCGTCCGCCGTCACGCTCGACAACCAGGAAGCCGAGCTGAAAAGCGGCCAGGAAGTCCCCTTCGTGACAGGCCAGTTCTCCAACACAGGCACCGCCACCAACGGCGCGGTCAACCCCTTTCAGACCGTGCAACGGGAGGACGTCGGCACGACCCTGAAAGTGACCCCCACCATCTCACCAGAAGGCACCGCAGTGGCACTGAAACTGTCGATCGAATACTCGAACATCGCCCCGAGCCCCTCTGGCGCGGTCGACATAACGACCCTGAAGCGCACGGTCACGACAAACGTGCTCGTAGACGACGGCGGCGTAGTCGTACTCGGCGGTCTCACTCAGAACAACAACACCCGACAGGAATCGCGAGTCCCCGTCCTAGGCTCCATCCCCATCATCGGACTGGCCTTCAAGACGCGCAGCAACACGATCGAAAAGCAGAGCCTCATGATTTTCATCCGCCCGAAAATCCTGCGCGACCCCGCCCAGGCGGCCTACGAAACCGACCTCAAGTACAACTACATGCAGGACGAAGT
>DAITMW010000258.1:0-10818 GCA_036834945.1 Steroidobacteraceae bacterium
ACCTGGGAGCGGGTGCGCACCTCGCGGCAGATCGACAGGCCGTCCTCTCCGGGCAGCATCAGGTCGAGGACGATGAGATCGATGCGCGAGCGTTCCATCACCCGCCGCATCTCTTTCCCGTCCGGGACCACGGTCGTGCGAAATTCGTGCTTCTCGAGATACTGCCCCAGCAGAGTACGGATCTCGCGATCGTCGTCGACGATCAGAAGGTGCGGACGGTCGTTCATCGTGCCTCGCGTAGGACGCTAAAGATACCGAAGCTTCCGACCGTTGGCCGAGCAATTCGTGCGGCCCCGGTAACTCCGGCATCCAAATTAACGCCAACCCACCGCCAGCGTTGACAGGGGTAACTGTAACGAACTGTTACTTGCCTGAACCGCGGGATCAACGAGCCGCCGTGGCCAGAGCGACCATGATGGGTAGGATGACCGGTGTTGCCTGTGTTGTGAGTGTTGGAGGTCTGCGTCCAAAGAAACAACCCGTGTGTCAACAGTTGTAAGCCTGTCACGAGGGACATTGCCGCCGCGGCAGCACGCTGCCCGGCACAGTGCCCCCGCAATGCCCTGCCACCGGCTTTCGCCAGCCTTTCGAACCATCGCCTTCCCCGCGGGGTCGTATTAGGATTCGCACCCCAACCGGAAGACCGTGAATGCCATCCATGCCGCTGCACCGCTCGCGTAAGTCCCAACTGCTCGTGGCCGCCGCCTGTGTCTTTGGAGCAACGCTGCTCGCCGGCTGCGCTACGACCTCCTCCGGCGCACTGGTCGCCACCGCTCCCACGGGAATCGACCTGAGCGGCGAATGGCGCCTGAACGAGGATCTGAGCGACGACCCGCAGCGGATGGAGGAGCCGAAAGAGGCGCTGCCGCCCAAGGAAGAGGCCCCAGAGCGCAATCCGGGCGGCTTTGGCCGGCCAGGGGGCATGGGCCCCGGCGGCATCGACCCCCGCGGCAACAACCTGACGAATGCAGCGGGACCGGCGTCCGGCCTGCTCCCCGTCCTCTACCAGACGACCGACCTACCCAGCAGCTCGAGCGACGGCGCTCCGGCGAAGCCCGTGAGTAAAGCCGCCGCACGCGCGAGCACCGTCAACCGCATGCTGGATGCCCCCGCGCTCCTGCAGATATCGCAATCGGGCTCCAAGGTCGTCGTGAAATCGATGGCGGACGGCAAAGCCGACGAGTACACCGCAGGGGAGCAGCGCACCATCCCCTTCGGCCAGACGCAGGCCGACCGCAGCGCCGGTTGGCGCGATGCCGCCTTCGTGGTGATCACGAAGGCCCACAAGGGCCCGAGCAAGGAAGACGACTTCGCCCTCGACTCCGAAGGTCACCTGATCTTCGCGACGCTGGTCACGCACGTCAGGAAAGGCCCGATCGACTTCAAGCGCGTCTACGACCGGGTTCGCACGCCGAACTGAGCCGCTACGCCGGCGGACCGGAGTGGAAGCGTAATTCTCCGTCGGTGGAGGTGGCCAACTCCGCCTCCGCCTGCGCCAATATGCGCAGGCGGGGCGCCCATTCCTCGGGATGCCGCTCGCGCGCGAGCCCGACATACAACTCGAAATGCCGCGCCTCGGACTCGGCCAGACGTCCGTAAAAACGTCCGAGCGGGTCGGGCAACCGCCCCGCCAACAACCTGAAGCGCTCACACGAGCGCGCTTCGATCAGCGCACCTGAAAGTAACAAGTCGAGCTTCCTCCCCGGCTCCGATGTGCGCAGCTCACGGCGCAACCCGGTGGCGTAGCGTCCCGGCTTCTGCCGTATGTACGCCACCCCCAGGTCGGTCATTGCACTCTGTACCTGCTCGAAGTGGCGTAGTTCCTCACGCGCCAGGCGCGATAGGGACAAACCCAACTGAGTATCTTCCGGGTACGCGAAAATCAGGGCGACCGCCGTCGATGCGGCCTTCTTCTCGCAGTTGGCATGATCGACCAACAGCTCGCGCCACCCCGCCACAGCCGCATCGACCCAGGCCGGCGGCGTGGCCGCCAACAATATTGAGTCGATGCGCGGCGACCCGACTTCCGACACCCCGCTCACGCGACCTCGCTCTTCAACACCTGCCGGAACACTCCTTCCAACGCCGTCGCCGCCTCGCCCGCATCCTGGAACCGATCATCGGGCGACTTCGCCAACAGGCGCTCCAGGATCGGCTGTATCGCCGCGAACTGCGCCGGCAGGCGCGGCACCGGCTCCTTGCGATGTTTGTAGATGAGCGCCATCGGATTTTCGGCCTTGTAAGGCTTCTCGCGTGCCAGCATCTCGAACAGGATGACCCCGAGACTATAGATATCACTGCGGCCGTCGATCGGCTCGCCATGTCCCTGCTCGGGGCTCATGTAGTGCGGAGTACCAAAAATCATGCCGCGATCGGTGACATCGCGCGCCAGCGCGGCATCCTTCGACAATCCGAAGTCGATGAGCGCGATACTGCCGTCATCACGCAACATGACATTGCCGGGCTTGAGATCCCGATGCATCACGCCGGCCGCGTGTATGGCCTGCAATGCCCGCGCGATCGAGATCGCGTTATAGAGAGCCCGGCGGACGGACAACCCCGCGCGCATCTTCGCGCGCAGGTCGCCTGCCGCGAAATACTCCATCACGAGCCAGGCATGCTCATCGCTCACGCCGAGATCGTAGAGACGCACGATCCCCGGGCTGCGGATGCGTTGGACAATCTCGTACTCCTGCAGGAAGCGGCGGAAGGAATCGTCCAGGTCACCCTGCTCCGCATGCCGGTCACGCGCCACTTTCAGCGCCACGAGGGCACCGGCCGCCTCGCTCTCCCCGAGATAGAGATCGGATACCGTTCCTGTTGCGATGCGGCGAATATGGCGATATCCGCGAATGAAGGCGCCGCCGAAACGTTGCGCATCGCGGCCCGAGGCGCTGGTTCGCCACACCGCACGCGCGAACGATTGTCTCTGCTCGCAGGAGGTGAGCACGTCGATCAACTGGCCGTGCGCCAGCTCGTGCGGCACAACCTGTACGCCAAGAGGAATAGCCTCGTAGGCGACCGAATCGCTGCTGCTCAATAGCACCAGGGGCGCGAATCCCACCCTGCCGGCCAACTCCTTCGCCCACGCGAGACCGCCCCCGCCCGACCACTCATCGGCCAGCAGCACGGCGTCATAGCCCTGCGCGAGAAATTCCGCCGGCAGAGGCCCTTCCGCCACGGGATCACGCACCACAACTTCCGCTTGGGGCCGCCACAGGGCGAGCCGTTGTCGGAATTCGGCGCAGCGGCGCTTGTCCTCTTCGATCAACAACAAACGCATGGTGGCTGGATTACAGCACGCTGCGCGCGTCCGCGGCTACGGTCGCCACCTCAAATCGCGCGCCGCCTCCAAAGAGAGTTTCAAACCGATGACCAGATCACCTACGTTTGTCCCCGTGGGGCCGGTGTGAACCAGGTCGCCGGCGGCCGCTAGCGCGGTCCCGGAGTCCGCGCCACGCAAGGACCCCTCAGTATCGATCGTTGCGAGGGTGAGGCGTGCGCACGTCTCAGCGTCAACAAGTGCCCCTGCGTCATCCGTTGCTCCGTCGGTCCCGTCAGTTCCGGCCGCCAGCAGCAGCAGGTCCGGATGTCCTGCGATGATCCGCGCGGCTGCCAAACCCAGATGTTGGTTCCTACCGCCGCGTCCGGGATGCTCAGGCAACTGAACAGTCGATTCCCCGCCCCAGACCCGCACGTCGACCGTACTCAGATGCAGTTCGTGGGAAAAACGCACGGCCAGCCGCATCACGTCACCATCGAAACGTCGCGCGGTCCCTTCGGCGGACAACCCCAATTCCTGCGCGGTTGCCACGACGGCTTCGATGGCATGATCGATGGAAGCAACAATGAGCCGCTCGACCTGGTCCGGTCCCTGCGCGGCCGGCCCCAGAATCCCGGAACCGATCACCGCGGGATCGTCACCAGGCACATCGGAAATGAACAGAGCGCGGGCAGAGCGACCGCCGAGACGGGCAGTCAAACGCCCCCCTTTGATGAGAGAGCGCTGCGCGCGGCGCGCATTCAACTCCCCGATGGCGATGCCGGCGGCAAGCCCTTCCGCCGTCAACCGCTCGAGATCCGCGAACGAGGTGCCGGCCTCGAGCACTTCCACGAGGCTCGAGGAGCCACCGGACACGAGAAACAACGCTTCCACGTGCGATGGCAACTCTTCAACCCAACGCAACAGCCGGGCCCCCGCGGCCAACGAGCGCTCGTCGGGCATGGGATGCGCGCTCTCGAGGATTTCCATCCCCGGAATCGCCTCCAACTGCGGCAGCACGTGGCCATCCTTGGTGATCACGAGGCCGCGCTCGATGGCAGTACCGAGCGCATCGTGAGCGCCGAGCATCATCGATGAGGCAGCCTTACCGACTGCCGCAACCCAGACGGGCCGATTGGATGTTGAGGCCGTCAGCGCACTTCTAACACAGGCTCTTCCGTCGACACGCGCCAATCCGGCGTGGAAGAGCTCGAGAAGAAGTTGGCGGCGGGGATCTGGTGCGCTCACCGCTCAGCGAATGACCCGGAGCTTTGCGCTACTCGCGCGTCGCAAGGTCTTGGCGTCATCAGAGCGCTCTTGTTGCAGACGCTCGAGATATTCCGGACTGATGTCGCCCGTGACGTACTGGCCCGAAAAGCATGATGTATCGAACTCTTCGACACGGGCGTCTTCGTGCCTGCACGCCGCGATGAGATCCTCGATGTCCTGGTAGATCAGCCAGTCGGCACCGATGAGACGCTGGATCTCATCGTGGCTGCGTCCGCTTGCGACGAGTTCCCGTGCCGCGGGCATGTCGATGCCGTAGACATTCGGAAAGCGCACCGGCGGCGCGGCGGAAGCGAAATACACCCGGCGTGCACCGGCCTCGCGTGCGAGCTCGATGATCTGCGCGGAAGTCGTACCGCGCACAATGGAGTCATCGACGAGAAGCACGTTCTTCCCACGGAACTCGAGGTCGATGGCATTCAACTTGCGGCGCACCGATTTCTCTCGTTGCTCCTGCCCCGGCATGATGAAGGTGCGGCCGATATAGCGGTTCTTCGTGAAGCCCTCGCGGTACTTCAAGCCGAGCCGCTGCGCGAGCTGCAACGCGCTCGTGCGGCTCGTATCGGGAATCGGGATGACGACGTCGATATCGTGATTGGGCCGTTCGCGCACGATTTTCTCGGCAAGGCGGTCGCCCATGCGCATACGCGCGCGATACACCGAAATGTTGTCGATTTTCGAGTCGGGACGGGCGAAATACACGTACTCGAAAATGCAGGGAGTGTGCCGGACGGTCGCGACGCACTGGTGCGAGTGCAAGCGCCCCTGCTCATCAATGAAAACGGCCTCACCCGGTGCGATATCCCGCACCAGGCGGAACGAGAGACTGTCGAGGGCGACGCTCTCGGACGCCAACATCCATTCGGGACCGCGCGGGGTATCACGCTGCCCGAGTACGAGCGGGCGAATGCCGTTCGGGTCGCGGAAACCCAGAATGCCGTGCCCGATGATCATGGCAACGACCGCATAGCCGCCGCGGCAACGCCGGTAAACGGCGTTCAGCGCGGCAAAGACGTCAGCCGGTGTTATGCGGGGAGTGCCGATGCGCTGCAGCTCCGAGGCAAACACGTTCAACAGCACCTCCGAGTCGGAAGTAGTGTTGAGATGCCGGCGGTCCTCACGGATCAGGATCTCGGCCAGCTCGGTCGCATTCGTCAGGTTGCCGTTGTGCGCCAGGCAGATCCCGTACGGAGCATTCACATAGAACGGCTGCGCTTCGGCAGCGCCGTCGCAACCGGCGGTCGGATAGCGCACGTGTCCGATCCCGACGTTGCCTTTCAACTCGACCATGTGGTGCTGCTGAAAGACATCGCGTACCAGTCCGCTTCCCTTGCGGACACACAACTCGCCGTCGCCGTAAGTGGCGATGCCCGCGGCGTCCTGACCGCGATGCTGCAAGACCGTCAAGCCATCATAGATCCGCTGATTGACCGCACTCGTACCGACGACGCCGACAATTCCGCACATGCTCAACCGCCTCTGGCTATCAGACCCTGAACGCCGACCGACTCGCGTGATGCGTCTTGTTGCTGTCCCCGACGAGCGTCCGCAACCCGTTCGCCACGGATTCGCCGTACGGCATGAGGACTGACTGGCGCCACCAGCGCTCGCCATCCAGACGCAACACCTGCGCGAGAATCACGAAGACACCCAACAGCACGAAACCGCGCAAGGCCCCGAAAACGAAGCCAAGAAGCCGGTCCATGCCACTGAAAATGGAGAGCCGTACGAAGTGCGCGACGGTAACGCCGATACCCGCTCCCAGCAACAGCAGGAGCGCGACGATGATGACACGTGCCGCCCACGTCGCCACGGGCGAGCCTGAGAGAAGTCCACCGAGATGAGGCGCTACCAGGTCCGAGAAGTGCCACGCAACGAACAGCGCGACGACCCACGTCACAAGCGCGATCGCTTCCCGCAGGAAGCCTCGCACAGATCCAACCACCGCCGAAATGATGATGGCTGCGATCACGAGATAGTCGGTTATGTTCATCGGCCCCGGACTCGACCATGCTTGAGCGCGCGCGGATCGTACCAGAGCGGTCACCCCGGTGCGCAAGCAGCCGGTCACGCCTGGATGAATCCACTCTTCGGGCGGGCACTATTTGGGGACAACCGAGCCGACGTGGCCCGCCGCTCGTAATCGGGCGCTGAGCTGCTCTGCGGCGGCGCGCTCCGCCACTGGGCCGGCACGCACCCACCAGAGGGTGCGCCCGCCACTGCTGTTCTCCGATACCAGCGCATGGAAACCCTGTTGCTGCAGTTCCCGCGCCAGGCGCTCCGCATTGGCCTGTTTGGCGAAGACCCCGACCTGCACCATCCAGGCGCCCCCTTTCTCCGGGACCGCTCTCTGCGGCACCGGCGCTGGGCGCTTGTCGGCGGCCGCGCGGCGCTCCGGGGCACTCGGTACGGCGCGTGCGGGCTGTTCCTTGGGCTGCGTTGCTGCCGGAGGAGGCGCTGGAGTGGCTTGTGCGGCCTGTGGGGCGGCCGCATCCGTGGCTGGCTGCTGGGATAGCGATGGATCCGGCGCGGAGTGCTCGACGATGGTCGACGGCTGCGCCGGACCATTGGGCTCCGGCGGGGTGTTGGAGCTTCCGGTCGATGGCGACGGCGCTGTGCCGCGTGAGTCGTTGCCCAGGTCTATGGTGTACGAGCGTAATGGCGCTTCCTCGGAAGAGGAGGATGACGGTGCTGCCGCCTGTTGCGTAGGCGCGGTGCGCGATGGCCCGCTGAGCAGCTCGGGGACCAACAACACGATCAGCACCACGAGGATGATCGCGCCGGTTAGTCGTTCTTTCACCAGGCTTTCCAATATGGGGACGGGACCGTATTAATCAACCGCGCTCGAGCGGCGGCGCCAGCGGGACCGCATCAGCCAGACAGGCTCCTGGTGCCCGCGTGGCCGTCAGTATATCCCAAGCCACTGCAACACCGGCCCCACCGTATAAAACGACCCGAAGACGAGGACGCGGTCGCCAGCCGAGGTACTCGTCCGGGCCGCCTCGCAACCGGCCTCGACCGAAGATGCGAGAGTTACTTTGGCACTCGGTAACTGTAGGCGCTCGGAGAGCTGCTCCGCGGAGGTGCCGCGCGGACCCGGTAAGGCACACAAAATCCAGTGATCGACCAGCGGCTCCAGGAATCTGGCAATCGCTTTCGCATCCTTGTCGCCGAGAATGCCCACCACCGCGTAGGTCCGGCCGGAACCGGGAGCGGGCAGCGCGCGCTCGCGGACATGGCTGGCAAAGATGGCAGCCGCGGGCTCGTTGTGGGCGATATCCAGTATCCATTCCACCGATCCACCGCGGGCCGCCGGGACTTGAACGACCTGAAAGCGGCCCGCCAACCTGACACCGCGCAGTGCTTCGCTCACGGTGCTCTCGTTCAACTCGAGGCCGCCCGGTAGCGACGGCAGCGACTCTATGGCCGCCAGGGCCGTCGAGGCATTGCGATACTGGATGGAGCCGGCCAACGCGGATGGGGGCAGGTCGTGCAGCGACAGCCGATGCCCCGAAGACCCATGGGCCAGCCCCTGGTAACTCCAGCGCCCGTCAGCAGCGACTTGCCACGTAAAGTCCTTACCAGCGATCACCGGCCGCGCCTGCAGCGACGTAATCGCCCCGTAAACGCTCGCCGGCATGTCGTCGGTACCCAGGACCGCCGGCCTGCCGGCACGAAAGATCCCCGCCTTCTCGGCCCCGATGAGATCGAGCGTGTCACCCAGGTAGTCGCGATGATCGAACCCGACAGAGCAAACAATACTGACGTCGGCGTCAACGAGATTCACGGCGTCCAGACGGCCCCCCAGGCCGACTTCCAGAACCGCCACATCGACCTTGCGATCCGCGAACACCAGCAGCGCGGCGAGCGCGTTGAACTCGAAAAACGTCAGGGTGGTCGAGCCACGCGCCTGCTCGATGCGCTCAAACGCGGCCACGATCTCGTCGTCGCCGACATCAACACCGTTCACCCGGATACGCTCGTTGTAGCGCACGAAGTGAGGCGACGTGAACATCCCGGTCGATGCGCCGCCTGCGCGCAACAACCCCTCGAGGTGCACGACGGTCGATCCTTTGCCGTTCGTGCCCGCGACAGTGATGACCGGGCAAGCCGGCTTGTCGACACCCAGGGCCCGTGCCACGGCAGTGACCCGGGTGAGGCCCATATCGATCGTTTTCGGGTGAACTGACTCCTGCAGAGTCAGCCATTCCTCGAGGTTGCGCAATTCGTGCTCGCGCTAGGCTGCCGCGGCAGTCGCCTGTACCGGCGCCGGCTGCTGCTTCATCAGCAGGCGCAACATTCCTCCGATCCTATCCCGCATGTCACGTCGATCGATGATCATGTCGAGGGCACCATGCTCGAGCAGGAACTCGCTGCGTTGGAAGCCCTCGGGCAGAGTCTCACGCACCGTCTGCTGAATGACTCGCGCGCCGGCAAACCCGATCAGCGCCCGCGGCTCGGCGATATTCAGGTCCCCGAGCATCGCCAGACTCGCGGACACGCCGCCCGTCGTCGGATCGGTCATCACGGAGACATAGGGCAGATGCGCCTGCGCCAGGCGCGACAGCGAGACTGCCGTCTTCGCCATCTGCATCAGGGAGTACAGCGCCTCCTGCATACGTGCTCCGCCGCTGGCGGTGAAACACACAAAGGGCTTGCGATGCTCGATGCAGTGGTCCACACCGCGCTTGAAGCGCTCACCGACCACCGAGCCCATTGAGCCCCCCAGGAACTGGAACTCGAATGCGCAGGCCACGACTGGCAGCTCGAGCAGAGTGCCCGCGAGCACGATCAGCGCATCGGACTCGCCGGTCGCCTTCTGAGCCTGCACCAGCCGGTCTTTGTAGCGCTTGCTGTCACGGAATTTGAGGGGATCCTCGGGGGTCACCTCGGCACCGATCTCGATCGTGTCCCCCGGATCGAGGAACCGCTCGAGACGATCGCGGCCCCCGATGCGCATGTGGTGGCTGCATTTCGGGCAAACGTACAGGTTGCGCTCGAGCTCGGCTCGATAGAGCACGGCATCGCAGGCCGGGCATTTGATCCACAGGCCCTCGGGCACCGAGCGCGTACGACGCTCGGTCTTGATCCGGGAGGGCATGATTTTCTCAAACCAGGACATGGGCAGACCCGCGGCAAAGACTGATTAGGGGAATGATAGCGGATCGGGCGGCCCACCATCTTCCGGGGGTAGCGGGAGTCCGAATACCGGTGGATAGCGGACTCCCCAGAAGTACAAACCCCCGGCCGGCGCGGTGGCGGCGTTGCGCTTGCGGTCGCGGCCCTCCAGCACCTCTTTTGCCCAGGATGGCGGGGCATCTCCCCGGCCGATCGCGATGAGCAGGCCCGCGATATTGCGCATCATGTGATGCAGATAGGCATTCGCCGTTGCCTGGATCACTATCCAATCGCCGTGCCGGACGACCGTCAGCTTCTCCATGCGCCGCACCGGTGAGTTCGCCTGGCACTCCGCCGAGCGAAACGCACTGAAGTCGTGCGAGCCGAGCAGTTCCAGCGCGGCTTCCGCCATTGCCTCGTGATCCAGGGGCTTGAAGATCGCGGCCGCGCGATTGACGGCGAACGCCGAGCGCGTGCCGCGGTTCAGAATGAGATAACGATAGGTGCGCGCCTCGGCCGAGTAACGCGCATGAAAATGCATCGGGACCGGGCGCACCCACGGAATGCTGACATCGGGCGGAAGCTCGGTGTTGGCTCCGAGGAGCCACGCGCGTAAGCGGCGATTCGCGTGGGTGTCGAAGTGGGCGACCTGCCAGCGAGCATGTACACCGGCGTCGGTGCGACCGGCGCAGATGAGACTCACGGGCTCGGCCGCGATACTGCTGAAGGCGGCTTCGGCGACTTTCTGTACGCTCGGGGCGGAGTGTTGAGTCTGCCAACCAGCGTACGCCGTGCCGTCGTATTCAACACCGACGGCAAATCTCGCCATCATGAGTCGCTCTATAGCCAATCGCCAGCCGGCAAAAACCACGCTTTTTGACGGCGCCCCAACTCGAGCGTCACCGCCGGCTCCGCGGAAAGCGCTGGCCCATCCGGGGCCGCAGGCGACTTTCCGCCCATAGACTAGCCCGGCAGGGATTCCATCAAACGCTGCGCTTCCTGCTTCTGCGTCATCGAGCCTTCGTGGAGCACTTCCTCGAGGATGTTCTTCGCACCATCGGGATCGCCCATGTCCATGTAGGCGCGCGCCAGATCCAGCTTCGTGCCGACTTCGCTCATCGTCACCGGCTCGAGGTCCGGCAGCGCCAGGT
>DAITMW010000259.1:0-6603 GCA_036834945.1 Steroidobacteraceae bacterium
CCGATCGGGTCGTGGCCGCCCCGGTCCCCGCCCAAACCGCCACGCGACCCATCCCAGCCAGGTCAACAACGCCGTCACGAACGCCCAACCCAACGTAGTCGCGTCCGGTGAGCGAAATCCCAATTGGCTGAGCAGATTCAGCTGTGAGCGATAATCGAATCTCAACACGTGATCGTCCCACCACGCATTGACCGCGTCCCAACGCTGCACGAGCCCGGCGAACGTCGACGAAAACCTTACGAGCCGAGCCTCCGGCGACCGCGCCTCTGGCAGTACATCGATCAGGCCGCGGGTCAATCTTTCCGGTGCCACCACCGCGGTCGGGTCGACACGGGTCCATCCCCGGTCCTCCAGCCAGACCTCCGCCCAGGAGTGGGCGTCGGATTGGCGGACGATGAAATAGTCTCCGATCGGGTTCCATTCTCCTCCGAGATAACCGGTGACGACCCGCGCGGGGATGTTGGCCGCCCTCATGAGGGTGACAAATGCGGAGGCATAGTGCCCGCAAAAGCCGCTGCGGGTGTTGAAGAGGAAGTCGTCGACGGAGTCGTAACTCAGCAGGGGCGGCGTCAACGTGTAGACGAAGCCGCCGGTGCGCAACATTTCGATGACGGAGTCGATGAACGCGCCGTCCGATCCGGCGCGCTCCCGCATTTCGCGTGCGAGTTGCACCGATCGTGGGTTCCGGTCGTGCGGCAGTGTTGTCTCGACTCGGCGAGCCGCGCGGGTCAGGGGCGCCGTCGGGCGAGTTTCCGTGTGTGATTCGGCGACATAGCTCGTCAGCGAGGTCACCGGATCGCGTGCGATCAACTCGTAGTCGTAAGTGAAGAATACCTTGGGATCGGGTGAGCCTGTCACGGTATCGAGCGTGAGCCACCATCGCTGTTGGCTGGGCTCCAGCGAGACTCGATACCGGTACGTGGGGCCGAGGTACTGGAGCGGCGTGGCGCGGAATGGGGAGAAGGGCGTTCGGCTCCAGGTGTAGCCATCGAAGTTGTGCAGTACGGGCCCACGCCAATATCGCTCGCGCGGTGGTGGTGGCGCCCCATCGAACTTTACCCGGAATGCGACATCGTACGACGAGGTGAGCTGGGAAATGCTTCCCGGACTCATCGTGTCGCTCAAGCCAGTCTCGGCACCCTCGTTGCGAGGTATCGCCCAGAACGCGCCGTGAAGGCGCGGAAAGACCACGAACAGAACGGCAGCCAGCGGCAGCGAGTACAGCAGTGCGCGGCCCGCCAGCCGGAAGGCAGCACGGGGGGCGAATCCCGTGCCTTCATACGCGACGATGGCCAGCGTGCCGCAACAAAGCCATGTTTCCAACACATACAGCGGCGTGCGCAACAGGCTCTGCCGCTCCAGGCAGGCCGCCAGCAGCAGGAACAGAGCTCCCCCGACTACGATGTACTGGTCCCGTCGGGCCTGGGTTTCCGTCAGCTTGATCGCGCACATCAGCAGCAACAGCCAGCTTCCCGCGGCCAGCCCGTTGAGAGTATGGAATCGCGCGAACACCGCGCCTACGAGGCCGAAGGCTATGAGAGCGCGGGTGAACTTGCCCGGAAGCGGGGTGGCGTGCGCGGCAGCGGCCAGGCGCCAGGCAATCAAAACAAAAGCGATTGCGGTAACCCACGGCGGCGCGCGATCGATGTGCAGCAGGATGGCGCCGACCAACGCCAGCGTCGTCCATCCCAACGGGGTCGAGACCAGCTGCGTCCGGACGATATCCAACAGCCGTCGCGGCTCGTTGTCAGGCCAGACTACGGTTGCCATCCTCGATCCCGTGGAGAGCCAGGGCCGCAAGGCATCTGTGCCGGTGGTCTGTGCCGCGGTCGGGGGCGATGTGGACCCCGGGCAGTTCCAGGCCGTAGCGGTCGCCGAGCTCTTCCGCATCGACCACCCAACGTGCCAGTTGTTCCAGGCGTGCTTCCGTGTCCAGGTGCGTGAGCTTGCTGAAATCGAAGATCCTCAGCTCCGATCCGGCAGCGCTGTATTCCTTGACCAGCAAAGGAGCCTCCCGGGCGTAGGCTTTCCAGTCAACCTGGCGTGGTGAGTCGCCATCGCGGAACGGTCGTAAGCCGAGCCACTCATCCGCTCCCGCTTCACCGCGCAGTCGGGTGCCGGCCTTGCGGCCGGCTTCGTTCGGCATGGGCAGCGAGCCATGCGGGCGTGGGTAGACCAACATCTCCAGTGAGGCGTGCACCCAGGTCCAGGTGCGGAACAGTCCGAACGGGTGGCTCGTGGTGAGTCTCAGACGGTCGATCGTTATGAGCCCCCGCCTGGGCGCCGCGACTGACAACTCAACCTGTTGCCGGCCGAGCCCGGGTACGTCGACGGCGAGCGTCGGGTCATACGAAACACCAGACTCGATCCGGTAGCGAGGCAGGGTCGCGGTGTTTCCCAATGTGAGCCGCAGGTTGCCCGGGCGGAGTGCGAACGTCGGCGTGGCATCGGCGGCACACACCAGCGCTCCAAGAAGGTTCCGATGGCACAATTGCATCGTGACCAGCACGAAGCCGCTCAACAGGAAGGTCAGGAACAATGCGAGACTGTTGGCGTAGTTGAGTCCCGCCAGCAGCATGAACAGCAGCAATACGAGGAAGCCCAACCCCGCCCGGGTCGGCAGGATGTAGAGTCGCCGCCGCTCGAGTGTCACAGGCAGGGTGTCGGCACCTTGACGCCGCCGGACCCAGGCCGCCATCCGCTTGCGCAGGATCGCTTTCACCACGGCGGCACTGGCACTACAGCGGCACGGGGACCGCTCGGATCAGCTCTTGAGCGATCAACTGCGCATCGCCGCTGCCGCCGGACTCGCGCCGCTCGAGGCGGTGCGCGACGACAGACGGTAGCACCGCCTGCACATCTTCCGGAAGAACCGACTTGCGTCCCGCGAGGTATGACCAGGCCTGCGCGGCGCGAATGAGTCCCTGTCCCGCACGGGGTGAAAGACCCAGTTTGAGATCGGAACGGTCACGCGTCCGCGCGATCAAGCCTTGCGCGTAATCCAACAGGGCGTCGGAGATGTGCACGGTTCTCACGTCGTTCTGCAGCCTGACCACCGTGTCCGCATTCAGGGCGGGTACGATCTGCGGCAGCAGGTCGCGACGCTCGCCACTACGGAGCAGCTCACGCTCATGAGCCGCATCGGGATATCCCAACGTGACCCGCATCAGAAACCGGTCCAGTTGGGACTCCGGTAGAGCGTAGGTCCCGAGCTGCTCGTGCGGGTTCTGTGTGGCCACGACGAAGAACGGCTCCGGTAGCCGGTAGGTCGTCAGGTCCGCGCTCACCTGGCGTTCCTCCATGGCTTCGAGCAGCGCACTCTGGGTTCGCGGACTGGCACGGTTGACCTCGTCCGCCAGCAGCAGCTGGGTGAAAATCGGGCCCTGCCGGAAGTGGAATTGTTGGGTGGCGCGGTCGAAGACGGAGACGCCGATGATGTCCGCCGGCAACAGGTCACTCGTGAACTGTACCCGATGCCAGGCCAGGCCCAACACATGCGCCAGGGCGTGCGCCAGCGTCGTTTTGCCCACACCCGGCACATCCTCGATCAACAGATGTCCGCGTGCGAGCAGACAGGCGAGACACAGGCGCACCTGTGCCGACTTGCCGAGAATGACCGTCTCGAGCGTCTGCAGGGCACGCTGCAGCGCCGGTAAGTCCGTATCCAGCGCTGCTACGGCGTTCACGGTTTCAACATCCCGCGAATGCGCTCGAGCTGCGCCGTGATGCTCGTGACCTGGCGCTCGAAGTCGGCCTCGCGGTCGCGCTCGGTTTTCACCACCTCCGGCGGAGCGTTGCGCACGAAATTCTCATTGGAGAGTTTCGAGCGTGTTTTGGCCAGCTCCTGCTGGGCCTTGGTGAGCAGCTTGCCCAGGCGCTCCGCCTCGGCGGCCGCATCGATGAGGCCGGCCATCGGTACGAGAACGGACATCTCGCCGACCAATGCCGTGGCGGACTCGGGCGTGGCCGCGCCCGGCTCGAGGACGGTCAGGGTGTCGATTCCGGCCAGGCGCTCGAGATACGTGTGATGGCGCCCGACGTAGGTCCTGTCGGTCTCGCTGGCGTTGTTGAGCAACACCGGGATACGACGTGGCAGCGGGATATTCATCTCGGCCTTGATTTGCCGCACGGCCACGGTGAGCGCCCGGATCCAGGCTACTTCACGCTCCGCGGCCTCGTCTGGCGGGAATTCATCGGACCTCGGGTAAGCCTCCAGCATGACGGTTGGAGCGTGCCGCCCGGCCAAAGGTGCCGCACGTTGCCAGATTTCTTCGGTGATGAACGGCATGAAGGGATGCAGCGCCCGCTGCAGGGCCTCCAGGATCGTCGCCAGCGTGAGACGGGTAACGCTCTTGGCGGCATCCGAGGCACTCTCGGACTGCAACACGGGCTTGGTGAGCTCCACGTACCAGTCACAGAACTCGTACCACGTGAACTCGTACAAAGCCGTCGCGGCGTAGTCGAACCGGTACTGGGCGAACGCCGACTCGACCGTGACCAACATTTGGCCGAAGCGTGAACGGATCCAACGGTCGGCGACCGAGCGTGGGTCACCCTCGGGACTCAGGACAACATGTTGCCCGGTGGCGGCGTCGTGCGCGACTGAAACCTCGATCGTCCCGGGCTCCTCGGGCGTAACCGTGTCACCGATCGACAGGATGACGAAGCGGGCCGCATTCCACAGCTTGTTGCAAAAGCTCCGGTAGCCCGCGACGCGGGAGAGATCGAAGCGCAGCTCGCGACTCGGCGAGGCGAGGGCCGCGAACGTGAAGCGCAAGGCGTCGGTGCCGTGAGGGGCAATACCCTCCGGGAATTGCTTCCGGGTGAATTTTTCGACGCGGGCGGCCAGCTGCGGCTGCATCATGCCGCTCGTGCGTTTGGCCACGAGCGCATCCAGGCCGATGCCGTCGACGATGTCCAACGGGTCGATGACGTTGCCTTTCGACTTCGACATCTTGTCGCCGTTCTCGTCGAGAATCAGCCCGGTGATGTACACGTCGCGGAACGGCACATCGCCCATGAACCGCAGGCCCATCATCATCATCCGGGCGACCCAGAAGAAAATGATGTCGAACCCGGTCACCAGCACGCTCGTCGGATAGTAGCGCTCGAGCGCTGGCGTCTTGTCCGGCCAGCCCTGGGTAGAAAAGGGCCACAACGCGGACGAGAACCACGTATCGAGGACGTCGTCGTCCTGCCGTAATTTCGTAGCGGCGGTCAGGTTATGTTTCTTGCGGATCTCGTTTTCGTCACGGCCGACGAAGACGTTGCCGTTGTCGTCGTACCACGCCGGAATCCGGTGGCCCCACCAGAGTTGGCGGCTCACACACCAGTCCTTGATGTTGCGCATCCACTCGAAGTAGGTCTTCGCCCAGTTTTCCGGGACGAAACGCGTGCGGCCCTGCTCGACTGCTTGAATCGCGGGCTCGGCCAGAGGCGCGATCTTGACGTACCACTGGTCAGTGAGGAACGGCTCGAGCACCGCACCGCTGCGGTCGCCACGGGGCACCATCAGTTTGTGTTTGTCGATGCGGGCGACGAGGCCCGCCGTGGTGAGCTCGTCGATGATACGTTTGCGCGCCTCGAAGCGATCGAGCCCACGGAAACGTTCCGGCGTGTTGTCGTTGAGCGTCGCTCGCGGCGTGAAGATGTTGATTTGCGCCAGCTGGTGGCGCAGGCCGATCTCGTAGTCGTTGAAATCGTGCGCCGGCGTGATTTTCACACACCCCGAGCCGAAAGCCGGGTCGACGTAGGCATCGCCGATGATCGGAATCAAACGGTCCGTCAGGGGCAGGCGGATCTTCTTGCCGATCAGGTGCTGGTAGCGCTCATCGTCCGGATTCACGGCCACGGCGGTATCGCCGAGCATCGTTTCCGGACGGGTCGTGGCAACGATGACGTGGGCCGACCCATCCTCGAGCGGATAGTTCAGGTGCCACAGGTGGCCTTCCTCCTCGGAGCTCTCCACCTCCAGGTCGGAAAGCGCGGTGAGCAGGACGGGGTCCCAGTTGACGAGACGTTTGCCCCGGTAGATCAAACCTTCGTCGTGGAGCCGCACGAAGGCTTCCACGACGGCGCGCGAAAGCTGCGAGTCCATGGTGAAGCGGTCGTTCGACCAATCCACGGAGTCACCCAGCCGGCGCATCTGGCCGTTGATCGTGCCCCCCGATTGCTCCTTCCACTTCCAGACGCGCTCGACGAACTCCTCGCGGGAGAGGTCGGTGCGCTTCTGACCCTGCGCGTTGAGCTGCCGCTCGACCACCATCTGGGTCGCGATGCCCGCATGGTCGGTGCCCGGTTGCCAGAGAGTGTCGTCTCCCCGCATGCGGTGATACCGCGTGAGCGCGTCCATCAGCGTGTGCTGGAACGCATGCCCCATGTGGAGGGTGCCGGTTACATTCGGCGGGGGAATGACGATGCTATAGGGGGTTCCCCGACCACTCGGCTCGAACCACCCGTTGGACTCCCAACGCTCGTAGATTCGCCGCTCGATGTCGTGCGGCGCGTAGGTTTTTTCCATTGACAGCGGACACGTTATTGGCCAATTAGTCCGCTGATTATATAGGTCTCACGGCCCCCAAGGCCGTACAGGTCTCACGGCCC
>DAITMW010000259.1:6703-10816 GCA_036834945.1 Steroidobacteraceae bacterium
AGGTCTCACGGCCCCCAAGGCCGTACAGGTCTCACGGCCCGGGGCCGGGCGTGCTAGTCGGTGCGTAAATTATGCGAGGCCGGCTGAACTCCAAGCTCGCGATAAGCCTTGAAACGCGCACGGCCCGCACGCCGGCGCGTGTCATCTCCGTCGATTATCTCGGCAACACGCCGCGTCCAGGACAGGCTCGGCGGCAGCTCGGGCGCAAGGTTGATGATGATGTCGACGTTTGCCGACAGTGCCACGCCCGCGCTCAGAAACACGGGCGACTCCGTGCCCGGTACGCCGCTGTTTGGCAGTGCTTCGTGCGGAACGAAACTGCCGTCGTTGAAGGTCCAGAGGAGCTCGTCGAAGTCGTTCAGCTCGCGAGGATCGGTGTGCCAGACGAGGGCCGTCTGACCCGCGAGATAGGCCTTCTCAGCGAGCTTACACGCGAGCTTGAGGCGCGCGGACGAGGAGGAGTCCTCGATGATGTAAAAATCAACCCTTGGCGCTGATGCGCCCGACGCGGCGAGCGGTGATGAACCGTCGCCGCTCGAGGCGGCAGAATCGGACGTGTCGGCGTTTTCGACCATGACTCGCGCCGTTTCGCATCAGCGCGCGGCGCGATGGATGAGAAAATCCGCGAGCAACGGTGTCGGCTTTCCCGTGCTGCCCTTCTGCGCACCGCCCTGGTAAGCGATGCCCGCGACGTCGAGGTGCGCCCATTTGAGTCCTTGCGTGAATTTGCCCAGGAACGCTGCCGCCGTGATCGCGCCGCCTTCGCGGCCGCCGACGTTGGCGAAGTCCGCAAAATTACTCTTCAGTTGCTCAGCGTACTCTTCCGTGATGGGCAGGTGCCACGTGCGATCGTCAGCGCGCACTCCGGCATCCACCAGCTCACGAATGAGTTCGTCGTCATTCCCCATCAGACCGGAATGATGATGCCCGAGTGCGATCACGCATGCACCCGTCAGAGTCGCAATATCGACGACCGCCGCGGGGTTGAAGCGGCGCGCGTAGTGGAGCGCGTCGGCCAGGATGAGCCGGCCCTCCGCGTCGGTATTGAGGATCTCGACTGTCTGTCCGGAAGCGCTGGTGGCGATGTCGCCCGGCTTTACGGCCTTGCCGTCGGGCATGTTCTCGACGGCGGCCACGAGTCCGATCACCCGCAACGGCAATTTCAGCTCGGCGGCGAGATTGAGCGTCGCGAGCACGGCAGCCGCGCCGCTCATGTCGAATTTCATCTCGTCCATGGTCGGTGGATCCTTGAGCGAGATACCACCGGTATCGAAAGTGACACCTTTGCCGACGAGCACGATGGGGGCGGTTTCGGCTTTGCCACCGCGATATTCGAGGACGATGAAGCGTGGGGGCTCGGCACTGCCCTGGGACACGGCCAGCAGACAGCCCATTTTTTCGCGGCGGATCGCCGGCTCATCGAGCACCGTCACCTTCAGGGAGGTGTGCCGCTTCGCGATCGCCCTGGCCTGGTCGGCGAGGTAGGTCGGTGTGCAGACGTTGCCGGGGAGGTTGGCGAGATCGCGCTGGATCTTCTGTGCCGCCGCGACCGCGGCTCCGTGCTCGAGACCGCGCTCCGCATCCTTCATGCCGCTCTTGTTTACCGGGCCGGCCAGAATCCGCTGCACGGCCGGAGCCTTGGGCTTCTTCGCCGTCTTGAGATCGTTCACGCGGTACATCGAGGCGCCGGCGATTTCGGCGATGGCCCGGCCGAAATAGTAGTCGTCGAGCTCCTTGGAGTCGGGTCGGTCGAGGGCCACCGCCACGCTCGCAATCCGGGTGCGTCCGATCGCGGCGATCGCCGCCGCCCATGCTTTACGCCAGCTCTTGCGGGCGAAGGTCTTCTTCGTGCCCAGGCCCGTCAGGAGGACGCGCGAGGCCTGGATGCCCGGCAGGTCCGGCAGCAGCAGAGTCTCGCCCGCGCGGCCGGGGAAATCCCCGCGTGCGAGCAGCTTTTTCAGCCGTCCGGAGGAGGCGGCATCAATGCTCTGTGCCTCGCCAGACAGCTCACCCTCTTCAAAAATGCCGACGACGATACAGTCGACGGCGAGCGTTGCCAGTCCCTTGGTCCAGACCTCGAAATGCATTCGCATCCCCCATTAAAGTGGCTGAAGCTCACCCAAATAACCCGCAGACGCTGCAGCGCCCGTACGCGGGAGCAATTAGAATCTCAAGCCGCCGCAACGCGCGTTTCGTGTTGATTCAGCGGCGCCGTGCGGACAGCGAGTGTCAGCGATGGCGAGTGTAACCTAGATGTGGATTCCGGTTTTGTTTGGCAATAGGGAAGTCGGTTGAGGAATATTCTCGGGCGCTACATCCTGCGCGAAGTCGTGACCGCATGGCTGATTGTAACGGGCGTGCTGCTCGTGATCCTGCTCGCCAACCAGGTCGCCGGAGTGCTCGAGCGCGCGGCCGTCAACCAGTTCCCGCAGGGCGTGGTGCTCGAGCTGATTATCCTCGGAGCGCTGCAGAACCTGAGTATCCTGGTCCCGTTCGGACTGCTGCTCGGCGTGGTGTTCGCCTTCGGCCGCCTTTATCACGACAGCGAGATGGCCGCCGCGTTGGCCTGTGGAATCAGGCCTCGAAAGCTCTATCTGCCGGTCGCGGTGTTGTCCGTCGTCGTCACGGCCATCCTGGCCTGGCTCACGCTGGGGCTGGCTCCCGATGCCACCGCCCGCGCCCTGAGCCTGCGCAATGCTGCATTGCGCGCCGGGCAGTTCGCTCCCATCGCCGCGGGTAAATTCCGTGCTTTCGGAGGCGGAAACGCCGTCGTTTATGCGCAGAACGTGAACAAGGACGGCACGCTGGGGAATGTGTTCGTGGAGCGTAACCGCGGCCCCATTGTCGAAGTCGCACTCGCCCAACGCGCGCGACATACCGTGTCCCCGGACGGCGCTACGCATACCATCACGCTCTACGACGGCGAGCGCTATGAGGGCCAGCCGGGGAGTCCTGAGTTCCGTATCGTGCATTTCGCGGAGCACACCATCCCCGTGCAGGTGCCCGTAGTGTCGAATGTCGTGAAGAACCTGGAGGCGCAACCCACTCGCTCCCTGTGGGAGTCACACGATCTCAACAAACGCGCCGAGCTCCATTGGCGCGTTGCCATGCCCGTGAGTTGTATCGTACTCACGCTGCTCGCCGTTCCGCTCTCGCGATTGCGACCGCGAAAAGGCCGTTATTCCCGGGTCTGGGTCGCCGTGGTGATCTACTTCCTGTATCAGAACCTGATCAATGTGGGTAAGGTCTGGATTTCGCGGGGTCGCGTTCCGGAGATCGTGGGTCTCTGGTGGACGCACGCCGCGGTGGTCGCGCTCGCGTTGTTGGTGACCGCGGGTCCCACGATCGCGACCCGCATCCGTTACAAGGTTCGCGGACTATGACGATCATCGATCGCTACATCGTCCGCTCGATCCTCGGCTTCGTCTTCCTCGTGATGGCGGTGGTGCTCATCCTGGGCGCGCTGTTTGTTTTCATCGATCAGCAGGACGACATCGGTGTGGGGCACTACACCGCCCTCGAGGCCTTGTGGTACACGCTTCTCAATCTCCCGCAACAGGCGTTCGAGCTGCTGCCGATCACGGTGCTCATCGGCTCTCTGTTGGGGTTAGGTTCCCTGGCGCGTGGCAGTGAGCTGACGGTCATCCGTGCAACCGGCGTGTCGCTGACGCGACTGTGCGGCGCGGCACTCATCGCGGGTGTGGTTCTCATCGGCATCGAGGTGTTGCTCGGCGAGTATCTCGCCCCGCCGTTGCAGGTGGTTGCGCGGGAGGAGAAAGCGTTCGCGAAGTACACCGACATCAGTTTCGGTGGCGGCGGCGGTGCCTGGGTACGGGATGGCAACCTGATACTGAACGTCGCGCGGCAATCGGGCCAGCGGCAGTTCGGCAGCATGCAGATTTTCGAGCTCTCGCCCGACCACCGCCTGGTCTCGTTGGGTCACGCGGTGAACGCTACAGTCGGCGCTGACAAGAAATGGCTGTTGGGGGACTACACGGAGTCCCGCTTCACCGACGATTCGGTCGTCGCGCGGCCCGCGGGACAGCGCATCCTGCAGTCGAACGTGACCGCCGGGTTCCTCGGACTGGCGGCACAGGACCCGAATCAGCTCAC
>DAITMW010000260.1:0-7267 GCA_036834945.1 Steroidobacteraceae bacterium
GCGACCAGGGCCAGGCCGAGACCGGTGTTGCCGGCGGTCGCCTCGATGAGCGTGCCGCCCGGCTTCAAACGACCATCACGCTCGGCGGCTTCGATCAGATACAACCCGACGCGGTCCTTGATGGAACCGCCGGGGTTCTGGTTCTCGAGCTTGAGGAACAGCTGGCACGGACCCGTATCGATGTGGCTGACGGCGATGAGCGGCGTGTGGCCGATCATCTGCAGCACGTTGCTATAAGGTTGAGATGGCATGGGCGCTCTCCTGTTCGCGCAATTGTACGCGAGCGCCGGGAGGGAGCGGCGCCGAGAACACCCGAAGTCAGCGAACCGCTACGATGAGTCCGGACTCGATCCAGGCTCGCAGGAAACCCGCGGCCCTGGCTGGCGCCTGCGTCTCGCCGAGCTCGGCGGACAGCAAACCGCACAGCTCGCCGAACGACTCCCCGTCGCGTGCTGCATCGAGCGCCATGATTTCCGGCGGTGCCAGCGAACGGTAGTAGGTCCGTAAATCCTGCCGCCAGAGCAGCCACTCCACGGGAGCGGGGCTCAACTCCAGCTCGGGCGGCTCTTCATCATCGGTGACCGCCTTCCAGGTCTGCGGCGCATTCCACACCAGCGCGAGCCGGCGCAGCGACGGATGCCAATCAAAGCGCAGCTCGGCCCACTCCTCAGGTTTCACCCGCGCGAGAGCCTCGATAGGGATGGGCTCAGCATCCGCCGCATCGAAGACTTCCGTCATCATCCATTCCCAGCGGGCGAGCTCCGCCAACACCGGCGCGCCGGAATATTCCGGGTCGGTCGCCAGAAACTGCGCGAGCGCGTCACCGTAATAGCGGATGGAGAAAAAAGGCGAGTCGTGGGCACGCACGTAGGCGCTACCGAGATTTGCGAAATCGTGTTCCCCCAACAACTTGCTCAGCACGGGGAAGTTCGCCTCGAGCGCCTCGATGAGACGCGTGCGATAGCCATCCCCGTAGATGCTCAATCGGGTGGCAACGGGCACTCTCGCGGTACCGACGACGTGCCGCTCGATGGCAGCGGCCTCACCGCCGAGCATGTAGGTTTGAAAATCCCCTTGGATTTCCGGCAAGCGACTCATGCCAAGAGCTCAGGCCGCGCGGGCCAGCACGCGCTCGGCGAGCTCGCGCGCGGCGGCAAGCTCGGCGCACAACTCCTCGAGCGGCGGAATGTTGGCATCCCGCTCGATCATGGTCGACACATTGCCGAAGCGGCGCACCGCCGCCGCGTACAACTCCCACACAGGGTCCGGAACCGGATGGTCGTGGGTGTCGATCAGGTAGTCACCATGGTTTTCATGGCCAGCCAGGTGAATCTGCTGCACGCGATCGATGGGGATGGCGTTCAGATAATCGAGAGGCGCGAACTCGTGGTTCACCGAGCTCACGTAGATGTTGTTCACATCCAACAATATCAGGCAGTCCGCCTGGACGGCGACCTCGCGCAAAAACTCCCACTCGGTCAGACGGGAGTCCCGGAAGGTCACATAACTCGACACATTCTCCAACAGAATGCGACGCCCGAGGATGTCCTGCACGGTGCGCACGCGGTCGACGACGTTCGCGAGCGCCTCCTCGGTGTACGGCAGGGGCAGCAGGTCATGCATGTTCTTACCGGCAACACCCGTCCAACACAGGTGATCGGAGACCCACTTGGGCTCGAGGCGCGCCGCGAGCGCCTTCACCTGCCCGAGATATTCGCGATCGAGTGGAGCGGTACTGCCGATCGACATCGACACCCCATGCATCACCATGGGATACCGTTCGCGGATCCGCATCAGGTTATGCAGGGGTTTTCCACCTGGAACCAGGTAGTTCTCGGTGATCGCTTCGAGCCAGTCGATGGGCGGGTGATCGGCGAGTATCGCTTCGTAGTGCTCGACCCGCAGACCGAGACCGAAGCCGAGAGAGGGGCGCGTCAGCATGCGCAGTGCTCTGATGGCAGGGCGCCGCTCAGCGGCGCCCTGCTTCAACGTGAGACTTATTTCCCGGCCTTGGCCTTTGCCGCATCGCACTGGGCCTGGCTCATCTCCAGGTAGCCCTTGCCCTTGCAGGAGTTCTGCCCCTTGCAGGAGTTGTTCGCGCCCTTGCAGGCAGACTTGCCCTTGCAGGAGTTGACGCCCTCGCACTTCACCTTGCCTTCGTCAGCCGCGTTGGCGGTCGTAACGGCAGCCATCGAGAAAACCATCGCGGCAGCGGCGGCGAGAGCAACGCCGGACATTTTTCGAGAGTTCATCCGAGATTCTCCTAGAACGTTGGGGACATTGATCAAATCCACCCGCCCCGCGCAAACAGGACAGGAAGGCCTGTATCGCTCCGGCGACCAGCAGGCGCTCGGGGGGGCATTGTACGCCTGGAGCCACCGGGCAGCCGTAAAAGTCGCCTGAACGAACGACGTAGCAGCCCATGTACGACGGAAGCGAGGTTCCGGATGCACCGTCCACCTCAAACCGCGCGCGACAGCCGAAACGCCGGAGCTTGTACAGGACGAAGACCGGCCTGCTACTGGATATATTGCAGCCCGAACGCCGAACCGATTGAAATCACCACCCTCCGGCCGCAAATCCCGCTCGCACGGCGATGCGAATCGCCCGAAATCCGCTACCATCGGGGATCGCGCTCGCGGGTCGACCCTCATCCGTATCGGACCCGTGCTGACTGATTCCACTTTGACGGTGAAGGAATGACTGACGCCTCCCGTGATGCCATCCTCGTGCGCGGTGCGCGCCAGAACAATCTCAAGGATCTCGATCTCGACATTCCGTTGAACGAGCTCATCGTCGTCACGGGCGTATCCGGCTCCGGAAAGTCGTCGCTCGTTTTCGACACGTTGTATGCCGAAGGCCAACGTCGTTACGTCGAGACATTCTCGCCCTATGCGCGGCAATTCCTCGATCGCATGGACAAGCCCCAGGTCGAGACGATCGAAGGTATTCCGCCGGCCATCGCGATCGACCAGACGAATCCGGTGCGCACCTCGCGCTCCACCGTCGGCACCATGACGGAGCTCAACGATCATCTGAAGTTGTTGTTCGCGCGCGGCGCGACGCTGTTTTGTCAGTGTTGCGGCAAGCCCGTGCGACACGACACATCCGAGACCATCTATGCGGACCTTCTGAATCGCGCGAAGGCCGCCGGTGATCCACGTCTCCTGTTGTGCTTTCCGGTACCGATCCCGCAGAACTTCAAGGAAACCGAGGTGCGCGACCTGTTGGAAAAACAGGGTTACACGCGCTTCTTCGAGACCGACGGCGCGAACAACGGCACGACGCAGGCGGCCGCGGCGGCCACGCCGGCACGAGCCGCGGCAGTAAAAAAGCGCGGCCGCAAGAAACAAGATACGGCAGTACCCGTCACACAGAAAGTTCTGCAGGTCGTGCAGGACCGCTTTCGCGCCAGCTCCGCCGAGCGTGGCCGCGTGCTCGAGTCCCTGGAGGCGGCGCTACGTGTTGGCCGCGGGCGCGTCAACATCCACGTCGTCGATGACAGCGATCCGCCGAAGAGCCTCGACGTCTGGCGTTACTCGAGCGAGCTGCATTGCGCCGAGTGCGATCGCTCCTACCAGGCACCGAACCCGAGCCTGTTCTCCTTCAATTCACCCGTCGGTGCTTGCGAGACCTGCCGCGGCTTCGGCCGCACGATCGGCATCGACTACGGCCTCGTCATTCCCGATGAAGGTAAGTCGCTTCGCGGCGGCGCCATCAAGCCCTGGCAGACCAAGTCCTACGCGGAATGTCAGGAAGACCTGGAGAAGTTCGCCAAAAAGCGCGGCATCCCGCTCGACACGCCCTGGCGCGAGCTCGGCGCCGAGCGCCGCAAGTGGGTGATCGAAGGCGAAGGCGAATGGACCAAGGGAGTCTGGTACGGCGTCAAGCGCTTCTTCGCCTGGCTCGAGACGAAATCCTACAAGATGCACGTGCGCGTGTTGCTATCGCGTTATCGCGCGTACACGCCATGCACGACTTGCGACGGCGCGCGGCTGAAGACCGAGGCGCTGTTGTGGCGACTGGGAAGCCGCGAGCTTGCCGATGCCGCGTTGGGCTCGACTCCGCGTTTTCGCCCGCACGGTGTGCAATGGTCGGACGAGACCCTGCAATCCCTACCGGGACTTTCCGTCCACGACGTGATGTTGCTTCCGGTCGAGCGCGCCAGCGAGTTCTTCAACAAGCTCCAGCTGCCACAGCCATTGGATGAGGCCACGGACCTGCTGCTGGCGGAAATCCGCGGCCGCTTCAGTTACCTGGTGAATGTCGGCCTGGGCTATCTGACCCTGGACCGCCAGTCACGCACATTGTCCGGCGGCGAGGTGCAGCGGATAAACCTGACCACGGCGCTCGGCACATCGCTCGTCAACACGATGTTCGTGCTCGATGAGCCCTCTATCGGACTGCACCCACGAGACATGCAGCGCGTCATCGGCGTGATGAAGCGCCTGCGGGATGCCGGCAACTCCCTGGTCGTCGTCGAGCACGACCCGCAGATCATGTTGGAAGCGGATCGCATTCTCGACATGGGCCCGGGTGCCGGCGAGCGCGGCGGCGAGATCGTCTTTTTCGGCACGCCCCGTGAGATCCGGCGCCAGTCACGCTCCCTGACGGGCGAATATCTGAGCGGACGCAAGACAGTAACAGCGACACCAGCCCAGGCCGCAGCCGCCAAAGCGGCCAAACAAGCGGCCACGGCCAACGGCGGCGTACAGGAAGTCGTCGCGGAAGCCCGCTCCAACAGGTGGCTGGAGCTCACCGGCGCACGCGAGCACAACCTGAAGAACATCGATGTCCGCATCCCTCTGAAGCGCCTCGTGTGCGTAACCGGCGTCTCCGGGTCCGGAAAGTCCACCCTCGTGGAGGATGTTCTCCACCCTGCGCTCTTGAAATATCGCGGCAAACCCACCGAGGCCCCCGGACAGTTCGCGGGCCTGCGCGGCGCGGAGCTCATCGACGACGTCGTGATGGTGGACCAGAGTGCGATCGGTCGCTCGACCCGCTCGAATCCCGCCAGCTATGTCGGCGCGTTCGACGCGATCCGCAACCTGTTCGCCACCGAGCCGGCCTCCCAGGAGCGCAAGTACACGGCGGGCACCTTCAGCTTCAACTCCGGTAACGGCCGTTGCCCGACCTGCAGCGGCAACGGCTTTGAGCACGTCGAGATGCAGTTCCTCTCGGACGTGTACCTGCGTTGCCCCGATTGCAACGGCAGCCGCTACCGGGACGAAGTGCTCGACATCAAGCGCGAAGGCGCCAACGGACGCCGCGCGAGCATCGCCGACGTGTTGGAAATGACGGTCACGGAAGCGCTCGAGTTCTTCAAGGACTCGCGCGAAGTGGCTGCCCGGCTCGCTCCCCTCGCGGACGTCGGCCTCGAGTATGTAAAACTCGGCCAGCCGGTCCCCACCCTCTCGGGTGGCGAGGCGCAGCGCTTGAAGCTCGCGGGACACCTCGCCGAAGCCGGCTCGGTCATCTCGAGCACGACCCATCACGGTAAACTCTTCCTGTTCGACGAGCCTACGACGGGATTGCATTTCGAGGACGTGGCGAAGCTGCTGAAGGCATTCCGCAAACTGCTGGCGGCAGGGCATTCACTGTTGGTGATCGAGCACAACCTCGATCTCATCCAGGCGGCCGACTGGGTCATCGACCTCGGACCCGATGGTGGTGAGCGGGGCGGCGAAATCGTGTGCGTCGGAACTCCTGCCGAGATCCGGGCGCATCCCCGCTCGTTCACCGGGCAGGCACTGGCCGCGTACGAGAAGAGCATGTCGGGAGAGGCCGCGGCGCCTGTGACGGCCGGGGTTGCGGAACCTCGCGCCAAGTATGGTCGGGGCAATGGTCACGACCGCAACGCCGTCGTCATCCACAACGCACGAGAGCACAACCTCAAGAGCATCGATGTTGAGATCCCCCGTGATCGCTTCACGGTCATCACCGGTGTCTCCGGCTCCGGTAAATCGACGCTTGCATTCGACATCCTCTTCAACGAGGGACAACGGCGCTATCTCGAATCCCTGAACGCCTACGCGCGTCAGTTCGTACAGCCAGCGGCCCGACCGGATGTTGATGCGATTTACGGCATTCCTCCCACGGTCGCCATCGAGCAGCGTACGAGTCGCGGCGGACGTAAGAGTACCGTCGCAACGTTGACGGAGATCTATCACTTCCTGCGACTCCTGTACGTGAAGCTGGGAACCCAGTACTGCCCGGATTGCAACGTCGCAATAGAACCTCAGAGTGCTGCCTCCATCGCCGCACGCCTGCTGCGTGACTACAAGGGGAAGCGTATCGCGTTGCTCGCGCCGCTGGTCGTAGCGCGCAAAGGCTTCTACACCGATCTCGCGAAATGGGCGGCGAAGAAGGGATTCAAGACGCTGCGGGTCGATGGCGCCAACCTGTCCACGAATCAGTGGCCACGGCTGTCGCGTTTCAAGGAGCACACCATCGAGTTACCCGTAGCGGAGATCGATGTCGGCGCGAAGACCGACACGGCACTCCACGCCGCGCTCGCTCGCGCGCTGGATTTCGGCAAGGGCCTCGTGCACGTGCTCGGACCCAAGTCCGATGCCGTAACCGTATTCTCGACCAAGCGCGCCTGCCCCTCGTGCGGCCGGAGCTTCTCCGAGCTCGATCCGCGCCTGTTCTCGTTCAACTCCAAGCATGGCTGGTGTGACAGCTGCTACGGCACTGGCGTCGAGATGGCCGGTTTCGACGAGGAGCAAACAGGCGAGGAGATCTGGTGGAACGAGTGGTACGAGCACGATCCGCAGGCTTGCAGCGCCTGCAACGGTCAGCGGCTGAGTCCCATCTCGCTCAATGTCCGCTTCCGCGATCGCTCGATCGCGGCGTTGGCCTCCGAGTCGGTCGGTGGTGCCGCGGAGTTCTTCAACAAACTGAAGCTCGAGTCCCGTGAAAAGGAAATCGCACGCGACCTGTTGAACGAGTTGCGCTCGCGCCTGCAGTTCCTCGAGCGCGTCGGCCTGGCCTATCTGCAGCTCGATCGCTCCGCTCCGACTCTGTCCGGCGGTGAGGCGCAGCGCATCCGGCTTGCCGCGCAGCTGGGCTCGAATCTGCAGGGTGTCTGTTACGTCCTCGACGAGCCCACCATCGGCCTGCATCCGCGGGACAATGCGATCCTCCTCGACTCGCTCGCCGAGCTCGCGGGGAATCGCAACACGCTGGTTGTCGTCGAGCACGACGAGGACACCATCCGGCGCGCGGACCACGTTCTCGACCTGGGTCCGGCGGCGGGCGTGCGCGG
>DAITMW010000260.1:7367-10782 GCA_036834945.1 Steroidobacteraceae bacterium
GACGTGCTGTATTCGAATCTGCGCCGCCTCGTCGGAGAAGCCAACGGTAACGGGCGCTCGACCGAAAACGGTAACGGCGGCAGCAACGGAAATGGCAACGGCAGCCGTGGCAAAAGCGCGAGCAAAGCCCGCAATGGGGCAGTCAACGGCGTCGCCAAGGTCTCCCGCAAACCCAAGTCGATCGAGCTCATCGGCTGCGACTCCGTCCAAGGCGTCGAGCACATCGACCGAGTACTCGAGGTCGACCAGACGCCCATCGGCAAGACCCCGCGCTCCTGCCCGGCGACCTACATCGGCTTCTGGGACGCTATTCGTGCCATCTATGCCGGCACGACTGAAGCCCGTATCCGCGGCTACACCGCGAGCCGCTTCTCGTTCAACACGGCCGGCGGCCGGTGCGAAGCCTGCGAGGGACAGGGCGTAAAGACCATTGAGATGAGCTTCCTGCCGGACGTGAAGGTTCTCTGCGACGTGTGCGGCGGACGCCGGTTCAACTCGGAGACGCTATCGGTCCTGTGGCGTGAGAAGAGCATTGGTGATGTGCTCGCCATGGACGTAGACGACGCAGTCGAATTCTTCAAGGCGCACCCGCGCATCTATCACGCCCTGAAGCTCCTCCAGGACGTTGGCCTTGGCTACCTGACGCTCGGGCAACAGAGCCCAACGCTCTCGGGTGGCGAAGCTCAACGCATCAAGCTGGTAGCCGAGTTGTCCAAGGTTCGCGGCGAAGTGGCTGCGGGACCCCGCTACAAACCCAAGCACACCCTCTACGTACTCGACGAGCCCACCGTAGGCTTGCATATGGCGGACGTTGAGAAACTCATCCATGTACTCCACCGCCTGGTCGAGGCGGGCAACACCGCGGTCGTAGTCGAGCACAATCTCGACGTCATGGCGGAAGCCGACTGGATTGTCGACATGGGCCCGGAGGCCGGCGACGGCGGCGGCCGCATCGTGGCCCAGGGCACTCCGGCCGAGATCGCTCGCAAGAAGAAACTGTCCCACACCGGCCGGGTGCTGGATGAGTTTCTGCGTGACCGTACGCGGGCCAAGGAGCCGGCCGCTTGAGCCCACACTGCGCACCCGGACCACATCGAGGCCGGCGGTGCCCGACCACTTCGCGATAGGCGCATACTAGGCCCCATGGCACACGATCTCGTCTGCTGGAAATGCGGTGCTTCGCTATCGGCACTGAGCCTGCCGCTCATGCGCGCGGACACCTGTCCGAAGTGCCGCGCCGAGCTGCACGTCTGCAAGATGTGCGTCGACTACGACACGAGCGTCGCCAAACACTGCCGTGAGCCCACGGCAGAGGAAGTGCGCGACAAAAGCCGCGCCAACTTCTGTGACTTCTACAAGCCGAGACCAGGCGCTTACACCGCGCCCAACACGGCCGAGGTCGACAAGTCGCTCAGCGAGCTCGAAAAGCTGTTCGGGAAAAAATGAGGGCCGGGTAGAAACCCGGCCCAGCGAAATCAATTCTTCTTCGTACGCTCGCTCAAGCGTTCCAACAGCCGTGAGAACGGCGTGTTCTTCTGAATCTCCACGCGCAGGTGCCGCACACCCGTGTCGTTGATCGACTCGCCACGGCCATTGTCGATCTCCAACTCGCTGGCGCCGAGAATCTCCAGCGTCTCCTCGAGCGTCTGCGGCCCTTTTCGATCGCGAGCATTGACCCGTCCACCCTTGGCCGGGGCCGGCGGCACGGCACGCTTGCCCGGAGCAGGCTGCGCGTTGGCACGAGCGGGCGCCGGGGCGGCGGCTGGCTTGCCTGCCACCTTCGGTGCGCCAGCCTTGCCGGCAGGCTGAGCGTCCTTCGCGTCTTCGTCGGAATCGATGAGCTTGAACTCATCCACCTGGCTCTGCCGCGTCTTGCGCGGAAATGCCAGCGAAGTGTTGGTTCTCTTGTCTTCGTCCGTCGCGCGAACCTTCTCTTGCGGGCTCACGGGCACAACGGCGACGGACGCGAACTCCGAACGCACGTAGTAGGCCACCTGCTTGGCGGAGATCGCGTCGCTGAAGAACCCAAGACGCAACCCGTACCACTTACGCCCTTCACGGCTGCCCTCCACGGTATACAGCGTGTAGGCACTGAAGATGGCCAGCGGCGGAACCTTATCTAGCTCCACCGGCTGCACAGCCCACTGCAGCTGTACGGCGAATGCAACGGGCGCGTTCTGATTAACCGCTTCCTTGAGCGCGCGGCGTGTGCCCGTGTCATCGGGCTTCAGCAGTGAAATGCTCGCATCGGGCGGATCCTCGCCCAGATGTCCGGGGGTCACATCGTCGCTGCGGCGAGTTTCGAGGTATCGCAACACCTGCGTATCAGTAAGCGCCGCTTCATCCTGCGCTTCAACACGCGGCATCTGCGGAGCAGGCATCATGCGTGTCTGCCCGGTCTCGCTGGTATCGTCGAGTGCGGCCAGAACTTCTCGTACGTTCGAGTCGGCGAACGCGGTGCCTTTCGTCGGCGCCTTCGGACGCGGCTTCGAAGAAGCAACAGCAGGCGCGCTGCCTTTCGCAGGCAAACGAGTCGGCTCTGCCCGTGCAGGCGCCTTGATTCCGGTCATCGCCTGAACAGCGGTCGGCGGTGCCGGCTTCGCGGAGTGCACAGCGGCACTCGGCGCGCGTGCGGCCAAAACAGGAGCGGAGGGCGCCTTCGGAAGCGACGGATGCGCAACGTGCGCGGGAGCCGCCTTCGCAATCGGCACGACAGGTTGAGCAGGTTTGGCAACAGGCGGCGCTAACACCGGCGGAGCAGCAGCGGGCCGAGGAGGCGCGGCGGCGGGCACGGCCGCATGTACGGTTGGAACCGCAGTGGCAGGCGACTCGTAGGACACCGCGATCGGAGCGGCAACCGGGACGCGCGCAGGTTTCAACTCAACAGGTCGTGCAACCGGGGCGGCGGCGTGGACCGGAGCCGATGGTGCAGCAGGCCGGGGAGGTACAGCAGCAGGAGCAGCGGCCCGAGGCGCTGGAGGCGCATAAGCACGGGCGGGCGGGGAAGCAGGTAAGTTAGGTAGCGCCGAGTGCGGTTGTGGACCCTGAGCGTGTGTGGCTTGCTCGGCCGCTGCAGCAGCGGCACGCGCACGGAGTTTCTTACCCGGCGCCTCGCCGGCCCAGGCACCCGGATAGATATCGCGAACGACACTCAGCCACTCTTCGGCTTCGGCCAATGTCGTGAAGTAACCCATGTGCAGACGGAAGCGCTCGCGGCCCTCTTCGAAGCGGCGGCTCACGAAGAAGGTAAAGCGCTTCAACTCTTCCTTGTCGGCCTGAGCCAGTGCCATCGGCGTGGTCGATGAGCACAAATTCAGAACGAACGGCCCCGAGTCGGCAGCAGGCGCTGCCGCCGGGTCGCGAGCGTCCGCGCGCCCCATGGCGCCAGACGCCAGATTTGGCGTAGGTGATGTCA
>DAITMW010000261.1:0-1078 GCA_036834945.1 Steroidobacteraceae bacterium
AATTTCCCCTTCACCACATAATCCATATCCGTCACATACCCCGTCTCCAGCACCTCCTTGAGCCGCTGGAGATTCGCCCGAACCTCCTTCGCGGGCGGCTTACCGATGGCGGCTAACGCAGCTTCGGTAAGCATCCCGCCAGGGATGGTCATCACCTCACGCACGACCGTGGTGTCAGCATCAGCGCCGGGGGAGAAGTTGATCTCCCAGCGAGCGGCCGCGGTGACGGACCCGGTCTGGTAGGCGATGAAAGCATTCGGGCGGAGGTCGGTAATGAGGACGCTCCATTGGACCTCCAACCCGAGCGGGGCCTTGATAGTCCAGCGCGACGTTCTGGGGCCCGTGAGCTCGATGCGAATGACGTCGCCGAGAAAGGTCGGCAGGTTGCGGAAGTCCTGGTAGAACGCGAAAACCTGCTCGACAGGACGTCGGATGGTGATGCTTTCCTCGACGATTCCCGCTGTATGTCCCTGGGACATTCGATCTCTCCGATTCTGGTGCTCGCCACACTTTCGGGCGATGCCCTTTTCACCACGGCGCGACATCATCGTCTCTCGGAACGAAGGCAAGGCGCAATGAACGTCCATACTATTCTTGACCCGGAAATGCGCGCGCTCGTTACAGCGTTCGAAGCATTCCGGCTCGATCGATCCAGCTTGGAACGAGTACGACGGGAGGCACAGGAGCACGAGCCACCGGCCCTCGGCGTGGTAGACGGAATCCCGACCGCGGTGGCCAATGTTTACCTGTCGCGAGCACAGGACGATGGAAGCAAACTCCGCATTCTGACTGTCGAGCCTCTCGGAGCAGGAGGAGGAGAAGGAGGACGGAGCGAGGTTAGAGGCGGTATCCTCCATCTACATGGCGGTGGGTATGTCCTCGGCCGACCAGAACTGGCGCTGCCGTTCCTTCAGCGTCTCGCCGTCCGGACCGGCTGCCTGGTGGCATCGCCAGAATATCGCCTCGCGCCGGAGCATCCCTTCCCCGCCGCGCTCGAAGACAGTCAACTGGCGTTGGAGTGGCTCGCAGGCAAAGCCAAATCGAGAAAAGTTGGTGTAGTAGGCGACAGCGCCGGTGG
>DAITMW010000261.1:1178-10782 GCA_036834945.1 Steroidobacteraceae bacterium
GTCGGCGGTCTCGATCTGTATCTCGACGAGAACGTAGACTACGCGATGAGACTCAATCGCGCAGGCGTACCAACCGAACTACGAGTCTATTCCGGAACCCCGCACAACTTCCTGGCTGTCGCGGGATCACGGATAGCGCAAGCTGCGGAGCGCGAAATGGTCGAGCACATCCTGCGCTCGACGGCCGCTTAAGGCGCGAGCGCTTCCGCCAGGCGCTCGAACTGCTCGCGTGGATAAAGCCCGGGGACGAGCCGTCCCCCAACGAGCCACGCCGGCGTGCCCTGAACACCCACGCTACGTCCCATAGCCTCCGCCCGATCGACGAGGCCATAGGCAGCGCCGCTCTCGAGCGCGCCATGCATCGCGGCGACATCCACGCCGGCTTCGATCGCATGCCGATCGATCACATCCCGATCGCCGAGATTCTCGCGTAGGGCAAAGTGTGCTGCGAACAGCCCCTTCTCCAGCGCTGGAAAGGCGTGAGGCGCATGCTGTCGAGTCCATTCAGCCGCGGCGAGCGCCATGCGGGTGTCGGGCAGCCGATCCGGCCACACCAGAGGGAGCCCTGCTGCCCGCGCCTCCTCTTCGATACGCTCGTACATCGCCCCACTGCGCGGACCCACCGCTCGCCCGCCACGCGGGATATCCGGATGAGCCTGGAACGGCAGGTCGATCACTTCGAAGCCATGGGCTTCGAGAATCGAATTGCGCTGCTGGCCGACATAGCAAAACGGGCAAAGAAAGTCGTACCAATGCAGCACCCGGCGCTCGCCGCTCTCAGGTGCGGATTCACCCGCGATGTCTTTCATACGTAGCCTCCATTCGTCAGCCACGTATCTGACGGCGGGTGAGCCCGAAATCAACCGTCCTACTCCCTGGCCTCCTTGAACAACTTGAAGATCGCGACAGTGTCACCATACGGGTAGGTCAGCTGGAAATTGCCGCCGGCGGCCACCGCAATGTACTGCTCACCGTTCACCTCGTACGAGACCGGTGGCGCATTGACACCGGCGCTGAGGTTGTAGCGCCAGAGACGCTCGCCTGTCTTCGCATTGAAAGCATTGAACCAGCCGTTGCCCTCGCCCATGAAGACGAGATTTCCGGCAGTCGCCAAGGCACCACCGATCAGGGGCTGCGGAGCCTTGTACTGCCACGCGATCTTGCCGGTCTCGACGTCGAGAGCCACGAACGGACCGTCCTGAATCCCACCCGGCGCGACATTTGTGAACGCGCTGCCGAGACGGATGAGCCCCGGACCGGCTTCAGCCGGCTTGGTGGTGAACTTCATCAACTGGTTCATCGCCAGAATGTAGAGGTAATGAGTCTGCGGTGAGTAGGCAGGCGGCGACCACTCAGCGCCGCCATTCGCGCCCGGAAGCATGTTCACGCCTTCCTTGGTGGGAGTCGTGAACATGTTCTTCGACATCATGACATAGGGATCGGACTTGCGGATGAGCTTGCCCGTGCGGCGATCCACGATGAAGACCCAGCCCACCTTCCCGGCTTCGGCGGCGGCCGGAATGGTCTCACCGTTCTGGTGGACATCGAACAACACGACGTTGCTGACCGCGTCATAGTCCCACACGTCGTGCTTGACCTCCTGGTAGTACCACTTGAGCTTCCCGGTGTGGACATCCAGCGCCACGATCGAGTCGCTGTAGAGGTTGTCCCCGGCGCGCCGGGTCCCATCGAGGTCGGGGTTGGGATTGCCCGTACTGAAGATTACGAGGCCCAACTTGGGATCGATGGCTGGCGTGGTCCATACCATCGCACCACCGCCCTTCCAACTATCGCCCTCGTAAGTTTTCGGGTCGGTCGAGTCCCAACGCCATTTCTGTTGGCCCGTCTTTGCATCGTAAGCCGCGACAAAACCACGCAGCGCCCATTCACCTCCGGCACTCCCCACAATGACCATGCCGTCGTAAATCTGCGGCGCCAATGTCTCGGAGTAGCCGTATTGGGCGTTCACAATGGTCGACTGCCAGACGGTATGACCATCCTTCGCGTCCAGCGCAATCAGATGATCGTCCAATGTAGCCACGTAGACATTGCCGTAGCCGAGCGCGATGCCGCGATTTACCGGACCGCAGCAAACCTGGAAGGCGCCGAGATTGTAGGTTACGTCCCAGAGCCGCTCGCCCGTCGTGGCATTCACCGCCATGATGAGCATCTTGCGGCCGACGACCGGACTGGTGATGTACATCACGCCGTTGGCGACGATCGGAGTTGTTTCGAAGCTCGCCGTCATCCCGGTCTGAACGAGACCGACCAGCGACAACGACTTGATGTTGGCAGGCGTAATCTGCGTCAGCGGTGAATATCGCTGGTTGTCGTACGTGCGCCCATGCAAGAGCCAATTGGCTTTGTCAGACTCGGCGTCGAGCATCATGGCATCGGTGATGCTCACATTCGCCCCGGCCGGTAACTTGGCGTAAACGTTCCGGGTTGGAGGTGCCGCCCGCACGATTTCATTGGTATTCGCACCTGCCGGAATGGCGTCCAAGCGTTGCTCCGACATGCGCACCTGCCCGAGATTCTGCGCGCTCAGGGCAACGTCGCCGGATGGAAAGCCGTTTCGTGCAAGAATGTAGGCGGTAACGTCGAGATACTGCTGCGCTGTCAAACTCGCGGGCTTGTCCTGAGGCATCTGCCGGCTGATGAAGTCGTATAACTGGGCAGCGGTTCCCGCGCCATAAGCCAGGTGCAAGGGCTCGCCGGAGATGGCAGGACCGGACTCGCCTTGCAGATTGGCGCCATGACATTGCGCGCAGTATTGTGTGTAAACCGCGTTCCCCGCGGACGCTTGCGCGGTAGTGTAATCACCCTTCGCCTCGACATAGGGCGAGCTCAGTACAAACATCACGGCAATAGTCAAACCAAAGCGCATGGTCGCCTCCGACTGGATATGTCAGTCAGCCTGCACTTTGCGAATACGTGATGTCTTGTATCGAAAGGGCCTTTTGGCCCGACATTCATTCAAGCCCTGTCACGGCACACGCACCGCGCAACCAGGCAATGGCCTCTGCCATCGGCAGCGTGCGGTTTTCGCCACCGCGCTCACGAATAGTCGCGGAGCCGGACTCGACCTCCCGCTTCCCGATGATCACCGCAAAAGGAACACTGTCGCCGCGAGCACGAAACACACGTAACCCCAGTGTCTCCGAAGAAGTGTCCACTCCGGTACGAACCCCTGCGGCGTCGAGATCGCTCACCAGGGCGCGTGCCGCGGTCACAGGCGAATCTCCGACAGGCAGCACGCGCACCTGCTCCGGAGCAAGCCAGGGAGGAAGTTTGCCGGCAGTCTGCTCCAACAGCATGCCCATGAAGCGCTCCAGGCTGCCATAGAGTGCCCGATGCAACATCATGGGCACCAGGCTGCGTCCGTCGCCGGAGGCATAGTGGATATCGAAACGACCGGGGAGCACGAGATCCAGCTGAATCGTCCCACACTGCCAGAGCCGACCCCAGCCGTCGCGAAGATTGAACTCCAGCTTGGGGCCATAAAAGGCGCCGCCTCCAGCTTGCTCCGACCATGTCAGGTCGGCACGGGAGGCGGCACGACCCAACAGCGACTCGGCGCGATCCCAGAGCTCATCGTCCCCCGCCCGGCTCGCCGGTCGAGTAGCGAGCTTCACATCGGCCAGATCGAAGCCAAACGCGCCATAGAAGGTCCGGAGCCCCCTGGCGAAGCGCTCGACCTCATCATCCAACTGCTCGGGCAGACAGAAGACATGGCCATCATCCTGGGTGAACTGACGGAGTCGAAACAGCCCATGGAGCGCGCCACTCGGCTCGCGCCGGTGCACGAGTCCGAACTCCGCCAGACGCAGTGGCAGGTCGCGGTATGACAACGACCGCCGCCTGACGATCTCGAGATGACCGGGACAACTGACGGGCTTGAGTGCAACAGGCTCCTTGCCGTCGTCGAACGCGAACATGTCATCGCGATAGTGGGTCCAGTGTCCGCTGCGCTCCCAGATCGGCTCGCGCATGACCTGGGGAGTCATGACTTCGGAATAGCCTTCGGCACGGCAATGTCGTCGCGCGGCATCGCGAAGCACACTGTACAAAGTGAGCCCGCGCGGATGCCAGAACACCATGCCGGGAGCGTCATCCTGGAAATGGAAGAGATCGAGAGAGTTGCCCAGATCGCGATGATCCGGGGCGGAGGTTGGGTCTGCTGAACTCGACACGGTCGTCTCCTTAGGTTGTGCCCTGGGAAGGGCGGAGCGACCGGGTGCCGACACCGCCACTTCGGGGCGGGTCGGTAGTTGGGAACGCGAATTACACGTCCACGGCTACACGCCCGCCTGTGCGGGTCGTAGTGGTCGTGGAAATGCGAACGAACTTCATACCAGCAGTCTCGCCCGGCACTTCGTCAGATGTCAACAGTACTGAAGTGCGACGGCGCACGAAATCGGTGGCATCCCCGGCCGCCGCGCCCGCGGATCGACGAGATCCCTAAGGTTTCTTGACGGCCGTTATCACCGCCGGCGCCCTCACTGCGCCTTTCACGGCCATCGGGCCGTTGATGTCCCGGCGTGTGTAATCCGCCGGCACCGTGAATAGCGACGGATCGGGCTCCGCGCGCACGACGTCCTGAAGGTTGTAGGTCAGTGTCCCACCGATCGAGCTTTTCTCGGTGACCTGCACCGGAATACCCAGCTCCGTGCTCTTCCACTCCTCGAGCGTGCTGGTGATGGGCTTCTCGTTGCCCAACACCCCGGCCGGGATGATCCGCACGATCCGGGTACCGGTCGCCGTGATGCCGTTGATGACTTTCTGGCCGAGGGACGTGGTTTCCGCGGAGGATTCGGTCGTCCTGCCATCCGCGCCAATGCCCATACCGAAACCCAACAATGCGAAGGGCGCCGTGGCGTCGAGTGGAGACGCCGGGCTGATGCGGGCAGGCGCGCCTCCCCTGGCAGACTTGAACACCATCGCCATCTTCATCGCCGGCATCAGGTTGATCTGCTCCCCGGTTACTGAATCTTCGATCGTGACGACACCGCCTGGCCCGCGGAGGTTGGTCCTGTCGTCGGCTACTTCGCGCTCGACCCTCGTGCGACCCTGGGTATCGCGGAAGTAATGCACGATGTTGGTTCGAACGATGCGGTTGCCGTCCGCGAACACGGTCGTGGACTGTGTGCGTGCCACGCCCGAAAAGGGCTCACCGGTGGTATCCGGCGGCGTGGGAGCAAAGAACGGTCCACCAGCAACAGCGCCCAAGGTCCCAGTGAGACCCAGCGCCGCCAGACCAACGAGCATTACATTCCGTAACATTTGCAACTCCCTGCGGCACGGAAACCGTACCGGGAGTTTGCTCGCTCACCCGCCGTTTTTCCATACCGGCGGCATGTGATACGGCACGTTGATATAGACCGTCTCGACCCGGTGGATCTTGCCGCCGCGGATCTTGAACAATTCCAGCAGGCACAGGCTCGATGGGGTTTTGAAGCTCGAAACAGCCGGTGTCCCATCAGCCAGTTTGAAATCCGTCAGCACCGCGTTGTGGTCGAGAAACCCGCGCGTCAGCACGAGCTGGCGCTCTTCATCGACCAGCATGAAGCCCCTGGCCCGCAGCTCGCTGTCGAACCGGTAGGCGCCGCGTTTGAATTGCTCGGCGCAAGTCAGCCTGGCCGGCACGTAGGCGGAGTTGGGATCGCCTGCCGTGATGTTGCCATTTTCCAGGCGGGTGCAATCGTCGGCGAACGGGGCGAACAGTTGCCCGTCGTTTTGTTGCAACGTGCTGAAATATCCGTTGGCGATATCAATGAGCCTGACGCGCGAAACCCGCTCGGCCGGCGGCTCCGCCTGACTCATTACCGCAAAATGTTGCAGATCCTTGGGCGTCCTGGTCGCGAACGGAGGCGGAGAGACCCCGGGCGGCAGCGGCGGGATGCGATTGACCACCACCTCGATCTCGGAAATCCGGCGGTCCTCCACTTTCAGACGCACGCCGATGAAGCCCGGCACCCCGTGCTCATCGACGATTCCGAAAAACCCGACCTGACCCTGCTCCGGGTCCGCGAACAGCAGCTCCGTGGACGGGGGGCCCTTGCCGGTGATCGATCCCCAGAGTCCGTCACCCAGCATCAGCTCCACGTTGTTCTCGGTGTACTTGACGTGGTCCGCCAGTGGGGCGGCGGACGGATTACGTTGCACCAGGGCGTCAAGGAATCGGTGGGTAATGCCTTCGAGGCACTCGCGGGTGCAATGCTCACTCGACCGGGCTTCCTTGTCGTGTACGGTACCCGCCCATCCGGGCGAGCCGATGAGGGCCGCGGCAGCGAGCCAACCCGCGATTCTGACTCCCGAATTCAATTTCACGTCGTGCTCCAACGGTTGAGAATGCAGTACACCGATCGAGCATTATTTCATGGCCAGCCACCAGGACCGGGCCGCGACCACGCCCCTGGCGGGAGAAAAGGTCGTTTGACCTCCTGGCGGACGAGCCGCGCCAAGACGCGGCGTATGGGCTGGGGTGTCGTGCGATGAGAACGTGCTATCTGAACCAGGTGAACAAATGTTGGCAATGAGATTGTTCGAATCCCGGGTAGCGCGGGTTGCCGTGGCTGCAGTGCTTTTAGGCTTCTCCACGGCGGGTGCCCCGGCCGCTACTGAGCCGACGCATAAAACCGCGCCGCAAGTCGGCCAACCCGGCGTGCCGGGGCTCGGCGAAGCGACCTTTCAACGCATTTGCGCCGCCTGCCACACCACCCTCGTCTCCCGGGCAAGCCCGACATCCGACCACGCCCAGGACCCGATGATCGCTCGCGCGTTGCCGCGGGAGATGCTCAGGCAGCTCTCCCCAGAGACCGTGCTGGCCGCCCTGACCTCCGGAAAGATGAAGGCTCAAGGCTCCGCGTTGACCGACGCCGAGCGGCGCGCGGTGTCGGAATACGCTTCCGGCGCCCGCTTCGGTGCCGCGGCCTATGGCTCGACCAAAACAGAAAAGCCCAATCTCTGCAAAGAATCGCCCCCGGTGGCGCAGTTCGCGACGGCCCCCTCCTGGAACGGGTGGGGCAACGGGCTGGTCAATCCGCGCTTCCAGGCCAGTGCCGCCGGCGGCCTGACCGCGGCGGACCTGCCGAAGCTCAAACTCAAGTGGGCCTTCGGCTACACCAACACCGCGACCCTGCGTGCCGAACCAACAGTATTCGGTCACCGGCTGTTCGCTGCGACCGACTCCGGTGAGATCTATGCACTGGATGCAAAGACCGGCTGCACCTACTGGACCCACATGGCGGATGCCTCGGTTGCCACCGCACCTTCGGTCGGTCCCTACAAGACCGCCACAGGCAAGAGCGGCTACGCCGTTTATGTCGGCGACAAAGCAGCCAATGTGTACGCCCTCGATGCCGACAACGGAACGCTGCTGTGGAAGCGCAAAGTCGACGATCACCGCGTAGCGGGAATTACAGGCGCGCCGACTCTCTACGACGGGCGCCTTTTCGTACCTGTGCAGGGTGTCGGCGAAGAGAGTGTCGGCTCCACGAACAACTATCCCTGCTGCACCTTCCGCGGCAGCATCGTTGCGCTCAACAGCAGCAGCGGCGCCGTCGTCTGGAAAACCTACACGGTCGAAAAATCGATGCCGCGCGGTAAAACCAGCACTGGCGTGGAGTTGTTCGGACCCTCGGGGGGCGCCATCTGGTCCGCGCCGACCATAGATGCGAAGCGCGGCCTGTTGTACGCCGGGACCGGCAACGGGTACTCCGAGCCGTCGCAACAGGGCACGGACGCGATCATTGCCATGGATCTCGAAACCGGCGCCATCCGTTGGACGAAACAGCTCCAGGGCGCGGATAACTGGGCGATGGGCTGCGCGCCGAAGAATCCAAACAACCCGGCCTGCCCGCCGGAGCTCGGACCCGACTACGATTTCTCAGCCTCGCCGGCCCTGGTGCATGCCAATGGCCGGGACCTGTTGCTGGCGGCTCAGAAGGCCGGGCTGGTCTACGCGATCGACCCGGACAAACAAGGCGAGGTCGTCTGGCAACACCGCTTCGGCAAGGGCAGTGGGCTGGGTGGACAGTGGGGACTCGCCGTCGACGGACAGCGTTTTTTCATCGGCACCGCCGACCTTCTGACACCCACGCCGGGCGGCATGCATGCCATCTCGATCGCCGACGGCAGATCCATCTGGGACCAGCCGCCGCAGCCGAAGCTGTGTCTGAAGAACCCCGGACAGTCCTGCAGTTCCGGCCAGGGGAGCGCGCCGACGGCGATCCCTGGAGCCGTGTTGAGCGCCGGCCTGGACGGCGGCTTGCGCGCCTACTCGACCGAGGACGGCTCCATCCTCTGGACCTTCGATACCAACCAGGACTTTCAGACCGTCAATGGTGTCGCCGCCCGCGGGGGCGCCATGGATCACGGCGGCGCCGTGATCGTCGACGGGATGTTGTATCTGAACTCCGGTTACGGAAGCTTCGTCGGCCACCCCGGCAATGTGCTGCTGGCCTTCGGATTGAACTGACATGACGCACAAGAGATCAACACCCGACCCGGCCGGCCCCTCGCTCGACCGCAGAACATTCCTCGGGACGGCCAGCGCCGCCGCCGCGCTGGCGGCCCTCCCGTCACCCCGCGAAGCAACGGCGAAGCCGGCCGCGAGCGCCGCGCCCCCGAACAGCGGCTCCACGGCTGCCGTTGCCGCGGCCTCATCCGCAGCGCCAGCAGTCTACTTCGGCGGTTCCGATCCCGACATTCCGAAGGTGGGTTTGCGCTGGGCCTTCTCGGCCACAGTGTTCTTCGCTGACCGGATCATGATCGGCTCTCCCGCCCCCCGCGGCTACACATCAGTGGGCGGTGGCGAGGTATGGGGCCCGAGGCTACAGGGCCGCGTGCTTCCCGGTAGTGGCGCCGATTACTACAAGAACACGTTCAATACGTACTACATGTACGAAGCCTCCGACGGCGCCCTGATTTTCATTCATAACCGCGGCACGATGCGGCGCTTTCAGGTCCCGGAGCCGGGCAAGCCCCTCGTCCCAGCATCGAACAACGGCCCCCCGGCTCCAGGCAGCCCGCCGGTGTGGACGCGATTTCGCGCAACCCCGGTGTTCACCGCGCCCGAGGGTCCCCATGCCTGGATGAACGACACCGTCTTCGTCGCGAATTGCGAGCGGCAGGCCAACCCGGACCACACCGTATTCACCTACTACGAAGTGCTCTGAAGGAAAACGACGTCATGCGAGATTTCGTAGTCCCCAAAACCGACACCAAGGTCCGCGGCGAGGTGCAACTCGAGTACGCCTTCGAGCTGCGTGCGAAATTCGACCCCGCCCACCACTCACGCACGCCGAAAGGTGACTTCCGTTACCAGGACATCACGAGCGGCGCAGTGAAAGGCGAAAAGCTCAACGCGAGCGTTTACGCCGACAGCGGCGGCCAATATGACACGGTGCGTCCCGACCGGGTCCGGGATGTCGACGCGCACTTCATCCTGAAAGCCGAGAACGGGGAATGGATCTACATGGAGCACGTGGGCTACCGGCGTCCCGACGGCTACTACCGGGCAATTGCCTACATCGACGCCGACACGAAGGGCGCGTACGACTGGCTCAACAACACCACTTTCGTGGTGACCGCGAAGGAATCA
>DAITMW010000262.1:0-10762 GCA_036834945.1 Steroidobacteraceae bacterium
GCGCGGGGCTCCGGCGCGGGGCTCCGGCGCGGGGCTCCGGCGCGGGGCTCCGGCGCGGGGCTCCGGCGGCGCCCGGCGGGGGCCTCCGCTGACTACATTCCAAAGGCCTGCCGCAGGAACGCCTCACTCTTGCGGAGCATCTGCGTGCGCGCCTCGGCGTCCTCGAGATAGTGATCCAGGTTGTCCCAGGTCACCAGCTCGACGCGGGCCCCGGAAGTCTTCAGTCGCGCGGCCATGTGGCGGGACTCGTCGATGCTGACATTCCGGTCCATCGCGCCGTGAAACATGAGTACGGGGGCTTTGATTTGGTCCGTGTGCTCGATCGGAGAGCCCTCATGGACCTGCGGGCCATCACCGACGAAATGACTGACGAGGTTGAAGTTGGTGAAATTCCGCGCCTCCTCCTTCAACGCCGGCAGATCCGTCACCGGCGCGATGGCGATGACGGCCTTGAATGTGTTGGGATCCACCACGGCCGACTGCAGGGCCGCATAGCCGCCATAGGACCATCCGAGGATGCCTAACTTGGCGGGATCCGCGATCCCTTGTTTCACCAGCCAATGGCCGGCGGCGAGAACGTCGCCGATCGCGAGCTGCCACGAGCGGAAGCCGTTCTGTTGGAACCAGGCGTCGCCGTAACCACTCGAGCCGCGAAAATTCGGCTGGAGCACTGCAAAGCCGCGATTGGCGAAGAACTGGGACAACCAGTCGAAACCCCACTCGTCCCGCGCGCTCGGCCCTCCGTGCGGTAACACGATAGCCGGCAGGCCCTTGGCATCCTCGTGACCGGGCGGCAAGGTGAGATAGCCGGGAATCATCGTACCGTCGTCCGCCGGATAGGTGATGGGCTTGACGTTGGCGAGCTTGACGCCTTCCAGGGAGCCCCTCACGACCAGGAAGGTATTCAACTGGCGCGCCTTGCGATCGAATATGTAGTAAACACCGGGATCGCTATCGCTCCCGGAGAAAATGAGCATCTTGCTCTCGTCGGTGCTCGAGTCGGCGACTCGCAGCGCGGCGCCCGGCAGAGCCCTGGAGAGTGAATCCAACATTTGTTTGACGTCTGATGAGAAATACTCGGAGTGCCGATACGCGGTGGCGTACGAGACACCCACCACCCGCTGCCGGCGTCCTATCTGGACCAGTGAATCGACGTCGACATCCGGCCGCGAGTAGACCAACTCCTCGTGCAATGAGCCATCCAGCGAGATCGAATACAGGGCGCGGCGACCATCCTTCTTCCTGAGGCCGTACACCAGGTTCAGATCGTAATCGACCGCCAGTGGATCGAACCCTTCCCGGTCAACTGCGTTGAAGTCGCACAAGTGCTGCCATTCCCGCGAACCGGGGACGCGATACGAGTAGTAGACCATGCCAGTGTCATAGCCGGCCCTGCTTTCACGCACGCCCATGATGCGGACATGGCCTCGACCATCGGTGATGTAGTCGGTCGCCGAGCGGTTCGGATGCTCCACTTGCGAGATCGAAAGCTTGCGTGTATCGATCCGATCGACACCGAGCCCCTCATCGGAGGAGCCAAGGTGACTGCCGATGTGATCGTTCGGAACATAATTCCGAGTCATCAGCACCGAGCCACTCTCATCGGGCAACCAATCGAGAATCCAGCCACCGTTCAACTGCCAGCCGCGGCTGTATTCGTTCTGCTGCGTACTCAGGAGTTTGATATTGGTGCCGTCCGCATCGACTGCAATGAGCCGGCTCCAGGGTAGAATCCCATCGGCCGTGCGGGTGACTCCATATACCCGACATACCAATCGGTCGTTTGCGACCCATGAACAGCTACCGAGCCTGTCGGGTTTGCCGTCGGCCTGGGTGATCGCCTTGGGGATGGACCCTTTTTCGAGGCCCTGGACAACGAGTACCGAGCCCTGGCCACGGCTGGCGGAAAGATAGGCAACGCGCTGGCCGTCCGGGGAAAGACTCAGGCCTGATACACCGGGGCGGGCACCAAATGCAGCGGCCGCATCGAAAGCGCCCGTCTGTTCGGCCTGTACGGCGGTCGCGGCAAGCAAAAGGGTGATTCCGAGACTGAATCTCGTGGGCATGACTGTGGATCCCTGTCGGGTATGCTCGTATTTATGGTTATTCCGCCAGCCGGCCTCGGCGCACTGCGGGCAAGCGGCTATTGATGCTCGCGCATCATTTGACGTGCATTGTGCATTTTAGCTGAGCCCACGTCTACGCTGTGCTCGCTGGACGGCACCAGCGACCAGATCCCGAGCGCGCCTTTGCCCGAGCTAGCGCGGACCGGCGTCGTCCTTGCCTTCGACAAAGATCTGCACTTCGCGATAGAGCTGAGAGCGGCTGGCTTCCAGGTGCATCACGTGAGTCCCTCGGCTGATGATGATGTCACGCTTGATGGGAGCGCTGCGAAGTCCTTCATACAACCAATGGGCGTCCCTGTTGGTAGTGACGTCATCCCACTCACCGCGAACGATCAGAACAGGAACCCGGATCCGGGCAGGGTCATAGGGAAAATGTCCGGACCAGGCGAGGTCGATGTCTGCTAGTGGCCCGTAGGGCACGCGAACGCTGGGAGGGGTACGTTTGGCGCTGTTTGGATCGCTCGCCAGATACGCCGGGCCCCACAACGCCATGTCGGAAGCGGCCAGAACCGGCGCCTCACCACGCGGAACATATCCGTAAAAGCGCTTACGCTGGGCTTCCACCGTAACATTCCAGGCCGGCGCAGCCTCGTTGGCGGAATTCTTGTCGGGTTGCTCGTGGCGCAACGCTACGGGTCCAAACAGGACGAGTCGATCCAGGAGATCGGGATGGCGCGTTGCGAACAACCCGCTCGGCAAGGTTCCCCAGGAATGGGCGATGATGGATATCTTGCCCCCATGCTGTTGGTCGTGGATGAATCGCATGGCCGTCTCGATCTGTTGGGAGGCCTCTTCCGCCTGCAGTAGTGGAGCACCCGTCGCGGCGGGATCGCTCATTTGCGGATAGCGGTCCGAGCCGCCATAACCCATGAAGTCGAGCGCCCACGAGTCGATGCCGGCCTGCGACAGATCTTCCATCCAGGAGTGACCGCCGAAAGGAAATGCTGCCGCCAGCGCCGATGGAAAGGAGGCGCCATGGACGAAGAGAACCGATTTCGTACCCGCCGTTGTAGTGTGCGACGGCGGGAGGTGGCGCAGAAAGAGCCGCAACCCGCTCGTCCCGAAGGGGACCAGAAAGTGTTCCTCCGCAACAGCGCGACCGTGAGCGTCTGGCTTGGCCGAATCCGAGGAGATCACCTTCCAGACGCCGTGGTCCGCTCGAACCAGCACGAACGGCTTCAGTGACTCCCGTTCCGCCGTTCGGTCAATCAACCCCATGACCCCGTTCATTGTTTGCAGACGCGCCAACGTATCCCGCAGTTTCCGCCGATCGGACGCCGTTGTCCGCGGACTGGGCACGATCGCGCTCTGTTCGATGGCTTGCTTGAGCGTGAACAGAATCTCCCAGGCCGCCATGCTATGCAGGTCAGCGATGCCACCCATTGCCGCAACCTCCTCCGCTTCCCGTTGTCTGTCGGCGGTATTCGCGATGAAGCTCGTCGGAATGACCAGGCCTTCAGCGGCCGGCCCGCAAAGAGCGAGCGTCTCGGGCGTCGATGCGCTGGTCAGACCGATGAGCAGCTTCGGATGCACATTACGCAAAGCCAGCTCCTCGAGGATGCCGCAAGTCGTCCGCGCATGAGCGGAGATGACCAACACATCCGTGTGGGAGCTCTTGATCGCCTCCACCGGCGCTGCAAAGGTCGTGTCGTTGATGGACCAGCTCGTACTGCCCAGCACCTGAAGTCCGCTCGCGGCGGCTTCCTTGATGATGATGTTCTGCAATGTTGAATGTGAGTGGGCAAAGTCCGCCTCCTCTCCGGCATACACCGTTCCGGTCCCCGGATACTGCCGCCGGACCCACTGCCAGAGGGACCGGTACATATCGCCTTCGTTGGGGGAATTGCGGAACGCCCATTCCGAAATGCGGGCCAGATTCGCTTTGGTCGCGCCGTCGGTGAATACCGGGATCCGCAAGCCCTGATCGCCCGCATCGTCCACTTTGCGTTGGAGCGTCCCATAAAGCGGTTCCGCCACCGACGAGCAGCTCGGACCGATCGCAACCAGGGCGTCGGAGGCGGCCGCTTGGCGCAGAAAAGCGCTGCCATCGTCGGCATTGCAATGATCGTCCGTGTAGGAAATGTCGAAGTGGCCCACCGAGCCGTCGGCCAGCTTCACTCCCCCGCTTTGCTCGATGCGGCGCGCGGCGGCGCGTAACGCCGCCTGGCTGTTGATCCCAAAGGATTTGACCGGGCCGGTCAACGCACCGAAGGCGGCGACCTTGATGGAGGTCACTCGCTGCTGAGCGCAACAGGTACCTGTCATGATCGCCAGGACTAACAAGGAAACAACCAGGGTCCCGCAACGTTGCCGCATGACTCTCACTTTGCCGGATGCCACTGCACGCCAGTAGCCGCGTCGCTCGGGAATCTAGCAGTTGCTCCCCCCTATTTAGTTCAACTAAAATTGAAGTATGGACGACGCTGCAAAACTGGCGGACCTGGCGGCACAGCTCGCCGACCGATCCCGAACTACCATGGTGCTGAGTCTGATGGACGGCAGCTCGCGCCCCGCGAGCGAGCTGGCGCTGCTGGCGGATCTCTCCGCGGCCTCGGCCAGCATGCACCTCGGGAAACTGGTTCGCTCGGGCATCCTCGTGGCCAAAAGCGAGGGAAGGAACAAGTACTACCGGATAGCGACTCCGGGTATTGCGCACGCTGTTGAGGCGATGGGTGTTGCCTCCCAGAGCCTCACGGTTCTCACTCGGAGTGAGCGCACTTTGTTGTCCAATCCGTGGGGCTTCGCACGCACCTGTTACGACCACCTGGCCGGAAAGTTGGGAGTGGAGCTGGCGTTGGCACTGCAGCGTCGAAACTACGTGAAAATCGACGGTCGGGACTTCGAGTTGACCCTGACCGGCGCAGCCTGGCTGAAGGACATCGGCATCGACTGGCAGGCGCTGGAAAGTAAAAAGCGTTTGTTTGCGCCCCAGTGCCTCGACTGGACCGAGCGGCGTTACCACATCGCAGGCGCCCTGGGCTCCGCGTTGCTCGCACGGATGTTCGAGTTAGGATGGCTGAAAAAGGCGTGGGCACCTCGCCTGCTCAAGCTGACGACCCGAGGCGAGCTCGAGCTGAAGCGAAGACTGTCGTTGGTGGTAACCCCTTGAATGATGTCGATGTCGCGCGTGGATTCCCGGCGCGACTGTCCACCCGCCTGAGCTTCCTGGTAGCCGGAATCGCCATGGCGAGTTGGGCTCCCCAGGTGCCCTATGCCGCGGCAAGGCTCGGACTCGGCAACAGCGCCTTCGGCCTGCTCCTGCTGTGTTTGGGAATCGGCTCCGTGCTGGCGATGCAAGTGACAGGAGCCGCCGTGGCACGCTTCGGGAGCCGGGCTGTCGTCCTGGTGGGTGGAGTTGGCCTCTGCCTGACACTCCCATTGCTCGCTTACGCGGACACGGCGCTCCTGCTTGCGGTGGCCCTTCTCACCTTCGGTGCATCGATAGGGTCGATCGATGTCGCAATGAATGTCCACGCGGTCGAGGTAGAGCAGGCCGCCGGCGAACCCCTGATGTCAGGTTTTCATGGCATGTACAGCCTTGGCGGCCTGGTCGGTGCCGCGGGCGGGACAGCACTTTTGACCAGCGGTTTGCGACCCATTGTGGCTGCGCTCGTCGCGGCGCTGGTCAGCGCGGCGTTGTTGGCTTTGAGCGCACCGGGCCTGCTTCGCTCGAAGTCCGCACACACGGCGCCGTTGCTCGTCATACCCCGGGGCATCGTCATCCTTGTCGGTGCCCTCGCCTTCATCGCGTTCCTGACGGAGGGCGCCATCCTGGATTGGAGCGCCCTGCTCCTGACTGGATCATTCGGGGTTCCCGCCGCCCAGGCGGGCATCGGTTATGCGTTGTTTTCAGTAACCATGACTGTCGGACGCTTGACGGGCGATTTCGTGGTGCGGCGGTTGGGTCAACGGAGGACTCTTCTATGCGGAGGGCTCACGGTCACAGCCGGTCTTGCCCTCCTGCTCGCGTCGCAGGCATGGCTCGCGTCCTGCGGATTTCTTCTCATCGGACTGGGCGCCGCAAATCTCGTCCCCATTCTCTTCAGTGCCGCCGGCCGGCAGAACGCGATGCCTCCGGTCCTGGCGGTTGCTTCCATAACAACGCTGGGCTATGCCGGGATTCTCGCGGGGCCCGCAGCAATAGGCTACATCGCCTCACTGACCAGTCTCCGCACAGCCTTTGCCGTACTGGGCCTCATCATGCTGGGCTTCCCTGTGTTTCGCGCTCGCATTCCGGCGACACAGTGAAACCGTGCTACAACAGGGACATCCAGAGGCTCAGGCAGCGATCCGGTTGCGACCCTGGTTCTTGGCCTCGTAGAGCCGCCTGTCCGCGGCAGTGATCAACTCTTGAAGGTCTGTTTGTTGGGCACGCTCGGCCACGCCGAAACTGGCGGTCAGGACTATCGGTCCCGTTGCGGTACGGACTCTCATGCCGAGCACGGCCTGGCGGATGCGCTCCGCGAAACGACTGGCTTCCGCTGAGGCCATTTCCGGCAACATCACGACGAATTCCTCGCCACCCCAGCGTGCCACGATATCGGTCTTCCGACATAGGCCGCTCAGGAGCGCCGCGGCTTCGACCAGCGTCCGATCGCCGGCTTCGTGCCCATGTTGGTCGTTGATCCGCTTGAAGTGATCGACATCCATCACGACGACGCTGAGCGGCCGATTCTGCTGTACCGCCTCATTCCAGGTCGGCGTCGCCAATTCAAGGAAGGCTCGCCGGTTGTACAGCGCGGTGAGCGGGTCATGACGCGCCAGGTGTTGGGCACGAACAGCGGCCAGCTGTTGCTGGCGCATGCTATGGGCAAGTGCCAATGCCCAGAGAATGGAATCGAGGATGACGCCGATTTCAAATCCATGAAACCCAACGGACGTGAAGGGCACTTTGCCTGAGAGGGTGAAATCCGTAGTCAGTGCCCCGAGGGCACCAAAAATGCTCGCCCCGAGAAAATATCGTCCTGCCGCCACGCCTCGCTTTATTGCGAGCACGCCTAGCAGTGGCATCGTCAGCGAATACAGTCCGACGAACACGGATGCTATCGCGTTCACGCTCAGGTGACTGCCAGCCACCATACAAATAACCACGGAGGCCAAGCCCACGAGAGCTCCACCGCGTACCGCTCGCAGGATCCGGGGTGAGTGTTGGTCTAAACGCAGGACTCGACTCGCGAAGGCGAGACCACAGCAGGCGCTCGCCACGATCGACACGGGAATCGCGTATCGCCCGAGTACGATGTTGCCAGGCCACAGCCACGCGACGCCATGCCCGGTGTAAATGAGGATGATGAACAGATTGCTGGCGATGTTCAGCGAGTAGTACAGAGGACCGCGCTCGCGGACGAGCACAAAGAGGAGCAGGTTGTAGGCACAGAGCGCGATGAGAAATCCGAAAAAGCCTCCCATCAGGTACGCATTGGCGCCTTTCACCTGATCCAGTTGTTCCTCGGACAGCAGTTTGAGCGGCACCACTATCGGATCTACCGACTCGACACGCAGGTAGACATCGCTACGGCCGGTCTCGAAGAGGCACGGCAGATCAAAGCCCAGCGAAGGCGCAAGCCCCGGCGCCTGCGATGTTGCAGTACCGGTGCGCCATTCGGCCGACACAGCACCCTGCCGCACGACATAGACGTCCACGAGCTCGAGCCAGGGCATGCCCGCCAGGAGATGCCTGGTAACCGCCGTTGGGCCCGAGTTGTCGACCTCGATATGCAACCAGACGGGGTGGGATCCGAGGGGGAAACTCGGGATCGGTGTCAGCACCGGCCGAAACCGGCCCTGCTCTTTCAAGACGAGGGCCTGAGCCAGGCTCAGGCGTTGTGACCCCTCGACAAAGTAGAGCATCTCGCGGCCGAGAGGCCCTGCCGACATGTTGGTCAGTGAAGCCGCTTCACTCCGCATTCCCAGCGCAAGCGCCAACCACGAGAACAGCAGCAACCAGGCTGCCACACTCGCTCGCCGGAACTTGCGCGGGTAGAGAGCGTACGCAGCGGTGAAAGTGTGTGAGTCGTGAGCAGCCAAGGTCAGTCAAGGACGGTATACGGGAGCCTCGGCGCCGGGTGTGAGAATATTCACACTATTGGCGGCCGATTGAGCCGCACGACTGTTTAAGCGTGATGGGTCACAATCGATTACTGCGCAGTCAAACCGCCATCGGCCACCAACGCATGGCCGACCATGAAGGAGGATTCATCCGACGCCAGAAACAGCACCGTGCGTGCGATTTCCGCCGGGTCCGCCATACGGCCAATCGGAGTTCCAGCGAGCGCCGCGCGCTCAACCTCGGGATGTTTGAACCACTCTTCCAGCATCGCCGTGCGCGTGCCGCCCGGACAGATGGCATTGATGCGGATTCCGTCCTTGATGTAATCCAGTGCGGCCGACCTGGTGAGTCCAATCACGCCATGTTTTGTTGCGCAATAAGCCGTGACGCCGGCTGTCCCGATCAATCCACCGACTGATGCGGTGTTGATGATCGCGCCGCCGCCATTGCGCAGCATTGCCGGGATCTCGGCTTTCATGCTCAGGAATACGCCGGTCAGGTTGATTCCTACAATATGCTGCCACTGCGCCTCGTCGATCTCGGCGATCGGGGCGACCGGCAGGTTGATGCCGGCGTTGTTGAAAGCGACATCGAGCCGTCCGAATCGGCTCAGTGTGAGATCAACCATAGCGACACAATCCGCCGCGCGCGACACGTCGGCACGTACGAAGGTGGCGTTCGCACCGCTTTGGCGGAGAGTCGCGACGGTGGCTTCACCACCCGCGGTGTCGATATCGCAGGCCACGACGTTCGCCCCTTCCGCGGCGAAGGCTACTGCGGTTGCCCGGCCTATGCCCGAGCCCGCCCCGGTGATGAGCACCGTCTTCCCGAAGAATCGAGGGTTCATGGATTTCCTTTGGGCACCGATGCACCCAGAAGCCAAATCTAAAACGGGACCGTAAATCCACCTGGGGCAATTGTAGGTTTCCGTGGCAGTCTTTCGTCGTTACGAGGACAGGCTCACCAACTGGCGAACGAGGAGAGACAGACGATGGCCCAAAACGCAATTTGCCTCTGGTACGACGGTACGGCGGAAGAAGCCGCCAGGTTCTACGCCGAAACCTTTCCGAATAGCGCCGTTACCGCGGTCCACTACGCGCCTGGTGATTTTCCTTCTGGCAAGCAGGGACAGCCGCTGATGGTCGAGTTTACGGTGGCGGGAATCCCCTGCCTCGGCCTCAATGGTGGGCCGACCTTCAAGCACAGCGAAGCTTTCTCTTTCCAGATCATCACCGAGGATCAGGCTGAGACCGATCGCTACTGGAATGCGATCGTCAATAATGGGGGAGCCGAAAGCGCCTGTGGATGGTGCAAGGACCGATGGGGCTTGTCCTGGCAGATCACCCCGCGGGCACTGATGGAGGCGACGACGAGTCCTGATCGGGCGGCCGCCAAGCGTGCGTTCGAGGCGATGATGGGAATGAAAAAGATCGACATCGCCGCGATCGAGGCGGCAAGGCGCGGTCCAGGTCGCGGCTGACTTCAGAAGCTCAAAGTCATTTGCCCCGGATTGGCGGCAGGCGGGCGAAATAAGTCGGTGCGCAGCCCGTCGCGGTGCCCGGATTCGGCGAATCCGAATTTGCGCTTCGCGACGTCGAAGCGCGTGCGCAAGAGCTGCGCAAACACGCCTGTCCCGACCATGCGGGTGCCGAATTCGGCCTGGTAGTCCTTGCCGCCACGTGACTGGTTGATCAATGACATGACATGCTTGGCGCGATCCGGGTAGTGCTCGGTCAGCCACTCCCGGAACAGGTCCTTCACTTCGTGCGGTAGCCGAAGCAGCGTATACGCGGCACTAGTGGCACCTGCCGCCCTGGCCGCCTCCAGGATCTGTTCCATCTCGTGGTCGGTGAGCGCCGGGATGATCGGCGCTACCATCACGCCGACCGGAACGCCCGCCTCCGACAGCTGCTCGATGACCCTGAGACGTGCCTGCGGCGATGCCGTTCGTGGTTCCAACGTGCGTTTGATTTCGCTATCGAGCGAGGTGATGCTGACCATCACCGAGACGAGTTGGTCCCGAGCCAGATCCTGCAAAAGGTCCAGGTCGCGCACAATCAGAGCGCTCTTGGTAACGATGCTGACCGGATGCCGGCACTCCGCCAGGACCTCGAGAACGCGGCGAGTGACCTCGAGGCGACGCTCGAGCGGCTGCCACCCGTCGGTGTTGATGCCGAGGGCGATGCTCTTGCACACGTATTTGGGCTTGCTGAGCTCAGCGCGCAGCAACTCGACGGCGTTATCCTTGTAGAAGAGCTTCGTCTCGAAGTCCAGACCGGGCGACAGCCCCAGGTAGGCATGAGTCGGCCGTGCGAAACAGTAGATGCAACCGTGACTGCAGCCGCGGTAAGGATTGATCGACTGGTCGAAACCCACATCGGGAGAATTGTTGGTCGTGATCACGCTTTTGGCGCGATCGGGAAGCACCACCTCCTCCAACGAGGTGGGGACCTCCTCCTGGTACCAGCCGTCGTCGGCTTTCTCAACGGAGGCCGACTCGAACCGCACATGGGGATTGGACAGGGCACCTCGGCCCTTGAGGGATTGGGAGCCCAGGAAATGGCGCGTCATGGGGGGATGATACGAA
>DAITMW010000263.1:0-9170 GCA_036834945.1 Steroidobacteraceae bacterium
CATGCCGAAGATGCCCCCGCACTGTTGGCGGAGGCCTTACGCGTCCTGCGTCCCGGCGGCGTGTTGGCAATCATTCATTGGATCCACGACGCCAATACACCTCGCGGACCTGACCTCAGTATTCGACCACGTCCGGAGCAATGCAGTTCATGGGCCCAACAGGTCGGCTTCCGGCCTCACATAGCGCTCGTTCCCCTGCCTCCCTATCATTTCGGCCTCGCGGTGCAAAAACCTCGTTGAGGCCTCACGGGCCCGCTTCATCGCGCACACCCGCCAGGCAGGCGGTGAACTCCGCTCCATACAGAAAGATCTGCGACGTGTAATACAACCACAGCAGCAGCGCGACGAACGAGGACGCCGCTCCGAACGCGGACGCCTCCGTCGAATGCGCGAGGTATAACCCTATGAGCCATCGCCCGACATCGAAGAGCGCCGCGGTCAACAGACCGCCGAGCATGACGGGCTTCCAGGGCAACCGCCGACTGGGCATATATCGGTAGATGAGCGTAAACAGCGCGGCGACCAGAAACAGCGACAGCACCAGGTCCAGCAGCCCCACGATGACGACGAACCCGGGATAGCTCGTGACCAACCAGGTACGCAGGTTGGCCAGTCCGGTGGACAGAGTCAGCGAGATCAGCAGCAGGAAGGCCAGCGCGAGAATGAACCCGAATGACAGCAGCCGCGTCCGAAACCAGCCCCAGACGCCGGAGACCGAGAGGGCCGCGCTCTTCCAGATGACCTCCAGGGCTGCCTGGAGAGCCGCAAGGACCGTGGTGGCCCCGATCATCAGTGTGACGACGCTGACCAAGGTTGCGAAAATCCCCTCGGCCTTCTGCGCGCTGTGGACGGCGCCCAGGAGCGTTTTCGCCGTCGCCGGACCGAAAAGCCCCGCCAGCTGCGCACCCACCTGCCCGTACGCGGCCGTCTCATTGACGATGAGTCCGGCAAGGGTCAGCAGAATGACCAACAGCGGCGCTATCGAAAAAGCGCAGTAGAACGCAAGCGCCGCGCCTGTCGTGGAGGCATTGTCGGCACTCCAGTATCGGGCTGCGCACACCAGCAGTCCCAGGCCTCTGTTCAGGGATGCGCGCAAGTTCATCCTGAATGGTGAAGCAAGACCTGGGCCTCTCGGGAAACGCCAGGCCTCGGGCCGTGGCCGCAGGTCCGACTCGGAACCGCCCCGAAAGGCTACGGTCAAGTGCATTCGAACGGGCGGCTGTCTCAGTCCCGATCGCCGGAGCTGTCCGGACTCTGACCACCGAACGAGTATCGCACCCCGACCCAGGCGCCAATGGGAGCTCCCGGTCCGCGGAACTGCTCATTCACGGGGTCGATTCCCGCCGCCGGCCCGAAGGTCCTGCCCGGACCCGTGAAGAAGTTCTCGCCGACGACACCGAAGTTCGAGTAGCGGCGGTCGAATACATTGTTCACCCGGGCGAAAACCTCGAAGCTCCTGGAGACGAGGAACCGGCCGTCGAGGTTCACGACTGTGTAGCCGGGAAGTTGACCGTTGATGTCCTGGTTGTCCTCGTCGCCGCGAGCATACGAGCCGGCGCTGGTCAGCAGGTTCGCACCGACGGACAGCCGCGAAGTCACTTGCCAGTCCGCCCGGATTTTCAAAACATGGCGCGGATTGGCCGGAATGCGATCTCCCGGCCGGACCTGAATGACGCCGTCATCATCGGCACTGGAGTTCGATGGACTGCTCTCCGCGAAGGATGACTGGAAGGTGGCGTCCAGGAAGGTGTAGTGGACCGCAACGGTCACGGCTTGCAGGTGGGTCTCGAGCCCGAGCTCGATGCCTTGCCGGCGGGTGTTGCCCACATTGGCGAAATAGCCGGCGTTGGTCGCACCGGCACCGGAGCTGATGAATTCGATGTCATTCTCGAGTCGCGTGCGGAAGATCGAGGCGTTCCAGCGCACGATGTTTCCCAGCTGGCCTCTGGCACCCACCTCGACAGTCTTGGACACGACCTCGTGCAGGGGAGGGTCGGCCAGAAAATCGTTCGGCAGCTTGCACGGCGCGTCGGGGTCGGCGCAGGTCAACTCGATGGCTGTCGGCGCGCGTACACCTTCATTGTAGCTGACATAGGATGTCAGATTTGAAGTCGGGTTGTAATTGATGCCGATGGCGGGATTGAAGCGCGAGAAGGCGTTCTCGCCATTCAGTGCTGGCGCGGCTCCGGTGCGGTCTTCGATACGAACCTGCGTGTGGTTATAACGGCCTGAAGCCGTCAGGGTCCACCACGAGTTCAGGTTCAGGGTATCCGCGATGAACGCACCGTAGTAATGGGTGCTCGTGTCGGCGTCCGTCTGCAACTCGAAGTCATCGATGCCCACCGTGTTTCGACCGGCGGTGAACTGGGCGTCCTGGGAGGTCTGCGTGAATCGAGCGCTGGCCACGTCGGCGGTGGCCCCCAGCGTCACTTGGTTCTTGAGTCCGGCCGGGTGATGGGTGAGGACGAGCTGGAGGCCGCCGCCGTACCCGTTTTGATCGATGTCTGAAGCGTCGTTGGTTGCCTGTATGCCGTCAGCATCGAAGTCGTCATTGACGTTGCTGCTGATGCTGCCGTTTTCATAATGCCGGTAATAGAGGTTTCCGCCCAGCAATGCGCCGTCGGCGAGGAAGTGGCTGCCTTTCGCGGTCACGAATGCCAGCTTGTTGTGGTTCTGGTCTGGAAATGTGTATGCCTGCCGGATGTCGTCGAGGAAGGACAGCGGCAACGTCTGGGTTCCCTGCAGAGTGTTGTCGGCCCCCGTGAAGCTCAGATCGAGGTCGGTCTTTTCGGTCTGGTAGCCGAGCTTGCCGAAGTACTGCCGCACCTTGCTCGGGTTGTGCTGCGCCCAGCCGTCATCATCATAGATGTTGCCCGTGAGGAAGTAGTCCAGTGGTCCGCTGGATCCACCCCATTCGAATTCCGTGTTGCGACGACCGAAGGAGCCGCCGGAGAGCTCGACGCCCCCGCCGGGATATTGGGCACCACTCTTGGTGTAGACGGCCACCGCGCCTCCCAGGGTGTTCAGGCCAAAAGCGGGATTGGAGCCGGGGATGAGCTGGATGCTGGCGATGGCGGACTGGGGAATCAGGTCCCAATTGACGATATCGCCGAAGGGCTCGTTGACCCGTACGCCGTCCTGAAAGATCGACACGCCTTGTGGCGTGCCGAGCAGTGGAGATGCGCTGAAGCCGCGGAAATTGATGTCCGGTTGAAAGGGATTGCCTTGCGCGGCATTCGCGGCAATTCCTGAGGGATTCTGCTCCAGGAAGTCGGTCGCATTTGTTTGATGTTGGTGGGATAGATTGGAGCTCGTATATATCTGGACGTTGGCCGGCACGTCGCGCAGCGCAGTGCCGAGACCCGGCAAGGGCGTGGTACCGACGATCTCGACGGTGGGGAGTTCCAGCGCCTCGGCGGGATTCTCCGGGGTCTTGCTGTCTTCAGCCTGCGTCGAAGCGGCGCTGCACAGGCAGACGCACGTGAGCAGCGCCGTCCACCTCGGGTCATGCGTGTTGAAGCCGAATCGAAGCATTGGCGCTCCCCCTTGCGCTGGTTGCGGTCGAGCGTGTTACAGGGAGTTTCTCCTGATCGAGCCGGGAGTTTTTCCCGATCGGGGAGCTCCCCCGGTGTTCGGCCAGTTGTGCCGTCCGCGATACATCACCTGATTCGAGGTGCCAGCTATTGGCGGCACTGGCGGAGCGGCCCTCCCGGGTTTCCGCGGTGTCGTTGTATGTCGACATGTCGGATGATGTTTTGCAGCTGGTGTTGGTTCCTGTCGCCGATCTGATACGGCTGGCGACCGGCTGGAACAACTGAGAAGCTGCGCGCCGAGCGGGAATTCCTCCCGACTGGCGCCCAACCCTGTCGAGCCCGATGAAGATCGGGAGATATTCCCATGGTCGGGCGTGTCAGGATCGCGAGACATGAGGAAGCCGGGCATTAACAAAGAGGGAGCTCGATGCCAGTCAGAGTGAATGTGCTCGTGGTCTGTGCAATGGCATGGGTCGCAGGCACATCGGTAACCGTACGCGCCGCGGACGACCCCGCCGCGGGGTCTGGAACGGGTAACCCGGCCGCCGCCCAGGAACTATCGCAAGTGCTGGTGATCGGCACAGCTCCACTGCCCGGATTGGGTCAACCCCTCGAAGAGGTACCGACCAACGTCCAGGCGGCAACGAGCCAGGATATTCGCCGCCAGCAATCCCTCGATCTCACGGAGTTCCTGAACAACAATTTCAGTGGCATCAGTATTTCGCAGAGCCAGGACAACCCCTTCCAGGCAGATGTCAACTACCACGGCTTCACGGCGTCGCCTCTGTTGGGGACTCCTGAGGGGCTGTCGGTCTACATCGACGGCGTCCGGGTCAACGAAGCCTTCGGTGACACCGTCAACTGGGATCTCATCCCGGAAGCCGCCCTTGCCACGGTCACCTTGCAGTCGGGCTCCAATCCGGTTTTCGGTCTGAATACCCTGGGTGGCTCGCTGAACGTTCAGACCAAGAGCGGCCACGAATACCCGGGAACCGAGCTGCAGGCCTATGGCGGCTCTTTCGGCCGCCGCGCCTTCGAGGGTGCAACCGGCGGCGCGGCAGGCAAGGTCGACTATTTTATCGCCGCCAATTATTTCGACGAGAACGGCTGGCGCGATCTGTCTCCCTCCAGGGTGCGGCAGGTGTTCGGCAAAGCGGGCTACGAGGACGAAAAAACCGATTTCGACCTGAGCTATACCTACGCCGACAACACACTGATCGGCAACGGCGTCGTCCCCGAGAGCCTGCTTGCGGTGCGGCGCGAGGCCATTTTCACCGCTCCCGATCTGACCCATAACAAGCTGGGCTTCGTGAATGCGACCGGATCGCACTTCCTGCGGGATGATCTGTTGCTTTCGGGAAATCTCTACTATCGTCACCTGACGACGCACACCAACAACGGCGATCTCAACGATGACAACTACCTGGCCGCGGACTACGACGGGCCGGAGATCGATTGCGATGACGGTCTCGCCAGCCAGTTGGCGGTCGCCTATTGCTCGAATGGCATCAACCGTTCCTCCACGCTGACCCAGAAAACCTGGGGTGCCGGGATACAGCTCACGCGGTCACACGATCTCGCGGGCATGAAGAACCAGTCGATTGTGGGGGCGAGCTTCGACCGCGCCGCCGTGAGCTATACGCAGAGCATTCAGTACGCGACCTTGAATGATGAGCGGGTCGCCGTCTCTTTCGATGACCCCAACAACGAGCCGTTGACCAGCAATGCGCTGGGTGGCCTCAGTAAGACGTGGGGCGTCTATCTCACCGATACCTTCTCGCCGAGCGAGCTCGTCCACGTCACCATCGCGGCCCGTTACAACCGCATAACTGAGACGCTGAACGGCGACAGTGTGGATACAGGTGTAGGGGGCTTCGACGCCGACGAAGCTGAGAACGAATTCAATGTCGCCGGTCCTCTTGCCGAGAATCATACGTACAGTCGCCTCAATCCATCGATCGGCCTGACGTTCACCCCCGGCAAGGCACTGACGCTCTACGCCAATTACAACGAGAGCAGCAGGGCGCCGACGGTCATCGAGCTCGGTTGCTCGGACCCTGAGAAACCCTGTGGCCTGCCCAATGACTTCGCGAGCGACCCGAACCTGGATCAGGTCGTCTCCCGCACGTTTGAAGTCGGTGCCCGGGGCTCGTTCCAGGGTGACTGGCTCGACTGGAGTGTCAATCTTTTTCGGACCAACAACACGAACGACATTCAGTTCGTCGCCACGACCACCAGCGAGGGCTACTTCTCGAACGTGGGTAGTACGCGTCGCCAGGGCCTTGATGTTGGGCTGGGCGGCAAGATCCTGTCGCAGTGGCGTTGGCACCTGGTCTACAGCTGCGTCGATGCGACTTATCGCTCGAGCTTCGAAGTCAACGCCGCGTCGAATAGCACGGCGGACGACAATGGGGATATTCAGATTCGCCCGGGCGACCGCATTGCGCTCATCCCGCGGCACACGGGTCGGCTGCGATTGGATTACTCACCGGGTAAGTCGTGGGACCTGGGTGCGAGCGTGATCGCATCATCCGGAATATTCCTGCACGGCGATGAGAACAACGCCAATGCGCCCGATGGCGCCGACTTCATCGGGTCCGGTCACAGCGGCGGCTACGCGGTCGTGAATCTCGACAGCACCTATCATCTGGCGAAGATGGCGGACGTCTTCGCGCGGGTGGTCAACGTGTTCGACCATCACTACGCGACGGCGGGTTTCCTGACGAGTAACGCGTTCGAGCCGAATGGCGCCTTCCGTCCCGATCCAGCCGATTGGACGAATGAGAACGCGGTGTCGCCTGCGCAGCCCATTGCGATCTGGGCAGGCATACGGATGTACTTTTAGGCGTGGCACTCTTCCGGGTGGTTCCTGACGAAAGAGAGCGCCTCCTGCGCGAGGGGCAGCCAGTCCTTCTCCTCTCCCAGGTCCGCCACAAACCACTCGTGCATCGGCCGTCCATGGAAGGGCTCGAAGCGGGTGCCGCGCCCCGCGGATACGAGCGCATCGACCCGTGCCTTTTCCAGCTTGACGACCAGTTGCCCGGTTGCGGACAGGACTGCAAACATCCTGCCTGCGACGCACAGTGCCTTCGAGCCCAGCCCTTTCTTGCGCACAGCGATAACCGTGACGTCCGGATGCGACACGAGTGTCGCGACGAGCTGCGCGTAACGATGTTCCGGGGGCACGATGGACAAGGTCATGGCTCGGGTATCGATCCAGGTCAATGACTTACAATAGTGCGAGCGCGTCCGACTTGCACGCCTGGCGCATCTTCCCAATGGGATGGGCCGGTCGCTCAGCGCAGCTTACCGGTATCTTACCGGTATGTGAGCCAAACCAACTTTGTGATTGACGCCGGAACGTCGATTGTCGGAGCATGGCCGCAGTCCCGCGGTGGCTGCGCAATCACTTGTTGGGGAGGAGGCGCCAAATGATAGATCAAACAACCGGAGAGCAGCGGAAGAGCAAACGCGGGTTTGCGGCCATGCATCCAGAGCGCCAGCGGGAAATCGCTCAAATGGGCGGGAAGTCAGTTCCCAACTCGCGGCGGACTTTTTTTCAGAATCGCGAGTTGGCTGCGGCGGCAGGCCGCAAAGGCGGCCGGAATGTCCCCGGCACGAAACGCAGCTTCGCGCAGAACCGTGCATTGGCCGCTGCAGCGGGTCGCAAGGGTGGTGAGAACGTACCCGATGTCAAACGCAGCTTTTCACAGGATCCCCGCTTGGCGGCGGAAGCGGGCCGCAAAGGGGGCCACGCAAGGCATGCAGCGGGTGTCGCCGGGAGTCAGCGGCCGTGAGCGGTCGCTCCTGACTCAACTATCGCGTAGCGGGCCACATCTCATAGCCCGTCAACACGCTCACTCGAACGCATTCATCGCCCGAGCGGACGAGGATCGGTCCGCTCGTTGACCTGCATCAGCACGTCGTACAGCGCACGACGCAGGAGAAACTGCATCGAATAGCCGCTGCGGGCGCTCAGTGATTTCAAGAGCCAATACTGCCTCGGGGCCAGGTATAAGGTGACCGGCACCTGGCTGCCTTTCAGGTGGCGGCCGGAGCCGCGCGAGCGTGCGGCCATGAATCGAGTCCTGGTTACTGGTACTTTACCAGTATAACCCTGAAACCAACTCCGCCGTCAAAATCGGAACGCCGATTGCTGCAGCAGGCTTGTAGCTCATGCTATTCGCTCATGTCGGAAGGAGAGCAGATATGGTTGACCCAACAACAGGAGAGCCGCGCAAGTCCAGGCGGGGATTTGCCTCCATGAGCCCGGAACGCCGGCGCGAGATCGCCCGCATGGGCGGCAAGTCCGTTCCGAGCTCGAGCAGAAGCTTCTCCCAGGATCGCCAGCTGGCGGCGGCGGCGGGCCGTAAAGGCGGCCGCAGTGTTCCAGGCGCCAAACGCAGCTTCTCGCAAAACCGGGCGTTGGCCGCGGAAGCGGGCCGCAAGGGCGGCGAGAACGTGCCCGATGACAAACGCAGCTTTGCGCAGAATCCCCAGCTTGCAGCGGAGGCGGGCCGCAAGGGCGGATATGCGAGCCATGCATCGTCGGGTGTTGATGCGGGTCCGGCGGCTCCGGGTACCTCTTCCTGACACGCGCGATTTCAACAGGGTCATGACCTGCCCGGCAGGGACCTCGTTGCGCCATGTCACGCATGTTGATTCTGCAGTTGGAGCGCTTCGGGAAGCTCGAGCCCGAGGAGAAGCTCGCACTGAATGGAGTGACTCTGCAGCCGCGACGGTTACCTGCACTGTCAGATTTTTCCCGGGAAGCAGAACAAGACGGCCGGTCAATTGTGCTGCTCACGGGAGTCGCGTGTCGTTACGTTACGCTGCCGGGCGGGCAGCGCCAGATCCTGGCCTACCTCCTTCCCGGGGATTTTTGCGACCGCTATGCCGGAGATCGGGTGCTCGCCGACCATGCGATCGGGTCTCTGTCAGGAGTGCAGATCGTCAGCGTGCTGCGTGATGATATTTCACGGTTGAAACAGAGCTTTCCACGCATTGCCCGTGCACTCGAGCTGAGCCGCAGCGTCGAGCAAGCGACGCTACGGCAGTGGCTATCGAGTCTGGGAAACCGTAACGCTCTGGAACGGACCGCGCATCTGCTGTGCGAGCTCTTCGTACGCCTGCGTGCTCTCGGCCTGGCACAAGGCAGAACCTGTGTACTCCCGCTCCGGCAGGCCGATCTGGCTGATGCCCTGGCATTATCCGCCGTGCATCTGAATCGCACCCTTCGGGAAATACGGCGCCGCAAACTTGCTATCTTCGTGCGCCACCAGCTCGGGATATGGGACTGGCGCGCCTTGCAGGCGGTCTGTGCCTTCCGGCCGGACTATCTCTTCGCCGGCGCTCCGCCGAGGTTTGACGAAAGCCGCGACGATCTGGAATGCGGGCCAGCCGAGGTGCCGCTGCGGACCGCAAAGCAGGGCGAAGTCGCGCCGGACCAAAAGGAAATGTTCCAGGTGTAGGTTGCCCGTCTTGTGCGAGTTCTCCTACGCCGGGTCGAGCGTCTCCACCGACATCGCTCGCCGCGCCACTTGGACGACCATCGCCCTTTTCCCGAAAGGAAGAGCGAGCATGAGAGTCTCGAGCGAAGGGCAGAAAATACCGAGTGTGCGACTGGCCGAGATGACC
>DAITMW010000263.1:9270-10744 GCA_036834945.1 Steroidobacteraceae bacterium
TGGCGTTACTCCATGCTCGTGCAAGATGGCACCATCCAGAAAATGTTCATCGAGCCGGAGGAGGGGGATGACCCCTTCCAGGTATCCGACGCTGAAACCATGCTCGAGTACCTCCAGCCCGGCCACCGGCGCCTGGGACCGGTCCTCATGTTCGCCCGGCACGGCTGCCCATACTGTCAGCGGGCCAAGAGCCTGCTCACGGAGCGCGGCATCCGATTCGATGCTGTGCATCTCGGCGATGAGCTGACGATGCAGGGTGTCAAAGCCGCATCGGGAGGCTCCACGGTGCCGCAGGTCTTCATCCGTGGAGAGCTGATCGGTGGCTCCGATCAACTGGCCGCCTTCCTCGACAGCCGCAACGGCACGCCATGAGTGGGGATGTCGATCAGTGCGCGACCGCCGCCAGGTAGCGCAACAATACCAACTCGTGGCGGGACCGATCGGCAGAGCCATTGGCTCCCGCCGACGCCTTCTTCCAACGTGCCAGTTTGCCCTCATCGAAGAAGGCCGCGAGCACCTCGGGATGGACATAACATTTGCGGCAAATGGCAGGAGTATTCCCCAGCCTTGCCGCGACAGCGGCAACGGCATTCAGGCATGCGGCCTTGGCCTTGGTTGCGGACTCCACCTCGGGATACTCGTCGAGCCTCTCCGCGGCGAGCAGCGTCCCGGCCCAGGTGCGGAAATCCTTGGCGGTAAAATCCTCCCCCGCGATCTGACGGATGTATTCATTCACATCCCCTGAATCGATCGGCTGTGGCTGCCCCTCCTCGTCGATGAACTGGAACAGATCCTGTCCGGGCAATTCCTGGCAACTCTTGACGAGACGCGCCAGTTTGCGATTGGCCAGCGTGATCTGATGCTCCTTGCCGCTCTTGCCCCGAAAACGAAACACGATCCTGGCGCCTTCGACCTTCACGTGCCGTCCCTTCAAGGTCGTCAGTCCGAAGGACTTGTTCGTGCGCGCATACTCCTCGTTGCCAACTCTGATGAAAGTCGTCTCGAGCAGTCGCACGACGATCGCCAGCACCTTCTCGCGTGTCAGCCGTGGACCTCGCAAGTCCTCGTCGACCCGGTCACGTATCCGAGGCAACGCCGCTCCAAACTGCAACATGCGGTCGAATTTGCCTTCATCCCGTACCTTGCGCCAGCGTGCGTGATACCTGTATTGCTTCCGGCCGCGCGCGTCGCGACCGCTCGCCTGAAGATGCCCATAGGACAGCTTGCAGATCCACACCTCCGTCCAGGCAGGTGGAATGGCCAGGGATTTGATCCGAGCCAGGACCGCCTCGTCCTCAACTGGACTGTTCTCCGGCTCCAGATACATGAAACCGGCACCAGCCGCTCTGCGCCTGATACCAGGACGCGAGTCACTGACATAGCGCAACTGGGCCGCCCGCGCCGCCTCTAACTCTTCACTTCCCATTCCTGAGCTTAACGTGCGGAATACGCAGAAGTTTCGTCGTGCATTGCG
>DAITMW010000264.1:0-10720 GCA_036834945.1 Steroidobacteraceae bacterium
CTGTTTACGTCGACCGGTGTCATCAACATCCGTAACAGCGCCCACCAGAGCGACCTGGGGCCCGTCGACCCGGCTTGCGGCTGCTACACCTGCCGGAACTACAGCCGCTCGTACCTTCGCCACCTCGATCGTTGCAACGAGATCCTCGGGTCGCGGTTGAACACCATCCACAACCTGCATTTCTACCTGGACCTCATGCGGACCCTGCGGGGCGCGATCGCGGAAGGGCGGCTTACGTCCTGGGCCACCACCTATCTGGCGTCTCGGCGCCAGGTTGCGGGAAGCGAAGCGGCCGGCTGAGTCCGGCGGCCGGCCGGACGGGGGGGCAGGCGGTTGTCGGCTGGCAGTCCCGGGCGCTATGGCATAATGCCGCCCCTTTGCTCCCGCCGGGGGTCCGGTGGGTTTGCCGACAAGGTGCCGCAATGAATGGTTTGATCTCCGACGCCTTCGCCCAGGCCGGTCCTGCAGGGCCGGGCGGGCAATTCATGCCCATCGTCATGATGGTCGTGTTCGTCGTCATTTTTTATTTCCTGCTGATTCGTCCGCAGCAGAAAAAGGCCAAGGAGCACCAGGCGTTGGTCTCCAAGCTCCAGGCTGGCGATGAGGTCGTCACCACTGGGGGCATCCTCGGCAAGGTGACCGAGGTCGGCGACTCCTTCGTGACCCTCGAGGTCGCCGAGGGCGTGCGCATGAAGGTCCAGAAGTTCCAGATCGGAAACCTCATGCCCAAGGGCACACTGAAAAGCGCCTGAGTCATGCTCGAATACGCACGCTGGAAGTACTACCTCGTTGCAGTGGTCCTGGTCCTGGGGCTGTTGTGCGCCTCTCCCAACTTCTTCGGCGAGGATCCGGCGCTGCAGATCGCGCGCAAGGATCATGCTCCGGTCACGGAGGAGACGACCAAGCAGATCGAGACGTTCCTCAGGGACAAGAAGGTCCGCTTCGAGCGCAGTTATATCGACAAGGGCCGGATGATGGTGCGCTTTGGCGGCGTGCCGGAGCAGCTGGCCGCGCGTGATGCCGTCGACGGAAACCCCGACTACAGCAACACCTACATCACCGCGTTGTCGTTCGCGCCGCGTACGCCGGGCTTCCTGCGTTCCCTCGGCTTGCGTCCGATGGCGTTGGGTCTGGATCTGCGCGGCGGCCTGTATCTGTTGTACCAGGTCGATGTGAACAGCGCTGTCAGTCAGGCTCTGGAGGGCTATGCGCAGGATGCCAGACGCGCGCTGGCGACCGCCAACGTGTCGTTCAAGGATGTGACTGTTGTGGCTGCTGGCGGCGAAGGCCGGCCCGATGGCATCCGCGTCATCCTCAACTCGCAGGGCGATATCTCGGCCGCTCGCAACGCGCTCAGCCAGCCTCTGCAGGGACTCAACATCTCGTCGGACGGCGCTACGCTTCAGGCGGTGATGACCCCGGCGCAGATCAAGGAGCGCCAGGACTACGCCATCCAGCAGAACATCACGACGATGCGCAACCGGGTCAACGAGCTCGGTGTTTCGGAGCCCATTGTGCAGCGGCAGGGGATCGACCGCATCAACGTGCAACTCCCCGGCGTACAGAACTCCGCCGAGGTCAAAAATCTCCTGGGGCGTGTGGCGACTCTCGAGTTCCGGCTGGAGGACACCACCGGCAACGCGTACGAGGCGGCACAGCGTGGTCGGGCTCCCTTGGGAGCCAAGCTCTACACCAAAACCCGGATCGGTCGTCCCATCCTGCTCAAGCGTGAGGTCATCGCTACGGGAGATCAGCTCACGAGCGCTACCGTCGCGAACACGCAGGAGGGTGTTGGCGTCAGCGTCAGGCTCGATGCGCGTGCAGGCGAAGCCATGCTGAAGACCACCAAGGCCAATCTGAACAAGCCCATGGCCGTGGTCCTCATCGAGAAACGCCGCGAAACCACCCAGGTCAATGGCAAGCCGGTCACCCGCGATGTGACGGACGAGACCGTCATCAACGATGCCACGATCCGTGGCGTCTTCAGCAACAACTTCGAGATCACCGGTTTGTCGGCCGGTGAAGCTCGCGACCTGGCGTTGCTGTTGCGTTCCGGGTCACTCTCGGTGCCGATTTATGCCGTCGAAGAGCGGGTGGTAGGCCCCAGCGTCGGTAGTGAGAACATCGAGAAGGGCGTTACCGCGCTGATCATCGGCATGGCCGGCGTGTTCGCTTTCATGGCGATTTACTACAAGATCTTCGGCATCGTCGCGGACGTCGTGTTGCTGGCGAACGTCGTGCTGCTCACGGCGCTGCTTTCAACAATGGGTGCTTCGCTGTCGTTGCCAGGTATCGCGGGCATCATCCTCACGGTCGGTATGGCGGTGGACGCCAACGTGCTGATCTACGAGCGTATCCGAGAAGAAATCCGCAAGGGCGTCTCGCCGCAGGCCTCGATCCGCGCCGGTTTCGAGAAGGCCTTTTCCGCCATTGCCGATTCCAATATCACGACGTTGATAGCGGGCGTCGTGCTCTGGGTGTTTGGTACCGGCCCCATCCGTGGGTTCGCCATCGTGCTGACGCTCGGCATCGCCACGTCGATGTTCACTTCACTGATGGGCAGCCGCGCTCTCATCACTCTGATGTATGGCGGCCGGCGCAAGCCCGCCCGTCTCTCGATCTAAGGACCGCCCGCGTGGAATTTTTCAGCCACCAGACCAACTACCCGTTCATGGCCACACGCAAGGTGTGGTACACGCTTTCGGCCATCCTGATGATCGGCTCGTTCGCGTCGTTCTTCATCCGGGGCCTGAATCTCGGTACCGACTTCACCGGCGGCGTCAGCGCGCAGGCGAGCTTCAGCCAGGCCCCCAGTGTGGATGATGTTCGAAGCAAGCTGACCGCGGCGGGCTTCCACGCGCCCCAGGTGCAGAACTTCGGGTCCTCGCGGGAGTTGGTCATCAGGCTTCCGCCCGAGGCGGGACAGTCGGCGAACGTGATCCGCGGCAAGATCGAAGGAGCGGTCAAAGCGGTCGATTCCACGGCACAGGTTTCGCAGCTCGCCGTCGTCGGTCCGCAGGTCGGTAACGAGCTCAAGACCAGTGCGATCTGGGCGTTGAGCTTTACACTGCTGCTGATCTTCATCTACATCGCGTTCCGCTTCCATACCTGGCGACTGTCCTTCGGCGCCATCCTCGCGGTGTTGCACGACCCGATCCTGGTGATCGGCATGTTCTCCGTGACCCAGACGGAGTTCGATCTGCCCGTCGTGGCCGCGATCCTCGCGGTGATCGGTTACTCGTTGAACGATACCGTCGTGGTGTTCGACCGTATCCGCGAGCGGTTCGAGACCAACCGGCGCCTGCCCCCGGCAACCGTGCTCGACCAGTCGATCAACCAGACACTATCGCGAACGATCATGACCAAGGTCGTCACTTCGATCGTGGTGGTCGCGTTGTTGTTCCTCGGCGGTCCCGTTCTGCGTGGCTTCTCCGAGGCGCTGATGATCGGCATCATCGCCGGCACCTACTCTTCGATCTATATCTCGAGCGCGATTGCGCTGGATTGCGGTTTGACGGCCGAGCACGTGTTTCCCTCGGCCCGCAAGTCGCCGATCGACGAGCTTCCGTAACTCCGGGCAGGAAGAAAGGCCGCTAAATGCTCGAGCTGCTCGCCGACCCTCAGACGTGGTTGGCGTTCGTGACGCTGTCACTGCTCGAGATCGTTCTCGGGTTCGACAACATCATTTTCATTTCGATCCTGGTGGGGCGCCTGCCGGCGAACCGCCAGGAATCGGCTCGCATCACCGGGCTGGCTCTTGCGATGCTGACGCGCATCGCCTTGTTGTTTTCGATCGTGTGGCTCACCCGTCTCACGAAGCCGCTGTTCCATTTCGGCGAACAAGGGGTGTCGGGTCGTGATCTCATTCTCCTGGCGGGCGGCCTCTTCCTGCTCGCCAAGAGCGTCATCGAGATTCATCACACGCTCGAAGGGGCGTCACAGCAGCCAACACGCGCGCGTCGGATCTACTCGAACTTCACCATGATCGTGATGCAGATAGCCGTCATCGACATCGTGTTCTCGCTCGATTCCGTCTTTACGGCGGTGGGTCTTGCGAAGGATCTGCCGGTGATGATCGCGGCCATCGTCGCCGCCATCATTGTCATGATGTGGGTGTCGCGCTCTGTCGGCGCGTTCATCGAGCGCTATCCCACGATCAAGATGCTGGCGCTCGCGTTCCTCATCCTGATTGGCGTCGCCCTCGTTGCCGAGGGCGCGCATTTCGAGTTTCCCAAGGGCTACATCTACTTCGCCATGGCCTTCGCCATCGTCGTGGAGCTCGTCAACATCCGCTTGCGCCGCAAGCTGGATGGCAAGAAGCCCATCGACGAGGACGAAGACGAGGGCGGCTAGCGTAGCGTCGTCGGGCGCGTCATCGGGAGCTTGCCCTTGCTGCCCGGGATGAGCCATTCGTTCCGTGCATCCGGCTGTGTCGGTAACCATAGAACGCATAGACCGCTGCGCCTATGGCGGTCCATACGACGAGCCGAGCCCACGTTGCCCAGCCAAGGGACACCATCATCGCGCCACAAACGAGGGCTCCGCCAATGCAAGTGAACCATGGCCAGGGTGTACGGAACGGCCGGTGAAGATCTGGCCGGGTGTACCGAAGGACGAGCACCCCGATACACACCGTGACAAATGCGGCCAGTGTTCCTATGGACACCATCTTTCCCAGAATGTCGACCGGGAAAAGGCCCCCGATCAGCGCCGCGCAGATTCCCGTGAGGGCCGTGGCAAAACTGGGCGTGTGGTATTTCGGATGGACCTTCGCAAAGCGCTTACCGAGTAGTCCATCGCGAGCCATGGCGAGGAAAATACGCGCCTGCGCCAGTGTCATGACCAACATGACCGAGGTCATTCCGGCGAGCGCTCCGAGCTTGACCGGGTAACCCAACCAATGCAGTGGAACGTGTTTGTCTATGGCAAGCGCCACGGGTGCGGGAACGTCCAGCTCCGTGTATTTGACCATTCCGGTCAGAACGAGGGCGGTCACCACATAAAGGATGGTGCAGATGACCAGGCTCGCCAGGATGCCGATCGGCATGTCGCGCTGGGGGTTCTTCGTTTCCTGCGCCGCGGTGGAGATGGCATCGAAGCCGATGTAGGCGAAGAAGATGATGCCCGAGGCGGTCATGATGCCCGGCCAGCCATACTTGCCGGGGCCTTCCTGCGGCGGGATGAAGGGATGCCAGTTGTCGGGGCTTATGTAGGCAATCCCGAAAAAGATGAACAGCAGGACGACGGTCACCTTGATTGCGACAATCACGGTGTTGAATACGGCGGTCTGGCGGATGCCGATATAACAAATGGTCGCCAGCGCGGCCACGATGAGCACGGCCGGCAAGTTGATCAGCGCGCCTGTGGATACGATGTCGAGCTCGCCGGCACCCTTGCCGAACGGTGCGCTGGTGAGGGCCGTGGGCAGGTGCAGGCCGATCTGGTCCATCAGACTGACAAGATAACCTGACCATCCGACGGAGACGGTGGCCACTGCAAACAGGTATTCCAGGATCAGATTCCAACCTATGAACCAGGCTATTCCTTCGCCCAGCGTTGCATAGGAGTATGAGTATGCGCTGCCGGAGACCGGAATCATCGCCGCGAATTCGGCATAGCACAGCCCCGCAAGGGTGCAACCAACGCCGGCGACGATGAAAGCGAGAGCCAGCGCTGGACCCGCGTTTTGCGCAGCCGCGACGCCGGTGAGAACGAAGATGCCAGTGCCGATGATCCCGCCGATTCCCAGTGCCGTCAGTGCGGTGGCCGAGAGCACCCGGCGGAGTTTCGGACCGCTCGCATCATCGGCTTGCAGATCGTCGACCGATTTGGTCGCAAAAAGCTGGTTGGCCATTGAACGCTTCTACCCCCGGAAAAAACTTTGGCGGACTGTACACGGCGTGGAGTTGCAAAGCGAGCAAGGTCCTTGCTGGTCGTGGTGCGTGTCTGACCAGGGCTCGCGAAGTACAGTCGCAGCGGGCGAGCCTAGGTCAGGCACGCTCCCATGCGCCGCGGTTCATTCAACTCGCGCGCAACTCTTCAGGAACGTGGGGCGCGAAGGCTTCGAGAAGGGCGCTGTAGACTTTGGGCGTTCCGGCGAGAACGTGGCCCTCCTGCTTGTATTCCGCGCCGCCCAGCGTGCCGATCCGGCCGCCGGCCTCCTGGATGAGGAGGGTGCCCGCCGCCGTATCCCAAGGCGAAAGCCCGATTTCCCAGAAGGCGTCGACGCGGCCTGCCGCGACATAAGCCAGATCGAGAGCCGCGGCTCCGGGTCGGCGGATGCCGGCGGTGCTTTCCATCGCAACCTTCAGCATGGCGAGATACGAATCGATATAGCGTGTGTTGGCGCGATATGGAAAACCGGTAGCAACCAGGGCGCCTTCCAGGCCACGTTGTTTACTGACGCGTATACGCCGGTTGTCGAGGTGTGCGCCGCCGCCGCGCGAGGCGGTAAAGAGCTCCTGGCGCATCGGGTCGTACACGACGGCGTGCTCCAGACGCCCCTTTTGCTGGCACGCGATGGAAACCGCGAAAACGGGGAACTCGTGCAGGAAATTCGTCGTCCCATCCAGCGGGTCAATGATCCAGACGGTCTCGTTGTCCCCGGTCTGCCCGCTCTCTTCCGCCAGAAAGGCGTGATTCGGATAGAGCTTGCGGATGATCCCGATGATCTCCGCCTCCGCCTGTGTGTCGACCTCACTGACGAAATCGTTGCGGCCCTTGGCCGTGACCGTGAGGGACTCGAGGCGATTCATGCTACGGACGATGACCTCGCCGGCGCGGCGTGCAGCCCGGACGGCGATATTGAGAAGCGCGTGCACGGTAAATAAGCTCCAATTCGGCTTGCGGAAGGCTTGCCCGTTGGGCCGCCCCATTGGGGCCGTGAGCCTTTCGCCAAACCATGAAGCGTAACAGATGATCTCCACCGACATTCGTATCGTGCTCGTTGAGCCCTCACATCCCGGCAATATCGGCGCCGTGGCGCGGGCCATGAAAAACATGGCCCTCGATCAGCTCGTGCTGGTAAACCCCAAGCAATTTCCCCATAGCGAGGCTATTGCCCGCGCGTCCGGCGCTGACGATGTACTGGCGAACGCCCGGGTCGTGGGTTCCGTGCGAGAGGCCCTCGCTGGCTGTGGTTTCGTGGCCGCGACGACCTCGCGGGACCGTGATCAGTATTTTCGTGTCGCCGACGTACGCGATGCGGCTGAGCGGCTCGTCGTCGAGTCGCAGCGGTCACCTGCCGCGGTTTTATTCGGTGCAGAGCGCACCGGGCTGCGCAACGAAGACCTGGAGCCGTCGCACATCTTGATCCGGATCCCGGCTAACGAAGCGTACCTGTCGCTGAATCTCGCGATGGCGGTGCAGCTCGTGGCGTACGAGATTTTTCGCGCGAGAGGCGTAAAGGTCGAGACGGCACCGGGTGCGGCACCGATGGCTGCGCCGGAGGACATGGAGCGGATGTACGCGCATCTTGCGCAGGTGATGGAGGAGATCGATTTCCGCGATCGCACGCAGGGCGGGACCAACCTAATGGCACGCATACGGCGCTTCATGCAGCGGGCGGAACTCGACAAGAACGAGGTCAATATTGTGCGTGGCATTCTGACTGCCGTACAAAATCGGCGTCGTCAGGCCGGCAGTGCCCATGATGTTGGCAACGCGGATGTTGCGACGCAGGGCAAGGAGCACGATTGATGGAGGCCCGGAAGACCCATGGGCCAGCCGACCCTATATACCTCGACTACGCAGCCACCACGCCAGTCGACTCCTCTGTCGCCGCTGCGATGGCAGAGTGTCTGACCACGACTGGTGATTTCGGCAACGCCGCGTCTGCGACACACGTATTCGGCCGCCGCGCGGCCGCCCGAGTTGAGAGTGCGCGTGTACAAGTGGCCGCGTTGATTGGTGCTGAGCCCGATGAAATCACTTTTACCTCGGGCGCCACAGAATCGAACAATCTCGCGATTCTCGGCATGGCCCGGTCGAACGCGGACCGTGGTCGACACGTCATTACGACGCGTATCGAGCACAAAGCAGTACTCGATCCATGCAAGCGCCTGGAGCGAGAGGGTTTTAGCGTCACGTACCTTACTCCCGATCGGCAGGGGCGGGTGGACGTAGCAACCCTACAAGCGGCACTGCGCCCCGACACCGTTCTGGTCTCTGTTATGTCCGTCAATAACGAGATTGGCGTGATTCAGGACGTTGTTGCGATCGGAGCCTTGTGCCGTGAACGGGGAGTCGCGTTTCATACAGACGCGGCGCAGGCCGCGGGAAAGATACCGATTGACGTCCGGACGCTTCCCGTCGATTTTCTGTCGCTGACCGGACACAAGATTTACGGACCCAAGGGCGTGGGCGCTCTCTATGTTCGTCGCGCGTCCCGGCCTCTGTTGAAACCGTTGTTCTTTGGCGGCGGCCAGGAAAGAGGCTTGCGCCCGGGCACTCTGGCGACGCATCAGATCGTCGGATTCGGCGCGGCGTGCGAGCTGGCGACGCGGGTACTGGGGGCGGACCAGGAGCGTTTGACTGTCTTGCGCGAGCGCTTGTGGGAAGGGCTGGCGAGTCTGGGCGGGGTACATCTCAACGCGGCCGATGCCCCCCGGGTGCCCGGGATACTGAACGTTTCGTTTGAGGGTGTTGAGGGCGAGAGCCTCGTAACGTCGCTGACGGGACTGGCTGTCTCTACAGGCTCGGCCTGTAACTCGGCCTCCGAGGAGCCCTCCTACGTGCTCCGGTCCTTGGGGCGGGATACCCAGCTGGCACAGAGCTCACTGAGGCTCAGCTTGGGGCGCTTCACCACTGCGGCGGATGTGGATTTCGCGATCGAGACGGTGCGACGGGAGGTCTCGCGGTTGCGGGCGCTGTCCCCGGCATCTGAGGACCCGTCGGTGGGCGGGGAGCGGCCGGATTCCGTTCTGACCGGTGAGGCCGGCGGCCCTGGCCAGGATGCCTGGGTACGCTTCCGGCTCACCGTAGCGGACGACACTGTGAAAGCCGCACGTTTTAAGGCGTACGGCTGCCCCCATACTGTGAATGTGGCGCAGTGGCTGACCGAGCAGCTGCCCGGCCGGAAGTACGACCAGGGTGTTCCCGGGAAACCGGCCAACTGGGCAGAAATCCTGGGCGTTCCGGTCGACAGGCTGGGCCGGCTGCTGGTGGTGGAAGACGCGCTCCTGGCCTGTTTCGCGCGCTGGCATGCCCGCCAGTGAGCAGCCGGCAAAAGCCGCGCCTTTTTGTCCGGCCCGCGTAGGGGGCGGAAACGGAGCCTATGTCCGCAAAACGCTGGCCCATTCGGGCCGCAGGCGACTTTTGCCCATGGACTAGGGTGTGTCGGGACAGAGCGGGTAGAATGGTTTTATGGCAATTTCACTGACAGAATCCGCCGCGAATCGTGTGAAAACCTTCCTGTCGGCCCGTGGACATGGCGTCGGGCTGCGGCTCGGCGTCCGCAAGACGGGTTGCTCGGGATTTGCGTACGTCATCAACTACGCGGACGAGGCCACCCCCGGGGACGTGATGTTCGAGGACCGGGGCGTGAAGGTCTTCGTCGAACCGGGCAGCCTGAGCATGCTCGACGGCACGATCGTGGATTTCATCAAGCAGGGACTGAACGAGGCCTTCCGCTTCCGCAACCCGAACGTCAAGGGCGAATGCGGCTGCGGGGAGAGCTTCTCGGTCTAGACGGACATCCCCTCGACGGGGAGGCCGCGGCACGGAGTTGGCGAACGCGCCGACTGGGGCCTTGGCGCCCGTGAACGGTCCCCCGGCCGGTGGTAAACTGGTGAGCTGAGGTGCCGGTCCCTCCGGCGAGCCTGTCCCAATCCCTTTTTGCAAGAAGGTCAAAGCGAAATGGCGCTCGAGCGCACTCTGTCCATCGTCAAGCCCGACGGCGTCAGCCGTAATCTCATCGGCCAGGTTTACAGCCGCCTGGAGAAGGCGAACCTGTCCATCATTGCCGCCCGCATGCTGCACCTGTCCCAGCGCGAGGCCGAAGGCTTCTACGCCGTGCACCGTGAGCGTCCTTTTTTCAAGGACCTCGTCAAGTACATGACCTCGGGCCCCGTGGTCGTCCAGGTGCTCGAAGGTGAAAACGCCATCGCGCGCTATCGTGAGATCATGGGCGCCACGGATCCGAAGAAAGCGGCTCCTGGCACCATTCGCGCGGACTTCGCTCTGAGCATCGAGCAGAACGTCGTTCACGGCTCGGATGCCCCTGAGACCGCCGCTGTGGAGATCGCGTACTTCTTCCGCACGACGGAGTTGCACTCCCGCGGCTAACGCCGCGCGCCGCCGTCATGACGTCATCCGCAACAACCAACCTCCTGGGCCTGCCTCGCGCGGCGCTGGAAACGTTCGTGGCGGATCTCGGCAGCAAGCCCTTCCGCGCCCGCCAGCTCATGAACTGGATCTACAAGCGCGGCGAGGGCTCGATCGCCAACATGACGGACCTGGCCAAGGATTTCCGCGCACAGCTGACGGCGTGCGCGGAGATCCGTACGCCGGAGATCGTGACGATGCAACACTCGTCCGATGGCACCCGCAAGTGGAAGCTGAGCGCCGACTCGTCGCAGGCGTTCGAGATGGTGTTCATTCCCGAGAAGGATCGCGGCACCCTGTGCATCTCGTCGCAGGTCGGCTGCATCCTGGACTGCTCGTTCTGCTCCACCGCCCAACAGGGATTCAACCGCAACCTCACCACCGCCGAGATCGTCGG
>DAITMW010000265.1:0-6817 GCA_036834945.1 Steroidobacteraceae bacterium
AAGACAAAAATCGCCGGCGCCTGCAACACCACGGCAAGGTTCATCGCCTCGAACACCGTCCCCTGGTTGCAACTCCCATCGCCCCCGAACGCCACACTGACATTCCCGCCACCGCGAACCTTGCAGGCGATGGCCGCACCGACCGCGAGGGGCGGACCACCGCCGACGATGGCGTTGGCGCCCAGCATCCCCTTACCCACATCGGCAATGTGCATGGAGCCTCCCTTGCCCTTGCACAAGCCGTCGCGACGCCCATAAATCTCTTTCATCATCCCGACAACATCACACCCCTTGGCGATACAGTGACCATGCCCGCGATGGGTACTGGCAATGAAGTCGGCATCCGAAAGCGGTGCGCACACCCCGACCGCGACGGCCTCCTGGCCCGCGTAAAGATGTGTGAACCCAGGGATGTCACCCGTGGCGATCTCGACGTGCAACCGCTCCTCGAATTCGCGAATCGTTTTCATCCGCCGATAAACGTCTCTCAGCTGCTGCGGATTCAGTTGCACATTCGCCCCCTCGGTTTACGGTGCCCCCGGCGGCTTGCCACCAGGGCCATACACGTAATCATCCAACACCTTGTGAAAGTGGCGGATCCGTAGCTCCTGGTTGCCGAGCCACGCGCCACGGAAGCCCTTCGAGTGCATGCCCGCCTGCACCCCCGGCAGATTCGCCGCGTCCTGGTCCAGAACCAGCCCGATACCCTTCTCGCCATGCTTCCAACGCTTGTGCTGCGCGCGCTTGGGCCATTCGGCCCCCTCGGGTACCAACTCAAACGTCATGATGTCGTAGAACATCTTGTCCGGATCCGTGGCGTGCGGCCGCTGGCGAAAAATCCAGAAATCGTCCGCATGCACATTCAGTGACAGATTCGGAAAGATGAGATAGTGATAATCGTCCGTGAGCTGATCATCATTCAGCCGCGAGTAATCCTTGCCAATCGTCTTACCGTACGCCCGCTTGTGCCTCTGAACATCACCCCGAATGTTGGCGATCGGCTCGTCGTAATCGGCCGGATCCATGCCGGCTGCCTTCATGATGGTCTTGATCGGCTCGGGGATGGACGGCGGCTTGCGAACGCGCGGCGACAGGGTCCCGAATGGAATCAGGTAGCGACTGTGTTTCTCATAACAATCGATCTGGATATCCAGGTCGTGCAGGTAATACAGCAGTTGCGGATGGATGCCCTGCACGTGGTAGCTTTCATTGAAAGCATCCACCGAAGTCTTCCAGTTACAGTCCCATTCCACCGTGACATCGCGGGTCTGCACCATCCGGTTGAGATTGTAAGGCTCGAGATGCCGCGGAATCGGCCCCAGGAACTCCAGCAACGGCGGCGGCGCCTCATCGAAGGTGAACCAGACGAACCCGCCCCAAGTGTCGCATCGGACCTCACACAGAGCGCGCGGCGGCCGCCCTTGCGGGAAAGTATCGACGTCCGGAATCCGCCGGAACGAGCCGTCGAGCTCGTACTCCCAGTGATGGTAGTTACATTTGAAGGAAAACGACTCGCCGGTCGTGCCGAGGCCGCAATCGGCCAGCCGGTTACCGCGATGCTGACAGACGTTGTAGAACCCGCGAACGCCCCCGTCCTTCTGACGCACCAGGATGACCGACTCACGGCCAACTTCCGTGGCGATGAAGTCACCCGGATTCGGGATGTCGAGCTCGCGCCCACCGAGCAGCCACACCTTCGTCCACATCTGCTCCCACTCGAGCTGCATGAACTCGCGGGACGTATAGCGCCGCGGGTCGATTACATCGTGGCCGAGCTGCGGATCGGGCTCCTTGTCCACCGGCGTCCCGGGACTGTTCTCCGGCTTCACTCGCGACACCGGCTTGAAGGCCGGAGCTTTCGAGCGTTCCCAGAAGTCGTCTTGCGCAGCCATGGTGGTGAGCGACGGCGCGTTAGCGCGGGCCTTTAGAACTGCACGCGCTTGGTGAAGCCGTTGTCCGCCACGATGTTGGAGCCCGTGATCAGGCTACCCGCCGGACTTGCGACAAAAGCGACAATACGCGCCACTTCCTCGGGCGTCCCCATGCGACCGGTCGGAATCTGCTTCAACGCGTACTCGAAGAACTTGGCCATGGTGCCCTTGATGAGCTCCCAGGCGCCCCCTTCGAAATACACAGGCCCCGGAGAGACGCAATTCACGCGCACCCCCTTCTTGCCGACGTGTTGCGAGAGTTGCTTGGAGTAAGTGATCAAGGCCGCCTTCATGGCATTGTAGGCCTGCGGCACTCCAAAGGTTTCCAGGGCGTTGGTGGAGGAAATAATGACGATCGAGCCGCTGCCGCTCTTCTCCAGATGCGGCATCAGGGCTTCGCAGCCCCGCACGGTATGCAGCACGTCAACTTCGAAGCATTTGATCCAATTCTTCTCGCTATCGAAGCCGCCCCCGGCGCTGACATTGGGCACGAAAATATCGCAACCACCGAGCGCGCCGGCCGTACGCTCGAGCCAGGCTTTGTAGGCCTCACCATCGCGGACATTCACCGCTTCGCCGACCGCATTGATGCCGCGCTGTTGGAGCGCCCGCAAAGTCGTCTCGACTTCCTCTTCGGTGCGGGCGCACAAACCGACATCAGCGCCCTCGGTCGCAAGCAACTCGACGATAGCGCGTCCGATGCCCTTGGTGGCACCGGTGACGATTGCCTTCTTACCTCGCAGTCCGAGATCCATCGCGTCAGCCCCTCACTCACCCCAAAGCGGTGGCAGCTCTATCGATTATAGGCAGAGGCCACCGAAATACAATCAGTCCTGACTGTTTTTTTCCACCCTCACCCCCCGCGGCGCCCCAGCAGCGGCCAGGCTAGCGTTGATCTCCCGCGGCAGCGGATTCCGACGCAACGTAAGCCCTCCGTTCACCTGAAGCACCTGCCCCGTCACAAAACTCTCATCACTCGCCAACCACACCGCCGCATTCGCCACATCCAGGGGCGTACCAATGCGCCCCAGTGGATACTCCTTCAGAAACGCCTCCTGCAACCCAGGCATTTTCATCTCGCGCTCGGTCATGGGCGTCGACGTCAGCCCCGGCGCAATCGAATTCACCTTGACGTTACGCGCACCGTACTCATTGGCGAAACATCGCATGAGCGCATCCGCGCCCGCTTTCGTACCGATGTAAGCCGCATGATTGAACAGCAGCGCATAAACAGAAGCCGACGACATCGTGATGAGGGACCCGCCGCCCTTGGCGGCGAGCTGCTCCGCGAACACCTGCAGAAAAAAGAACGTCCCCTTGAACTGCAGATCCATCAGCCGATCAATCTGATCCTCCGTGGTATCCCGCAGGCGGGCCATGAGACCCCAACCGGTGCAGTTGATGGCAATGTCGAGTTGGCCATAGGCATCCAACGCCTTACGCGCCAATCGCTCGACATCCCCCTTGCGTGTAATGTCACAGACAGCGTATTCCCCCTGAATCTCGGCGGCGACGGACTGCAGCTCCCCCTCGTTACGCCCCGCCACGACGACGCGCGCCCCTTCGTCCGCGAAGCGCCGTGCGATACCCTGACCCATGTTGTCTTTGCCAGCCGCACCCAGCACGACAGCCACTTTGCCCGCAAGTCGATTCATGGCGAGGATCCTCCAGGAGCTGGCGAGACTTGCCGGCGCTCCACGAGATTGGTGCTGCGGCAGGTAAATACCGTCTCACCACGTTGGTTGAGCAGAACGTACTCGTAAACCGCGACACCGCGTTCAGGCCGGCTGTTTGACGGCCTCTTGCTGAGGCACTTGGCGCGCGCGCGCAACGTATCGCCAGCGCGCACGGCAACCGGAAACCGCACGTCATCCCACGCCACCCCGCAGATCCAGGCGATGTCGTGTGCGATTTCATGGTCGAGCTGCCGCCAAATCGCCATCGTGAAGATGCCCGAAGCCACGATGCCGCCAAAAATAGAACCCTTGGCCCGCTCCGGATCAGCGTGGAAGTACTGCGGGTCGTATTCACGGGCGAAGGCCAGCAACTCCTCCGCCTGAACCGTGCGCGGACCTGACATGGACTCCTGCCCCTCGACCAGATCCTCGTAATAGCGCACCGAAGCCCCCAAGCCGCGGCTACTGGATGGTCAGAGCGTTATCGATCAGGATTTCCGCCCCATTCACGAACCGAGACTCATCGGAGGCCAGGTAGACGACGAGATTCGCCACGTCCTCAGGCTTTCCCAGCCCCCACGGCGTGGCTTCGTATGCAGCCATATCCATTCCCAGGGCGGCGTTCGCTTTCTCCACCATCGGTGTCTCGATCGCGCCGGCGTGAATCGAATTGCACCGGATGTGATACTTATTGGCCTGACAATGCACGGCAATCGCCTTGGTCATTGCACGCACGGCGCCCTTGGCGGCGCTGTACGCGAAAAAGACCGGATAGCCGAGATGGGAAGCCACCGACGACATATTGATGATCGAGCCTCCACCGCAAGAGCGCATGGCGGGTATCGCTGCCTTACAGCCTAGAAACACGCCCTCCGACATCACCGCATTGGCGAATCGGAATTGCTCGAGCGTGGTGGTCTCGGGTGTGGCCACGACCACCACCCCGGCATTGTTCACCAGGATGTGCAACCCACCGAAGCGCCGCGTGGCTTCCACCACCACCTCTGACCAGCGAGCCTCGTCACGCACATCGTGGATAGCGAAGTGGGCCGCTCCGGGTGTTCGCGCGTTCAAAGAAGCAGCGAGGTCTTGTCCCGCACTCTCATTCACATCGGTCAACAGCACCCTGGCACCCTCGCGCACCAGCGCTTCCGCATCGGCGCGACCCAGGCCCGATGCCGCCCCAGTCACGATCGCCACTTTTCCGGCCAGTCGGTTCATGATTGCATCAACCCCCGTCGCGCCTCACGCTAGCAGTCAACCCATCCGGTTTCAATCATCTTTGACTTTTTCAGTCAGTGCGTACATCCTTGTAGGGAAAAGGAATTTATTTAAATGAGTAAGTCAGTGACCGTTGCCGCCGACGATTCCGAAGAGCCCACCGAGAGTCTCGGATGGCAAGCGCAGAAGAGCGCCTCCACGCGCACGCAGATCATCGAAGCGGCGATCAAGTGTTTTATTGACTCGGGCTATTCGCGCACGACCACGACATTGATCGCCGAGAAGGCCGGCTTGTCGCGCGGAGCGATGCTCCATCACTTCCCCTCCAAGCTCGATGTCGTGCGTGCGGCCGTTGAGTACCTGCACGCGAAACGTCTGCGTGCGTTCCGCAAGGCCGTCACGAAACCGATGACTGATGGCGACCACGTCCGCCAGAGTGTGGAGGCGTACTGGCAACACGTCCGACACCCGATGTTTGTCGCCTTCTTCGAGTTGGCCGTGGCCGCGCGCACCGACAAGGAGCTCGCCGAGATTCTGCGACCGGCGCAGGAAGCGTTCGAGCGCGAGTGGTACCAGGCGGCGGTCGACAGCTTCCCCGAATGGCGCGGCCGCGGTGAGAAGTTCGACCTGGCCCTGGACCTCGCCCATTATGTGCTCGAAGGAATGGCCATCAGTTTCCTCACGCACAAGGAAACCGAGCGCGACAAGCGCGTCATCGAATACCTCGATGAGAAAATACGCGAGCTCGCGGGACTTGCGCCCGCACGCAAGAGCGGTGGCAAGTCGAAGAAATAACGCTGCAATAGAAGTGCTCACGGCGTGAGCCGGCGCAATGGATCCGCTCCATCCCAGCCCTGCGACTTACGCCGTATGAAGCCGTAAAAGCGGCGCAGACTGTCGCTCGGCTCATAGAGCTCCAACATGTGCCCGACACTGAAACACGCATCAACCATGGCGAATCGCAGACCGCGCGTGCTCGCTTCCAGGGAAACCTCATAACCCCGCTCCCGGAAGTCCGCCAGTGCCGCCTGCAGGTCCGTCACGAAATACGCGACGTGATGAACCCCGGTCTCCCCCGCTGCAAACATGTCCCTCAGCACCGATGGACTGTCATCGTGCTGAGCGATCAGCTCAATCATGATCTCACCGGCCTGCCCGTAAGCGGAGGTGTGATCGAACGCGGCAGGACTGCCCCGATAATGACAACTCTCGAGCGGAATATGCTCCATCAGATAAAAGGGCCCCCAGCCCAACTCGCGAGCGTAACGCAGCGCCGCCTCCGCGGGATCCGGGACGTGGTACGCGAGTTGGACCGGCTGTAACGTCTGGTTCAGCACGTCAGGCCGCGTGACTCTCAAATGGGCAGTACGACTCTTTCTCAACGACGTTGAGCACGAAAGAGAGCTTTGCCATCCCCGAGATGATCGCCATGACGGTACCGAGCTCGAGAATATCCGCCTCCGTGAAATGCTCCCGTAACCGCGCAAACAACCCAGGCGTCATCTCCCCTTCCATGTTGGTAAGCGCCACCTGCTCCGCGTAGGCGATCACGGCCTGCTCGGCAGCCGTGAAGGGCTTTGTGTTGCCCGCGATGAGAGCATCAATCTGCGCCTCGCTGAAGCCGGCCTCGCGCGCACCGGGGATATTCTGGCGATTGCATGTACGGCACCCGTGCAGAAGCGACAGCTTCAGCCGCGCCAACTGCTTGAACCGCTGACTCACCTGCCCGCCAAAGAACAACCCCATGTAGAACCGGTTCATCACCAGATCGAGCGCGTCCGGAGCCTGCGCGAACACCTCGACGAAGGTCGCCGACCCGGTCAACTCGTTCAGCTTGTCCCACGCAGGTCGCCACTGTGGATGGAGCCGATCGCGCGGAATGCGGGAGAGAAGGGTTGCACTCATCTCGGCGTCCTCTGCAAGGCCGGTGGTGGCGTTGCGAGTGTACGCCGCGATGGGTTACTAAGAAACAGTCAGTCCTGTTTTTTT
>DAITMW010000265.1:6917-8244 GCA_036834945.1 Steroidobacteraceae bacterium
TGTAGCTACACTGTAGCTCCATGAAAGACAGCGTCATCCGTGCCCGAATCGACTCGAACCTGAAGGCCCGCGCCTCAAAGGTCCTGGCCTCCTGCGGCCTCGAGCCGAGCGACGCGATCCGCCTATTTCTGCAGCAGGTCGTCGCTCACCAGGGCATCCCTTTTCCGATCCGAGGGGCTGCGCCAGAACAAGCACCGGCTCAGGCGTTGCGCGAGATGAAGCGCGCCGCGCAAGAGCGAGATCGGGAGATCGCAGCGAGTGAAGATGTCTCCCGTGGCGAGATGTTCCTGGTCCGCCCCGAGAGTGCACGCCGGGCCAAGATCCGGTGGCCGAAGGCTAAGCTTGGGTGAGTGGCCGGCTCAGCGAGATTGCCCTCACTCCGTCAGAGGTCGAGCGGATCCTTGCGATCTGTGGTCGTGAGGCCCTTCTCGTGGGCGGCCAGGCCCTGGCGTTCTGGGCCTTGTACTACGACGTTCAACCTGTTGACGTCCTCTCCTCGGCCGTAACGACCGATGTCCACTTCATCGGTTCAAACGCCGTGGCGCGAGCCCTTTGGGAATCGCTTGGCGCGCCTTGGGAGCTGGCAACCGCGACACTGGATGATTTCAGTCCACAAACCGCGAAGGTTTACGCGACCGTACCCCACGAGGGCGTCAAACAAATCGACTTCCTCGCCGCAATTGTCGGGATAACGACTGCCGATGTAGTGGCGCGTGCAGTCGAGGTAGAACTGCCTGAAGGGGCAACACTTCGCGTGCTGCATCCGCTCGATGTGCTCGAGAGCCGCCTGCGGAACCTCGAAGCTCTGAGCTCCAAAAGAAACCCGATCGGAGTCGCACAGGCCAATCTGGCTCTACAGGTCGTGCGAAAATTCATAGAGATGCTGTTAGTCGACGGAGAGAAACCTCGCAAGGTCTTTTCGGCCGTCAATCGCGTGACAAAGCTCGCACTCGATTCAGGGTTGGCTGATGTGGCGTTCGAATACGGTCTCGACGTGCTATCTGCGATTCCCCTCGATCAAATCCACGCCCCTGACTTCCATGATCGGCAGTGGCCCAGGGTCCTCGCACGACTTGCGGTCAAGCGTGAGAAGTACGCGAAGCGTACCGCGCGTGCCAAACCGCCCGATTCGCGCGACCGGTGACGATCGCGACGCGGCCGTCTGATCGCTGCGTTTGATGGCCACGGTGCGGCCTTTTGGCTGGCCCGGGAACCACTCCCGCCGCGCAAGGTCCATTCGGACAATAATTCTGAGCACGAATCACGAAATCGTCGCGATACTTCCTTTTCCTCGTCGTCGCGGGCCTTCACGTCGTCATCGGCATGG
>DAITMW010000265.1:8344-10707 GCA_036834945.1 Steroidobacteraceae bacterium
TCCTGGAGAGGCGCCGCAGTCGGCGCCGGGCTCATCGCCCCCGGCACCAACACACCACGCCGGCGAGCAGTACAAAACGGCATCGGGCGAGTCAGTGGTGTGGATCAGCGAGCGCTGCTACGTGGCGACTCCGGCAGACTCCGAGGGGATCTGTTCAAATCGCTGCCCGCGTACAAGAAGTATCACCCGAATTAGGGGGCTTCCATTCGTGTGCCATCGATCCGACGCGCAACCTTCAGTGGATTGTTGGCGCGCAGCGCCGGTGGCAACAGAGCATCAGGCAGATTCTGATAGCAGACGGGCCGCAAGAACCGCTGAATCGCCAACCCACCCACGGATGTACTGCGACTATCGGTGGTCGCCGGATAAGGTCCGCCGTGAACCATGGCATGACACACTTCGACCCCCGTGGGCCAGCCATTGCCAATGATGCGACCCACTTTCTGCTCCAGCCGCGGGATCAAGGAAGCGACCGATTCCGTGTCCGCCTCATCGAACAGCAATGTGGCCGTCAACTGACCTTCCAGAAGGTCCACCACACGCCCCATCTGTGCAAGATCCTGCGCCCGAACGATGATCGACGAGGGCCCAAAGACTTCCTGACGCAGCGCTTCATCCGCCATGAATTGCGCCGCGTCCACCGTGAACAACGTGCCTTGCGCCCTGTTCGCGCCCGCGTCCGATTTCCCGCGAGTGATATTTTTCACGGCCGGATGTTGAGTCAGCCGTTCCGCGCCCTGCTTGAAGTTGGTATGGATGCCGGATGTCAGCATCGTCTGGGCGGAGCACTCGCGCATGGCCACATTGGCAGCCTCCAGGAACGGCTCGATGTCCGTCCCATCGAGGTAGAGCAGAACTCCAGGGTTCGTGCAGAACTGTCCGGCTCCCAGGGTGACAGAAGCTACGTAGGCGCGACCCAACTCCGCCCCCCGCGAGCGCGCCGCCGCCGGAAAAAGAATGACGGGGTTGATGCTGGACATCTCCGCGAAGACCGGAATCGGCTCAGGACGCTGTGCCGCGATCTTCGCCAGCGCCAATCCGCCCGCCCGAGAACCCGTAAATCCCACCGCCTTGATGCGCGGATCCGCAACTAACGCACCGCCCAGAGATTGCGTGGTGCCCGGCAGGTAGGAAAATGTCCCAATCGGTAGCCCGCACTTTGCGACCGCGCTGCGCACCGCGCGGGCAACGAGCTCACCCGTACCCGGATGAGCGGGATGGCCCTTGACCACTACCGGGCAGCCCGCCGCGAGCGCCGAAGCAGAATCTCCGCCAGCCACCGAGAAGGCCAGTGGGAAGTTGGAAGCCCCGAAAACCGCTACCGGCCCCAGTGCAACGTGGCGCCGCCGCAGATCGGGACGCGGCAAAGGCGTCCTATCCGGCTTTGCCGGGTCGATCGTTACATCGAGCCAGGCGCCTTCACGAACGATGTCGGCGAAAAAATTGAGCTGCCCGACCGTGCGAGCCCGCTCACCTTCCAGACGGGCCCGCGGGAGTCCCGTCTCCGCCGCCGCGCGGTCGATCAAGGCATCGCCGAGCGCCATGATTTCGCTTGCGGCACACTTCAGAAATTTCGCGCGCTCCTCGAGCGACAACTCGCTGAACTGACCGAACGCCTCCTCAGCCAAACGGCAGGCATTGGCCACGTCCTCCGCTCCAGCCTCCTGAAACGCCGGCTCGAGCTGCGTGCCTGTGGCGGCGTCGATGGCCTTGAAGGTCCGCGCGCCGGTCTTTGTCTCGGTGCCCGCCAGGACGGCACCAGTGATCTCAGTGGGTGTGCTCATTTGTCTGATTATACCCCAGCTCCGGACGCCGCGCTCTCAGCGCCGGCTGAGCATCAGTTTGACCCCGAGGGCGACAAAGCTCGCCGCGAAAGCCCGACGCAGCCACCCCAGAACATCGGGCCTGGAAAGCAAGTGCCCGCGCATGAAGGCCGCGAAGGCACCGTAAAAGGCGAACACCACCAGCGTCATCAGCATGAAGATGGCGCTCAAAACCAACATGCGGGTGAGCGGCGAAGCGTCATTGACCGCAATGAATTGGGGCAGAAAAGCCAGAAAGAACATCGGCAGCTTCGGATTGAGCAAGTTGATCAGGATGGCCTTCCTCACAATCCGCAGCGCCGGTTGCGGCGCCTGACTGCCCTCGACCTGAAAGGCGCCCTGCTCTCTCAAAGTGTTCCACGCCATATAGAGCAAGTAAGCGACACCGGCATACTTCAACCCTTCGAACGCCAGCGCGTTGGAATGAAAGACGGCTGCCACGCCCGTGGTTGCCGCGATCATGTGCGGAATAATGCCAAGCGTACATCCCACCGCGGCAACCAACCCGGCACGTATCCCTCCCGAAAGTCCGGCCGATAC
>DAITMW010000266.1:0-10673 GCA_036834945.1 Steroidobacteraceae bacterium
GCAAGCTCGATCCGGTCATCGGCCGTGACGACGAGATCCGCCGCACCATCCAGGTCCTGCAGCGGCGTACCAAGAACAACCCCGTGCTCATCGGTGAGCCGGGCGTTGGTAAGACCGCGATCGTCGAAGGCCTGGCGCAGCGCATCATCAACAACGAAGTGCCCGAGGGCTTGAGGAACAAGCGGATCCTGGCCCTCGACATGGGCGCCCTGATCGCCGGTGCCAAGTTCCGCGGTGAGTTCGAGGAGCGCCTCAAGAGCGTGCTCAACGATCTCGCCAAGCAGGAAGGCCAGGTCATCCTCTTCATCGATGAGCTGCACACGATGGTTGGTGCCGGTAAGGCCGAGGGTGCGATGGACGCGGGCAACATGCTCAAGCCAGCGCTCGCTCGCGGCGAATTGCACTGTGTCGGCGCCACGACCCTGGACGAGTATCGGAAGTACATCGAGAAGGACGCCGCCCTGGAGCGACGCTTCCAGAGGGTGCTCGTGGACGAGCCGTCCGTGGAGGACACCATCGCGATCCTGCGCGGTTTGCAGGAGCGCTATGAGATCCACCACAAGGTCGATATCACCGACCCGGCGATCGTAGCAGCCGCGACGCTTTCACACCGTTACATCACAGACCGGCAGCTTCCTGACAAGGCCATCGATCTCATCGACGAGGCGGCCGCGCGCATCCGCATGGAGATCGACTCCAAGCCGGAGAGCCTGGATCGTCTCGAGCGACGCATCATCCAGCTCAAGATCGAGCAGGAGGCGTTGAATAAGGAGAAGGACGAGGCTTCGCGCAAGCGCCTGGCGGCCTTGCAGGAGACTCTGGGCGGACTCGAGAAGGAGTACGCGGATCTCGAGGAGGTCTGGAAGTCTGAGAAAGCCGCCCTTCAAGGTGCGGCGCAGATCCGCGAGGAAATCGACCGCGTGCGAGTCGAGATCGACGCGGCGCGCCGTGCGGGAAATCTCGGCCGGGTCGCTGAATTGCAATACGGCAAGATTCCGGAGCTGGAAAAGCGTCTCCAACAGGCGCTCGCGGCCGAGGCGAAAACCCCGCAGCTCGTCCGTAACAAGGTGACGGAGGAAGAGATCGCGGAGGTGGTCTCCAAGTCCACCGGCATCCCGGTCTCGAAGATGCTCGAGGGCGAGAAGGAGAAACTGCTGCATCTCGAAGAGGCGCTCGGCAAGCGTGTCGTGGGGCAGGATGAAGCGCTGCGGATCGTCTCGAATGCGATCCGGCGCTCGCGCGCGGGTTTGTCGGATCCACGCCGGCCGAACGGCTCCTTCCTGTTCCTCGGTCCCACGGGCGTGGGTAAGACCGAGCTCGCCAAGGCGCTCGCGGAATTCCTGTTCGATACCGAAGATTCCATGATCCGGATCGACATGTCCGAGTTCATGGAGCGCCACTCGGTGGCCCGCCTCATCGGCGCGCCTCCGGGGTATGTCGGTTACGACGAGGGCGGCTATCTCACCGAGGCCGTGCGCCGCCGGCCCTACGCCGTCATCCTGCTCGACGAGGTCGAGAAGGCGCACCAGGACGTGTTCAACGTGCTGTTGCAGGTGTTGGACGATGGCCGTCTGACCGACGGTCAGGGGCGGACGGTCGATTTCCGCAACACGGTCATCATCATGACCTCCAACCTGGGCTCGCAGGTGATCCAGGAGAACGTGGGTGAGAAGAACTACACCCGCATGAAGAGCGCGGTGATGGAGATCGTGCAGCAGAGTTTCCGGCCCGAGTTCATCAACCGGATCGACGACATCGTGGTGTTCCATCCGCTGGGTGGTGACCAGATCCGCAAGATCGTGGATATCCAGCTCATCTATCTGCGCAAGCGGTTGCAGGAGCGGGACATGGACCTCGTGCTCGACGATGCGGCGCGCGATGCGCTCGGTGAAGCCGGCTTCGATCCGGTGTATGGTGCACGGCCGTTGAAGCGTGCGATCCAGCAGCAGATCGAGAATCCCCTGGCGCAGCGCATTCTCAAGGGCGAATTCGTCCCCGGGGACCGGATTCGGGTGGGTGTCCGCGAAGGACACCTGACATTCACAAAGGCTCACTAAATGTCGGGTTGGACGGCATAATCACCGTCCAACCGTTTTTCGCCAACCAACCCAGCCCAAACCGCCATGCCGTTCTACGAATACGAATGCCAGAACTGCAAGTTCTATACGGAGTTGATGCAGAAGATCTCGGATCCGCCGCTGGAGAAATGTCCTTCGTGCGGTAAGAAGACCATGCAGAAGCTCATCTCCGCGCCCGTCTTCCGCTTGAAGGGCGGTGGCTGGTACGAGACGGACTTCAAGGGCGACAACGAGAGCAAGCGCAACCTGGCCGGCGCCGACAAGGAAGAGGCCAAGACGGAATCCAGCGACTCGGCCAAACCCTCCGACACCAAGACGGAGGCGAAACCGGCGGCCAAGGAGACGAAGCCCGCCGCGGTGGAGACCAAGCGCCCTGCCGCGAGCTCGGGTGGCCGCTCACATGGGCGTCCCAGTGCTCCCGCGAAGTCAAAGAGCCGGCAGGCGGCCAAGACCGCCAGCAAGCCTTCGACCAAGAGCAAGCCGAAAGCGAAGCCCAAGGGGAAGGCGGGGAAGGGGCGTCGTTGAGATTGGCGCGTCGCCTCTCCGTCATGGAAGCCGCGCGGGCAGGGGCTGCGCGCTTTAGAGCGTCGTGAGCGCCGAGTCGAATTTCATCGACCCAGGCGCGGACGGCAAGCCTGCCGGTAAGCCGGTCAGCAAGGGCCGCTCACTGCGTAGCTACCTCGTCGCCGGGGTCCTGGTCTGGCTGCCGATCCTGGCCACCATCTGGGTGGTCACGTTCCTGTTGCACCTCATGGACCGGACGCTCCTGCTGTTGCCGGAGGCCTATCGGCCCCAGGCATTGGTGGGGTTCGCCTTGCCGGGCATCGGCGTCTTGTTCGCCGCGGTCGTTCTGCTGCTCACCGGTGTCCTTGTCACGAACCTGATCGGGCGTCGGCTGGTGCTCTGGGGTGAAGACCTGCTCAGCCGCATTCCCCTGGTGCGCTCGGTCTACGGTGGGGTGAAGAGCTTCGCCGAGAGCGTGTTTTCGCAGTCGAACTCGTTCCGCAAGGTGGTGATGATCGAGTATCCACGCCAGGGAGCGTGGAGCATCGGGTTCATGACCGCGGAGAACGTCCCCGAGATCTCGGAACGGACGGGCGAGCTCCATGTGGCCGTCTATGTCTCGGCGGCCTTGAACGCGACCGCCGGATGGCTGGTCATCGTTCCGCGCCGCCAGGTCGTGGAGCTGGACATGTCGGTGGACGCGGCCATGAAAATGATCATCACCTGCGGAGTGGTCGTTCCGCCGCCGGCCGAGAAACCCGCCACCCGCATTCCCGAAACGGCGACCTGAAGCGGATTTATCGCAGGCGGGCCGCGGGTTCACGCAGCTCCGGTGGCGCGGCTCGGGTTCCTTCCGCTGCGCTCCGGTTGTGCCCGCCCCGTGGGCTCCGTAACATCCCGCGCCCTATGCGCTCACATTACTGCGGTCAGGTAAACGAGAAGGCCATCGGGACGGAAGTCACGGTCGCCGGCTGGGTCCATCGGCGTCGCGATCACGGCGGGGTCATCTTCATCGATCTGCGCGATCGGGAAGGCTTGCTGCAGATCGTTTTCGATCCAGATGCGGCCCAGATGTTCGAGGAAGCCGGCAAACTGCGGAACGAGTTCGTCATCCGCGTCCGCGGCCTGGTGCGCGCCCGCCCCACGGGGACCGAGAACTCGAATCTCGCTTCTGGCCGGGTCGAGCTGCTCGCGCGGGAACTCGAGGTCCTGAACCGCTCGGAGCCACTTCCCTTCCAGCTCGATGAGACCGTCGGCGAGGAAGTCCGGCTGAAGTACCGCTATCTGGATCTGCGGCGCGAGGTCATGAATCAGCGCCTGCGGCTGCGCCATCGCATTACGCGCTCCATGCGTGGGTTCCTCGACGCGAACGGCTTCATCGATCTCGAGACCCCGATGCTCGGCAAGACGACACCGGAGGGCGCGCGCGACTATCTCGTGCCCAGCCGGACGCACGCCGGCAAGTTCTTCGCCTTGCCGCAGTCACCGCAGATCTACAAACAGCTGCTGATGATCTCCGGGTTCGACCGCTACTACCAGATCGTCAAATGCTTCCGTGACGAGGATCTGCGCGCCGACCGGCAGCCCGAGTTCACCCAGCTCGATATCGAGACGTCGTTCCTGACGCAGGACGACATCATGGGGCTGATGGAGTCGTTGGTGCGGCACTTCTTCAAGGAAGTGTTGAATGCCGAGTTGCCGAATCCTGTGCCGCGCATGACGTACGGCGAGGCCATGCGGCGCTATGCGTCCGACAAGCCGGATTTGCGGATCCCGCTCGAGCTCGTCGACGTGGCGGACCTGGTGCAGGACTGTGATTTCAAGGTGTTTGCCGGCCCTGCCAAGGACCCGCGCGGCCGCGTGGCGGCGTTGCGCGTCCCGGGTGGCAATGCCATGCCGCGGTCGCAGATCGACGAGTACACCGCGTTCGTCGGCCGCTATGGTGCGAAGGGTCTCGCTTACATCAAGGTCAACGAGCGCGCCAAGGGGCGTGATGGCTTGCAGTCGCCCATCGTGAAGTTCCTCAATGACGCCGCGGTGGCGGGCATTCTGGAGCGCACGGGGGCGCAGGACGGGGATCTCGTGTTCTTCGGCGCCGACTCGGCGAAGGTCGTCAACGACGCCCTCGGAGCTCTGCGCCTGAAGGTGGGCCAGGACCTGAAGCTCGTGCAGGAAGGCTGGCGGCCCCTGTGGGTCGTGGATTTCCCGATGTTCGAATGGGACCCGGACGCGAAGCGCTGGGCTGCCATGCATCACCCGTTCACCTCGCCGAAGAACGACGATCCCGCGACGCTGCGATCGGATCCCGAGAAGGCGTTGGCTCGCGCCTATGACATGGTGTTGAACGGCTCCGAGATCGGTGGCGGCTCTGTGCGTATTCACCGTCAGGAAATGCAGTCAACCGTGTTCGATCTGCTCGGCATCGATGCGCAGGAGGCGCAGAAGAAGTTCGGCTTCCTGTTGGATGCGTTGAAGTTCGGCGCGCCTCCGCACGGCGGTATTGCGTTTGGGCTCGACCGGTTGGCAATGCTCATGGCCGGCGCCGACAGCATCCGTGAAGTGATTGCCTTCCCGAAGACCCAGACGGCGGCGGACCCCATGACGGATGCGCCGACGGAAGCCAGCGAGCTGCAACTGCGCGAGTTGCATATCCGGGTGCGGGTGCCGCAGGCGACCTGAGCCCCCGGCCCCTCCGATGCCCAGGCACAGGATGTGCCCCGCCGCCGCAGGTGGGCCGGGCAGGAAGCCCGGATCCAGCGCCATAGTTAATACTCGAACTGGTACGCGAGGCCGATGCTACTGCCGGGGTCGTTCTCCGGCGTCGTGCCTTGCGCCGAGGCGGACCCGTTGCCCAGCTTCGTTTGCAGCTTCAGGTGCCTGGTCAGATCCACATCGACCGCGAGCTGGCTTTGGCCCGTGGTGCTTTCCTTCACGGCTACGAACACGCGGCTGGACACGTAACGCCCCGCTTCCACGCTATAGCCCGAATCCTTGTTTTGTTGGTTGGCCGATGTGCCGGTGCTCGATCCGCTGCCGACGGTGAGGCGATCGAGTCCGAGCGTCTTTTGAATCTTGGCGAGCGGATTCAAGCCGCCCCCGCCACCTCCGGTGAGCTGCGCCAGTGCGGCGCCGATCTGCACGACCTGCAGCGCCGAGAGTTGTGAGGCGCTTTCACCGAAGAGCAGCCGCGCCATGATCTCGTCCTGCGGCAGGTCGGGAGTGCTGCTGAGCTCGATTTTCGGCTGGTCGGCAAGTCCGGTGATCTTGACGGTGGCGGTGACGTCCACCACCTGGGTCTGGGCGACGAAGTCCAACGTCGGGTCGATTTTCTTCTTCAACCCTTCGCCGTTGAACGTGACGGTTCCTTGGGTGAAGGTGAGTTGACTACTTCCCAGGGTGAAGGTGCCGCGCTGCAGATCGAAACTGCCTCCGACCACGGGCGTGTCGGAAGTGCCTCGGACCCGGATCTGACCCCCGAGCTCGGCGTCCAATCCGCGGCCTTTCACGAGGATCTGGCGGGGTGCATCCACCGTGATGTTGAGTGCGATGATCAAAGGCTTTTCGGGCTTGGGCGGCGGCGCCTCGCCTGGCCGGCGGACATCCAGGACTGCGACATCGGGAGGAAAACCGCTCGGCACTTCGATGTTGGCTCGATTCACACGGACCTTGCCGTTCACGTCGAGTTTCTCTCGAGCCGTGCCCGTCAGATGCATGTCGGCATCCACGTTGGCCGTTATGATGTTGCTCGAGATGGGCTGTGCATCCTTCGCGGTCAACTTGAGGTCGACGGGAATGCGTGGCTCCAGGACGCCTATCGTGCCAGTGATGGTTACGTTACCCGGCGCGGCCCGAGCCGTGAGGCTCTGGATCTGCAGTGTTCCGTGGCTACCGGCGAATTCACCGGTGATGTCAGTCAGGTTGATGCCCTGGGTATAGTCGCGGACGCTCCCCTTGGCGAGGCGCACGGTTCCGCCAATTTCCGGTGTCGCGGCGGCGCCGGTAACCGTCGTGTCGATGGTGAGCTCACCCGTCACGTGTTTGCCGCTTGCTTCCGTCAGTGGATTGAAGACGCCCACATCCAGGTTCCCTGCGAACTTCAGATCCAATGCTCCGTCCGCCGCGAGCGGAGCGTGACCCTTCAACGTCACATGCGAGGCGTTGCCGGCAGTGAGGCTGGCATCCACCAGCGCCGTTTTTTCCATCAATTCCGCATTGGCGCGCAGGTCCGCGGCCGGCAGGCCAAGCGCCGCGTCATTCGCGGAACGCATGCCCAGAGCCTCTACATGAATATTGCCGGTCGGTGCAGACGTGCTGCCGCGCACTTGGGCGTTGGCCTGGATCGTCCCGCTGGCCAGTAGTTTGGGTACGAAGGCATTGATCAGATCCGGCTTGAGCTGTTTGAGTGAGACGCGCACGTCCAGTTCTGGCGAGACGCGGCCATCCACCTCCAGCACCGCCTCCTGTGCTCCGAGCTCGAGCTCCCGGATGGCGAGCCCCTCCTTGAATGACACCGTGGTGGGTGCCAGCAGCTTCACCGTCTGTCCGTGGTACTTCGCTTCCAGGTTGGTGATGTTGACCTCCTGTCCCTTGGTGTTGAGAACAGACTTCGAGGTTACGCTCGCAGGCTCGCCACCGATGGCGGGTGATTGCCCCTCGAGATCCACGTTCAACGCGTCCATGGTGCCGTTGGCAGCGAGCTTTGCGTCGACGGCGACGCCCCCGGTCACCACGTTGTGAGCTTCGAGATCGATCTGGGCATGTGACTCGCCAGGGCCGGGGGTCATGGTCACGCTACCCGCGATGCTGCCCTGAAGGGTGCTGCCCAGCAGTCTGTTGAGATCCGCGAGTTGATCCATGCGCAGCTGCAGCGCTCCGCGCGCCTTGGCGACTTCCGCACCGCTGGAAATGTCGCCTTCCATATGGGCACTTTTCCAGTCGCCGCGACGAACGATCGCGTGAATCACATCGCCGGTGCCACGTTCCAGAGAGACATCGAGTTGCAGAGGCGCACCGTCGAGATCTCCATGCGCCTCCACGGTGCCGTGCGGGGCCTTTGGAAGGCCGTCCGCACGGATCGATGCTGACAGGGTGCCCATTGGCGAGCCGTGGACCGACAGGGTCGATGTCAGGTCCGCGGCGGTGCCGAGTGATTCACTGGGGCCGCTGACTTTGCCGGTCATCTTCAGGGTGCCGGCGACGGCCGGCGAAATCTTCGTCAGGTCGGAAAGTCCGACGTTCAGCCGGAGATCGATGTCCTGGGTTTGCGAGCGGGCCACAGTGCCGTCTGCCCCGACGGTGATGGCGGGACCGTTCAGCTGCAGCCGCTCGATGTTGATCTTCGCGTCTGTGAGCGCTCCGGCGAGTTGCAACCTCGTTTCGCCTCCGCGAAGCAGGCCAGCCCAGGCTGCCGCGCCGCCGTCGATGTTGGCGTTGACGTCCGCGGTGAGTTGGGTCGAGCTGGCGTCGCGCGCCACGTGTGCCTTCACGTTGGCTGTGCCCTTGACCTTCTGGCCTCCCAAGGCGGCGAAGGGGGTGATATCGGGCAGCCGCAGGTCGAGCTGCGCGCTCTGATCCCCTGCGGTGATGGCATGCGCCTGTAATGCAAACAGCTTGTGTTGGGCCGTGATATCGACGGGCCGTTTCGGGTCGCCCATGTGCGCGGACCCATCCACTGTCAGCGGCGCATCCTGGAGCAGCTTGGGCTGTGGACCTGGAATGACGAGGCCTGTCAGGATGGCGCGCGCCTGGAGCAACCCTCCCTGGGCGGTCAGGTTGGCGCTCAGTGCCTCGAGCGCGGTGCCGCCGGGGATCCTCAGCTGTTTGACCAGGAGATGCCCATCAGCGGCCGGTGCGCTGGCCGAGCCATGCCAACGGCCCTTCAGGTCGATGCTCTGCCAGGAGAGGTCGGGCCTGGGAGTCATCGCGGCCGCCGTCAGCGTGTAGTCGAGATCGGCGGACACGGTAGTCAGGTTCAGCGTGCCGTTCACGCGTCCGTGCAGGTCGCCGGCATCCAGAGTGAGTTGAATGTTCTCCGCGGTGCGTGGGCCGCTCAGTTTCGCCACGACGGACAGGTCACCGAGGCCGGGAACCTGCAATAGGTTCTCCAGCGGGCCGTTCGCAGGCTCATTGAGGTTGAGGGTCGCATCCATGCGGTTGTCGTCGAAACGCAGTTGCACCGCGTAGTGACCCGCGCCGCTGGTGCGTTGCGCGGTGATGTTGGCTACGGCGTCCTGGAGTGAGCGCCAGTGCGCATTGCCCTGGACCACCAGCGACGTCGGGGTTCCGGCAAGGGCTGCTCCGAGCTCCAACGTGTCGACCGAGAGGTGCTTCAGGTCCGAGTGAGGGAAGGAGAACTCACTGCTCGGTTTGTTATCGGGCTTGCTCACAGGTGCCCGCTCGATGTGCAACCGGCCGACATGGAGGGTGTCGACATCGACGTGACGGCCCAGTAGCGCCATGGGCGACCAGCGCAACGAGATGTGCTCGGCGATCAACCAGACACCCTGGTCGTCGCTGAGCTGCAGCCTGTCGAGATCCAGTGCCGACGGGAACGAGCCCTTGATTCCGGACAACTGCACGTGACCGTCGGTCAGGCGGTTGGTCGTGCGCACGATGAAGGCGCGGCCGCTGTCGGTGTTGCCGATGATGAGCACGGCGATGACCAGCAGGGCCACCAGGGCTACCAGGGAGCCGACAGCCCAGGCTGTGATTTTCAGTGCGCGCGGCATCAGAACGCCTGTCCCAATCCAATGTAGATCTGGAACGCGTCATCGATGTAATGAGGGGGATCGGTATCGGTTTTGCGACGGGCAATCGGCAGTGCGATGTCCAGTCTTATAGGGCCAATGGGAGTGTAGTACCGGACGCCCGCGCCCGCGCCAAATCGCAGCGAGGCGCTGAACGGGTCGACGTTATCGCTGACCTGGCCGCCGTCGACAAAAACGGCAAAGCCGAGGCTCCGACCGATTCGTTGCCGGTATTCCACGGTTCCGGCGTTGATGGCCGTGCCACCTTTCGGGTTGCCGTCTGGGAAGATCGGGCCGACAGACTGATACTGGTAGCCTCTGATCGTGCCGCTGCCGCCGGCATAGAAGCGCTGGTCGGGAGGCAGGCTCAATTGTCCGGCACCCTGCGCAAGGCCAGCGAGGGCGCGCAGGGCGATCACGCTGCGTCCCGGATCGGGGTTCATTTTCAGATCGTGCAGGTCCAGGTAGAAATTGAAGCTGGCCTGGGTGATGAAAAACTTGGCGCCCCCGCCGCCAAAGGACAACGTCGGCGCCTCGCTCAGCGAGGCGCGTATGCCATGGGTCGCGTCCTCGATCGGCGAGTCGAGCCCGGTGGTGTTGTATTGGATGCTCATCGGCAGCGCCAACAGGGTGTAGGTCGTTTTCAGGCGCTCCGTCGTGAAGATCGTCGCGACGCAGCCGGGGTCGGTACAGGCGTCCTTGGGTTGCACGCTCTCGCCGGGGCCGAGCTCACAGCCGGCAACGAGACATTCCCGCTGGAATTCCGCCTCCTGGCCGATGCGCTCCACCTGGGCGGTCAGGCCCACACTCGCAGTCCATATGCGCGACAATTTGCGCGTGAGTGTCGCGCCGAAAGTGATCGACTTCTGATCGTACGCCTGCAGCGACTGGTTGAGTGCCTGCACGGCCAGCTGCAACGTCTGGTTGCGATGTCCGAATTCGGGCAGCAGGTACTTCGCGCTCAGGTCGTAACCGACTCCGTTGGCGGCGGAGCCACCGAGATTGAGGACGTTGGCACCGAGAGTGAGTTGATCGGCCTTGCCTGATACGTTGCGGTGTGTCCAGGTTACGCCCGCGCTACCGCCAAGATCCGTGGAATAGGCTGCGTTGAGGCTCACGGCATGCAACAGGCGCTCGCGCACTCTGAATGTCAGGGGAACCTGGCCCTGGCTGTCAGCCTTGGTGCCCAGTTGCACAGTGACGGAAGTGAAGACGCCGAGGGCCAGCAGATCCTTGCGAGCCTGTTCAACTTTGGTGGCACCGTAAAGCTCACCGCGGTGTACCAGCAGCCGTCGGCGCACGAAGTTCTCGCGCATGCGCTTCAGGCCACGGAAGCGGATCTCGC
>DAITMW010000267.1:0-10622 GCA_036834945.1 Steroidobacteraceae bacterium
GCCTCCGTGAGCGACTTCGCGCACCCCCACCCTTCCTCGAGACACCGGGCCAGGAGATTCATCGCGCGTCCATGGCCCTGGCGAGCAGCCCGCACGTACCACTGAAACGCGAGCACGAGATCACGCGGGACCCCACGACCATCAAACAACATATTGGCGAAGTTGTACTCACCCCAGTCGTGCCCCGCCTCTCCCGAGGAGCGGTAGTACGCCGCCGCCTTCTCGAGATCGACCTCGACGCCCCATCCGTTCTCATGACAGCGGCCGGCCATGTTCATCGCCTCCGCGTCGCCGCGGTCGGCCGCTCTAACGAACCATCTCGACGCCGCGCGCTCATCCCGCTCCACGCCATTGCCTTCCAGCAGCATCCGGCCCAGTCGCACCTGGGCCGCAGGCACACCATACTCGGCCGCGCTCCTGACCCAGACGGCCGCTTCAGCAGGATCGCCGCAAAGTAACGACTGCAGCTCGCGATAACTCATGCGCTGCAGCTTTTGCAGGCGCACGTGGTGCTCCTGGAGCTCGGCGGCCCGCTCGAACTGCTCGAGAGTCAGCGCCATGTTGGTCTTACAGGGCCAGCCGGACCGTCAACATCCCGCTGCGACCGGCTCCCGGGATCACGTGATTCTCCGAGGGGCTCGTGTAGTAAGGCGCGTCCAGGTAGAACCGGTTGAACAGGTTGAGACCATTCAACTGCAGCTCGAGATTCTGCATCACCTTGTATTTCACCATCGCGTTCCACACGATGTATCCCGGTACGGAAGTCGTGCCGCCGAAGTCGGCATAGCGCCGGTCGAGCCAGTTGCCCCCGATGCCGGCCTCCCAGTGGCTGGTGAATTCGTACTCCGTCCACAGATTGAGCGCGTTCTTGGCGACGTTCTGCAGAGGCTGCCCCACGAAGGCGGGCGTACCCGAGGCAATGGTCTTGCCGTCGAGGTAGGTGTAACCGGCCGTGATCTCGAGTTTCTTCGTGAGATACCCCGACGCGTAGGCTTCGAATCCCTGCACGCGTTGATTGCCGTTGAGAACGGTAAGGCTGGGATTTTCCGGATCGTTGGTCTGCGCATTGTCGACCACGGTCCGGAACACCGCGCCCGTGAGCAGCAATTGACCATCGAGAACGTTGGCCTTACCGCCGACTTCATAGGTCCTGCCCTTCACCGGGCCGAGATTCGCCGTCTTGGCCGTCAGCGCGAGCGCCTCCGCCGACGGATCGAACGAGGTGCCATACGAGACGTAATAGCTCTGCATCGGCGTCGGCTTGAAGACGAGCGCGGCGCGCGGACTCCCGAGCCGGTCGGTGTGATCGAGAAGCAGCAGCGCGCCGCTGGCCGCCGTCACCTGCTTGTAGTCGGCCGAAAATTTGTCGTAACGCCCCCCGGCGATGAGATCGAAGTACTGCCCGAGGTTCATGGTGTCGGTGACGTAGAACGACGTCGCATGCGCCACGGTGTCTTGCTGCGAGCTCACGCCTTCGACCGGCATGGTCTCGTAAGGATCGGGATTGAGCAGCGGCGTCTCGGGAATGAAGGTGTTGTTATTGTTGAACGGATTGTTGAGGCGATTGAGGTCCAGGGTCTGGCGCGACCACTCGAAGCCGCCGGCGATCGTATGACGGATGAAGCCTGTCTGGAACCGGGTCGTCAGATCGAGCTGCTCGGTCAGGTTCGACTGGACTCCGGTGCTCGAAGGTTGATCCCGGCCGACGAGAATGTCCGCCAACGGAGTGGTCGCCGTCGGCGGACTCCTGCCGTAGTTGGGCAGGTCATCGAGGTAACTGAACTCGTAATGCGCATAGCGCAGCGTGTTCGAGAGCACTACATCCGGGCTGAAGTCGTGTTTGTAGCGCGCCGTGGCGATATCGTCGTGGGTGGTTACGCTGTTGGATGAGAGACCGTAGAACGACTCGCGCGGCACCGGCGCAGGCCGCCCGTTCAGGAACGGAATCCCGGTATCGGGTACGTTGTTCTCCTGCTGATGCAGGTAAGCCAGAGTCAGTGTATCCGGGCCGCCGATGCCAAACGTGATCGACGGAGCCAGGCCCCAGCGCCGGTTGTGCACGAGATCGCGGCCCGCGACATACGATGACTCGCCCATCATATTGACTCGGAATGCGGTCGCGCCGGTGATCGGATGGTTGATGTCGGCGGTGAGACGATACAGGCTGTTGGTGCCCAGATTCGCGGTCACCACGTCGGCATCCTGCAAGAATGGAGCTTTGCTCACCTGGTTGATCGCGCCACCCGTCGAGCCGCGACCAAACAACACCGCGGACGGCCCTTTCACGACCTCCACGGACTCCAAGTTGAAGCTGTCACGCGTATAGATGGCGGCATCGCGGACGCCGTCCAGGAAGAAATCGTTGAAGGCAGAAAATCCACGCAAGTTAACCGTGTCACCCCGAGCAGCGCCTTCGCCGGCGTTGAGAGTGATGCCTGGAACGTTCTTCAGTGCGTCCTGGAGCCGCGTGTTGCCCTGCTCCGCCATGAGCTTCTCACTCACGACGGTGAGTGACTGCGGAGTGTCGAGTTGGCTCTCGGGCAGCTTGTCGGCCATGAGAGAGCGCACACCGTTGATGGTTACAACCTCATCGCCGTCACCATCGGGATCGGATGGGGCCGCGGGAGCGTCGGCTGCGTGCGCGACCGGGATGCCGAGCATCGAGGCAACGCACAAGCCCATCGCCGTCAGGCTGGCGGAGGGGGCGAACTTGGAATCATCAGCAGTGGACATTATTGTTGGGTCTTCGTAAGGAGCGCATGGAACGCAAATGATAATAATTCGCATTCACTGGTCAAGGCCCTGGAACGGAGCGAACGTTCCCAGGTGAACGAATGTCAAGTTATGTGAAGCGGCGCGCGGCGACTGCTGAGGACTTCTACGCGCGCCGCCAAGTTGACTTGCCGCCCGGCTTGTCCTCGACGATCACGCCCGCGGCCGCAAGCTGATCGCGAATCTGATCGGACCTCGCGAAGTCCTTGGCCTTGCGTGCGGCAAGGCGCTCGTCGACGAGGCGCTGGACCTCGGCGTCGTCGAGGCTCGGCCTAACGTCGGCGACTGCCGCGGACTCGTCGACCGACACGTTCGCCGCATCGGCAACGATGGCTGGCTTTGCCAACCGGAACCACTGCTCCGGCTCGAGCGTCAGTATCCCCAACACCCTGGCCAGCGAGCGCAACTCCGCACTCAACACCGCCGCCTTGTGCTCCTTCCCGGTGTCCTTCGCGAGATTGATCTCACGGGTCATCCGCTGCAGCACGGCAATCGCCTCCGGCGTGTTGAAATCATCGTCCATGACTTCGTGGAAGCGCTCTGTGTACTCACCAGGCACGGCCTCAACGATCGGCACGTCACGTAACGCCGTGTAAATCCCACGCAGCGCCGCATCGGCCTGCTCGAGCTGATCGAACGAATAGTTGATCGGCCCGCGGTAATGACTCATCAGAAAGAAGAACCGCAGCACTTCCGGGTGCCGCAACTTCGGCAGTACCTCGCGTACCGTGAAGAAGTTGCCGAGCGACTTCGACATCTTCTCATTGTCCACATTCACGAACCCGTTGTGGATCCACAGGTTCGCGAAGCAGTCGCCCGTCGCGGCGCGTGACTGCGCGATCTCGTTCTCGTGATGCGGGAACTTCAGGTCCATCCCGCCGCCATGGATGTCGAAGTGCGTACCCAACAGGTCGGCCGACATCGCCGAGCACTCGATATGCCATCCGGGGCGCCCCGGTCCCCACGGCGACTCCCAGGCGGGCTCGCCGGGCTTGGCGTGCTTCCAGAGCACGAAGTCGAGCGGGTCACGCTTGAACTCATCGACCTCGATGCGTGCCCCGGCCCGCAGATCGGCGAGGTTCTTTCCAGAGAGCTTGCCGTAGCCGTCGAACTTGGCCACCGCATACATGACATCGCCGTCGCCGGCGACGTACGCGTAGCCCTTCTCCACCAACGTGGCGATCATCTCGATCATGTGCGACACGTGTTGGGTGGCACGCGGCTCGTGATCCGGCGACTCCATCGCCAACAGCCTGCAGTCGTCGTGCATCGCCTGGATGAAGCGGCCGGTGAACGCGTCGATCGGCTCACCCTTCTCAGCGGCCCGCTTGATGATCTTGTCGTCGATGTCCGTGATGTTGCGGACGTACGTGACCTCATAGCCGCGATAACGCAGGTACCGGCTCACGATATCGAACACGGTCAGCATCCGAGCGTGGCCGATATGGATGTAGTCGTAAACCGTCATGCCGCAGACATACATCCCGATATGTCCCGGCTCGATCGGCCGCAGCTCCTGTTTTTCGCCCGTCAACGAGTTGTGAATACGAATCATAAATAACAGTCTAGGTGAATCGGACCAACCGCTCGCGCGCTTTCCCCGGCGGCATGGCTTTCAAAAGCGGCGCGAGCTCCGGTCCATGGGCACGCCCCGTCAGGGCAACGCGCAACGGCATGTAAAGCGCCGCGCCTTTCTTTCCCGTAGCCGCCTTGACGGCATTGGCGATGGCGGGCAGATCGTTGCCGCTGTGCTCGGCGGCGTTCGCGGCGGCGGAGAAGTACCCGGCGCCCGCATCGCGGATGACCTGCTCTTCCGCCGGCTCCAGGGCCAGTGGACCGCCAAACACAACATCGACCCAGGCCCGCGCATCCTGCGGCAGCACGATGTTAGGTAACACGGCAGCGAGAAAGGCGTTCACGGTCGCATCATCCAGCCCCGCCGGGATGACGGAGGCGAGCCAGTGGCGCGCAACATCAACCGGCAAGCGGTGCACCGCCTCCTTCTGCCAGACCTGCAACTGCTGCTCGTCGAAGCGCGCCGGCGAGCGGCCGAGATGGCTCGGGTCGAAAGCGCGCGCCATCTCTTCCAGGCTCAGAAACCCGTGCTCAGGCGTCGAATGCCCCAGGCGGAACAGGTGATTGGTCAACGCTTCGGGACGAAAGCCGCGCTCGCGATATTCGCGAACGCTCGTCGCTCCGTGCCGTTTGGACAGCGGGGCGCCATCCGCTCCGACAATGAGAGAGATGTGCCCGTAACTCGGGGCTTTCAAGCCGAGCGCCTCGAGAATGAGCAACTGCCGGGGCGTGTTCGTGAGGTGATCCTCACCGCGCAGGACCTTCGTGACCTCCATGGAGGCATCGTCGACGGCATTGCTGTAAAAGAAGGCCGCCGAGCCATCGGCGCGCAGGATCACGAAGTCGCCGATGTCATCGGAGAGAAAGCTCTGCGGGCCGTGCACGAAGTCCACGAACTCGATGCGGCGGCCAGCCGGAACGTGAAAGCGCATGCTGGGCACGATGCCCTGCGCCTGTTTCTGCTCCCGCTGCGCGGCCGACAGATTGCGGCAGGTGCCGGCGTACCGCGGCGGCTTCCCGGATGCGAGCTGCGCCTTGCGGGACAGTTCGAGCTCCAGCGGCGTGCAGTAGCAGGGATAGACCGCACCCTCGCGCTCCAGAATTTCGAAGTAGCGCTTATAAATCGGGGCTCGCTGTGACTGCCGGTAGGGCCCGTGCTCGTCCTCGCGATCGGGCCCGGTGTCCCACTCGATGCCCAGCCAGCGCAGATCCTGCATCACCGCGGTGGTGTGTTCCTCGCGGCTGCGCTCCGTATCGGTGTCCTCGATGCGCAACAGAAAACGGCCGCCGGAGTGCCGCGCCAGTAAAAAGTTAAATAACGCCGTGCGGGCGTTACCCAGGTGCACCTCGCCCGTCGGGCTGGGCGCGAACCGGGTAGTGACGTTCTGATCGAACGCCGTGCCGCTTGAACTGTCCATTGCACTCATAAGCGCAATGTTACGGGAATCCGTTACAAGGAGCCTCTCCCGTATCGCCGCGCTTCATGGGAGCATTAGAATTCGCGGCCGGCGGCTCTCTGCCCGACCGGCCCAACGACGGAGGATTGATGAAACCCAAGACGACCCGGTTCAGCCGCTTCGGCCTTTTTTCCCGCTCGCTCATCCTGGCGGCCGCCGCTGCCGTGATGCTGCTGGCACAGCCGACTGTCCGCGCGGCCGACCCGACGCCCCCTGCGCCCCCGGCGCAATCGCACCTGGTCAAGATCACGACCAGCATGGGCGACATCGTCATCGAGCTCCTCCCGGATCGCGCGCCGCTGACCTGTGCGAACTTCCTGCGCTACGTGAAAGAGGGCTATTACACCAATACGCTCATCCATCGCGTCGTCGCCAACTTCGTCATTCAAGGTGGTGGACATGACGCCACGACCTACCAGCTCAAGCCCGTGCACGACCCGATTTTCAACGAGTCCGGCAACGGCCTGCAGAACAAGCGCAGCATGGTCGGCCTCGCCCGCAGCGATGCACCGCACTCGGGTAACGCCCAGATCTACTTCAACCTGGTCGACAACCCCGACCTCGACCCGATTCCGACACGCTGGGGTTATGCCGTGTTCGCCCGCGTCGTGCAGGGAATGGACGTCGTCGATCGCATCGGCGTGACCCCGACGGGCTCCTTCGGCCCCTTCAAGTCCGATGCACCGCTCAAGCCGGTCGTCATCCAGAAAGTCGAGGTGATCGACCCGTCCCAGGCGCAACAGAACGGCCCGGTGGCCAAGCCGCTTCCACCGCCCCCGGTGGATGACATCGCATCACCGAAGTGAGTCGGCTGTTCGTTTCCGACCTGCACCTGGATGCCAGCGCACCGGCAGCCATCGAGCAGTTCGTCTCGTTCCTCCACACGCACGCGGCGCGCGCCGAGGCTCTCTACATCCTCGGTGATCTCTTCGAGGCGTGGGTGGGAGATGACGACACGGACTCGGACAAGAGAGTCGTCTGTCGGGCGCTGCGCGAACTGACAGCCAGCGGCGTCGCCTGTTTCGTGCTCCATGGCAATCGGGACTTCCTGCTCGGCCGCGGTTTTTGCGACAACACCGGCTGCCAGCTATTACCCGACCCGGTCGTGGCGGAATTCGATGGCGAGCGGGTTTTACTCACACACGGCGATGCACTTTGTGTCGACGACCACTCCTACCAGGAGTTGCGCAGTATCGTCAGAACGGCACCGTGGCAGCGACGTTTCCTGGCTCTCCCCCTGGCCGACCGCGAGCTCCTGGCGAACCAGGCCCGCGCCGGCAGCCGTCAACACACCTCCCGCACCATCCCCACGATCATGGATGTGAATCCCCAGGCTGTTGCGGCGGCCTACCAGGTTGCCGGCGTGCGCCGGATCATTCACGGCCATACCCATCGACCGGGCATACACGACACACTGGTAGAGGGTGTGCGTGCACAGCGTATCGTGCTCGGCGCGTGGTACGAGCAGGGAAGCTACCTCGAGTACGAGAACGAGCACTACGAGCTGAAAGAGCTGCCACGCCCTCCGCTTTCAGGCGGCGGCGAGCACATCGCACCGATCGCGTAACGACGAGCAGCACACGGCGTAAGCCGTTTCGAGGCGCGCTTCGAGCGCCGCGGGTACCACGACCGGCGTGCGTGGCTCGCGTGTTTCATTCGCGACGTGCCCACGGAATATCGTCTCGCTCGGATCGCCAAATCCGCCTTCTCCCGTGTGCGCGAAGCGGCGATAGTCTGCGCGCAACGGCTCGGTCAACTCTAACAGCGCAGCCACTCCCCGCAGCACGTCCGCGGTCCGCGATAACAAAGTCTCGGCTTCAATGAATACGGCCCGCCCGGGCACCTGGTCGGCGAGCCGGACGAGCATGGCTAGACGCTCTTCGTAGTAACGGGTCACGCTATCGAGGTCTCTGTACCACGCGATATCGCTGTAGTGCAGGCCCATGTTGACGATGCTCCGCAAGGTCGCGACCGGTCGCCTCACCAAAACGACCGCGAGCGTCTGCCGGCTACGCAAAATACCGGGGGCAAGGGGATAGTTGTGCAGGATCTTGTCCAGCAGATACCGGCCGCGCAACGGCTCACCTGTCAGCTTCACGACCCGCGCACGCAGCCGCAACAGATCCAACCGTGTCCGATACTTGATGTGGGTCTCGCAATAGCCGTCGATCTGCGGATGGGACCCCAGGATGTGACACAGCAGCGACGAATAGCTGCGCATGTGCCCCAGGACGAACAGGTTACGTCGCAGCAACGGCATGCCGGTCGAGCCCGAGAGCGCACCAAGTCGCGCGGCGCTCGATCGCCTGGTGAAGAATGGCATCGTTCGGATTGATCCCCACGGGATGCCGCGGCGGATGATGCAGGTGGATGGCGAGCGCCTGAAACTTCAAGTTACGTCTGTGAACACCAGCGTTGTAGAGCCGGGCGGCAATCTCGTTGTCCTCGCGCCCCCAACCCACGAAAGCCTCGTTGAAGCCATTCACCCGCAACAGATCCCTTTTCCAGTAGGCCTGGTTGCAGCCGCGGATGGCGCTCTGACCGGCGCGCCTCCAGAACAACATGCGGCTCAACAACAGGCTGCGCACGGCATGACGCCTGCGACGGATACCACTGGCGAAGAAGCTCAGATCCAGACATCCCGCGCGCAACATGTGATCGGCGGCAGCGGGCTCGGTGAGCAACCGGACCCCCTGGATGAAGGAGTCCCGGCGCGCCGCGAGCAGGTGATCGGCGACAAAGTGCTTGTGGAGCACCATGTCACCGTCAACGATGATCAGGTAATCGCCCCTCGCGGCCGTGATGGCCCGATTGCGGGAGCGAGCCAGGCGAAACCCTTCGTGAGGCTGCCACAGGTGCACGACCGGTGCCGCGATCTGCGCGCGCCACCGTGCGATGACCTGGGCTGTCTCAGGTCCTGAGCCATCATCAGCCACTATCACTTCGCCAGGCGCAACCGACTGACGGGCAATGCTCTTCAAAGTCAGATCCAATGCCGCCGGCCACTCGTACGTCGTAACGATGAGCGTGCAGGAACGTGGGACCATACAACCCCTTTCGCCTAACTTTCGGCCATACCGTAGTGGCCGAGGTCCAGTCGAGGGGTAATCAATCGTTAGGGAATGTGGGCTCGCTTAAGGTGGAAGCCTGGCTTGCAGCGAATCAGGCACGCCGCCGTGGCAACACGAGAAGCGCCTCGAGACCCCCGCCAGGGAGATTCTGCGCGACCAGCGATCCTCCATGTGCCTGCGCCACGTCGCGCGCAATGCTCAGGCCGAGCCCTGTGCCGCCGGTGTCGCGGTTACGAGAGGACTCAACACGATAGAACGGCTCGAAGACCCTTTCGAGCTCTTCCTGCGGAATTCCAGGGCCATCGTCCCTGACGCGGATGACCAACACGGTGCCATCCTCCACCACAATCTTGGCTCGGACACCGAATTTCACCGCGTTAGCCACGAGGTTCGTAAGACAGCGCTTGAGCGCCTGCGGTTTGCCCGTGAAGGTCTGAGACGCTTCGCCTTCCACAGTGACGTCCGCGCCCATCTCGGTGAATTCGGATTGCAATGTTGCAACGAGCGCGTTGATATCGATTGGCGCCAGCGACTCATCGTCATCGAGCCCGCGGAACAAGGCGAGCGCACCGCGCACCATGCTCTCCATCTCGTCGAGCTCTTTGCTGAAACGCGCCTGGATCGCCGGATCATCGAGAGCCGTCTCAACCTGCAACCGCAGTCGTGTGAGCGGGGTCTTCAAATCGTGCGACATGGCCGCCAGCACACGCGTGCGGCTATCCAGGTAGCGCTGCAACCTGTCCTGCATGGTATTGAACGCGCGGGCCGCGTCCCGCAACTCGCGCGCGCCTTTCTCTTCCAACTTCGGCTGCCGCACGTTGCGGCCCAGCCCTTCGGCAGCGCTCACGAGATTTGAAAGCGGCCGGGTGATGCTGCGCGCCGTCACATAAAGCGCGATGACGAGAACGACGACGAGCAAGGCCAGGTTGACGAAAAGATTGCGCGACAGCGGTGCGCCCCGTGGCATGTGCGCTATTCGGAAGATCGCCGAATCACCATCGGGAAACCCGACGCTGACATCGTAGAGCCTCAGCCCCGAGCCGTCGCGAGGCTCGAAGAACGGTGTTGGAATCGGAATGGCCTTGCCCGCCACACCGGCGGCGGGTGTGATCGCGACCTTGTAGGCCGTGCCCAGTGTGGCCTCGAGTTGCTGTTTGAGTGTCGGCTCGAAATCCGGCGACAGGGGCAACGGCACGACGATGAGTTGCGGCGGAGAGAACTGGCGAGGCGGGTCGCCGTCAGGCGAAGATGGGAACGACTCGCGGCGCCGATACAACCCACCCAGGGACCGCGCAAAACGCCGCGGCTGCTCGATCAGACGATTGACCGCCGCCTCCCGCTCGGTGGCGCTCAAGGGCTGCAGCATGAAAGTGACCTCGGCGATCCGCCGCGACCACTCCCGAACATTTCCTTGCAATACGAAAAGCTCGCGCTCGCGCGCGATGAGGGCAAACGCGAACAATTCGGCCACCAGCACTGCCAGGACCGATGCCGCGATCAGCCGGCCGAAGAGCGATTGCGGCCATAACGCTATCCGCATAGCCGGCAAAAACCGCGCTTTTTCGCGAGGCCCGCGCAGGGAGCGGCAACGAAGCCGTTGTCCGAAAAACGCTGGCCCACTTGGGCCGCAGGCACATTTTTTTGTGAATTAATGGGCTTCGACGGAGACACCAACGACATAGCCTTCGCCGTAAACCGTTTTGATGATCTGGGGTGCTCGCGCATCGTCCCCGAGAATCTGCCGCAG